>JBDHQE010000005.1:0-46852 GCA_039806885.1 Verrucomicrobiales bacterium
CATCGTCCGGGATACGAAGGTGACTGCACCAGTCTGTATCGATCGAAAGACCTGATCCGTTGGGAATATCGCGGTCCTTTCTATCACTCTGACCGAAAGTGGACGACGGAGGAAGAGGACTGCGCCTGTCCGGATTTCTATCCCATCGGGCAGGGGCGGCACATGTTACTGATGCACACACATCGTCCGTATGCTCAGGCTCAATACTACATAGGCACATGGGATCGTGAGAAGGAGCAGTTTTTTCCGGAATCCCATGGAAAGATGAACTGGCCCGGTGGTCAACTTTCTGGTCCGGAGACTCTGCTCGACGGCCAGGGGCGTCGCCTATTCTGGGGCTGGGTACGGGAAGCGAGAGAGAATCCGGGAAAACGTGGATGGGGATCAGTCGCCACGATGCCGCGTGTGCTCTCGCTGCATGAGGATCGCTCTCTGAAAATCGAACCTGCGGTGGAGCTGGAGGCACTGCGCACCCATCCCAGACATCAGGAAAACATCCTCCTACCTGATGGAAAGGAAACGATCCTCGAAGGTGTGAGCGGAGACAGTCTGGAACTGAAGCTGACGGTGGACATGGGACAAGCGAAGGAACTCGGAATCGTATTGCGCTGTTCGCCCGAGGGTGAAGAGAGAACCCCCTTCGTGATTTCGCTGGCCGATGGCACTCTACGCAGTGATCTGACGAAATCAGGGGCGGAGGGAAGTTACGGAGAAATCACCGAGCAGGTGGCTCCTCTGCCTCTGGGACAGGGCGAGGACAAGCAGCCGCTCCGCATTCGCGTATTCCTCGACCGCAGCATCGTAGAAGTGTACGTGAATGAGCGTCAGTGCCTGACACAGAGGATCTATCCTGTGCGGACAGATAGTCTGGGCGTGCGCCTCTTCGCGACAGGCGGCGATGCAAAGGTGATTTCGCTGGATGCCTGGGACATGATGCCTGTATTCTGAGTGCCGATTTCTATGAATTCCTCCGCTATCGCCTCTGTGACGCCTCGTGCTGGTGGGCGGCTTCTCCTCCGGGCCGTCACCTCAGCCTTGGCCGGATTTCTCTTCGGCTTTGACACGGTGGTGATCTCGGGAGCCGAGCAGACGATCCAGAAACTGTGGAATCTGGGCGATGCAGCCCACGGTCTGGCGATGGGAGCGGCGCTCTACGGCACGGTGATCGGAGCCATCGCTGGGGCTTGGCCGACGGATCGCTGGGGGCGAAAGCCCACACTGCTGGCCATCGCGGTGCTCTATGTGATTTCGGCTCTCGGCTGTGCTTTCGCAGGAAATGTGTGGATTTTCTCCCTCTCTCGTTTTCTCGGCGGATTAGGGATCGGGGTTTCGACGGTGGCTGCTCCTCTGTATATCTCGGAAATCGCTCCTGCTTCCCATCGAGGACGCCTCGCGGCGATGTTTCAGTTCAATATCGTCTTCGGCATCGTGATCGCCTTTGTCTCGAACGCACTGCTAGGCGGCATCGGTGAAAACGCGTGGCGGTGGATGCTGGGCGTGGCCGTGTTTCCCTCGCTGATTTACTTCGTGGCCTGCGTATTCCTTCCCGAGAGCCCTCGCTGGCTGCTGATGCGTCGTGGGGACCGAGCGGGTGCTCTCATGATGCTAAAACGCATCCGTATCGCAGCGGACGAGGAAACTCTGGTGGCGGAAATAGACGAGATTCTGATCGCGGAAGCGGGAGAGAAAGTAGCGCGAGGGTTCTGGTCAGCCCGATTGCGAAAGCCTATCCTGCTGGCCTTCGCCATCGCCTTCTTCAACCAACTCTCAGGGATCAACGCCGTGTTATATTTCGCACCTCGGATTTTTGAGATGACCGGCCTGGCTGCGAAGGCGGCGCTGTTGCAATCCGTAGGAATCGGAGTCACCAATCTGCTGTTCACCTTCGTCGGACTGTGGCTGATCGACCGTCTGGGGCGGCGGACCTTGATGCTGATCGGCTCCATCGGCTACATCGTGTCGCTTGGCTTGTGTGCATGGGCTTTCTTTTCCGGACATTTTGGAATCGTGCCCGCCTGCATATTCGGCTTCATCGCCTCTCACGCGGTTGGCCAGGGAACAGTGATCTGGGTATTCATCTCCGAGATCTTCCCTGATCGCCATCGAGCCTCTGGCCAGGCCCTCGGCAGTGCCACACACTGGATTTTCGCCGCTTTGCTGACGAGCTTTTTTCCCATCATGGTGGGCGCCTTCGCTCCAGGATGGATTTTCACCCTCTTTTGTGGCATGATGGTCCTGCAACTACTCTGGGTAATCCTGCTGATGCCCGAGACGAAAGGCATCAGCCTAGAAGCTCTCTCGCGCCGACTTTCAGACGAAGCGTGAAGAGTGCGATCTCATGATCTCCGCTCCCTCCTAGAGAAACTCTGATAATTTTCTGCTTCGGAATTCGGAAAATTCTCGCTATGATGGTCGCCATGAAGACTGTCACAGCCTCTATTCTCACCGTGCTCGCTCTCCAACTGTCCTGCGTGTCGGACGCTCGCTCCTACGACCGTGATGAACTGTTCCGGACGGATATTGAGAAAATGTTTCCTCAACTGGTGGAAACACGACGCTATCTCCATGCCCATCCAGAGCTCTCGAATGATGAAGCAAATACTTCCGCCTACGTTCTCGAGCGGCTCAAGAGTCTCGGGCTGGAGATCCAGTCTCCGGTGGCGAAGCACGGAATCGTCGCCCTACTGAAGGGGAAGAAAGAGGGCGGTCTCTGCGTGGCGATCCGGGCTGACATGGATGCACTTCCCATCACAGAACCAGAGGGCAAGTCCTTTCGCTCTCAGAATCCCGGTATCATGCATGCCTGTGGACACGATGTCCATACGACGGTGGCTCTGGGCACAGCGGAACTGTTATCGAAACACCGCGATCAGTTCGGCGGAACGGTGAAATTCCTCTTCCAACCGGCAGAAGAAGGAATGCCGCTGACTTTCGAGAGCGAGTGGGGAGCGAAGCAGATGGTGACAGAAGGGGCGATGGAAAACCCTCATCCCGATGCTGTCTTCGGTCTGCATTGCCGTCCTATGATCACTCAGGCTGTCCCGGGGGCAAAAATCCAATACCTCTCTGCCGGACAGCTCGCCTACGCTGCCGGACCGGATAGTGCAAACAGCGACAACTTCGAAATCCTCATCCAAGGGAAAGTCTCTCACGGGTCCCAGCCGCAAAATGGAATCGACGCGGTAGTGGTCGCTGCCGAAGCCGTCACCGCCCTGCAGGCGATCCGCAGTCGTTTCACCAGCACACGCGAACCTCTGGTGCTCTCCATCGGAATCATCCAGGGCGGCACTCGCCAAAACATCATCGCCGGAGAAGTGAAGCTGATCGGGACAGTACGAACCTACGATGAGGAATTCCGTGATGGAGTCGTCGAAAAAATGCACCAGATTCTCAAAGGAGTGACCGAAGCCTATGGCGCGAGCTATGAACTGAAGTATCGAAAGGGGTATCCCAGTGTATTCAACGATCCCGAGCTAGTGAAAGCGAGCCTCCCCACGCTTCAACGCCTGTTCGGTGAAAAGGAGGTATTCTCCTACGTGCCCGGCATGGGCGGCGAGGATTTTTCTTATTTTGCAAAGGTGAGTCCCGGCTTCTACTTCCGTCTCGGCGTGGCGAATGAGAAGAAGGGCATTACGGGTGAAATCCACACCGCCGCCTTCGATGCGGATGAAGAATGCCTCAAGACCGGCGTCGCTGCGATGGCTGGACTCGCCTGTGACTTTTTAGAGCAAAAGAAGTAATGACTGATTGTGGCTCATAGGATCTGCGAATCCTCAATCCATTTTCCTATTTTCAAAAAGAATCTAAAAATACTGCGCAATTCGAAAGACTCTCATCCGTCCTCACGTAAACGGATGACATGAACTATCTCGCCCTCATTCTTTTCTTCCTCTGGGTTCTCTCACAGCTGCTCGGAGTGTAAAACTAGTGATCAAGAGAGTTTCCCCATCGAGAACGGAGACTTGACCCTCTTCCCTGATTGACCAGACAGGGTTCTCTGATCGTCGATTTGACGTGACAATCGGACACAGATACCGTTTCATCTCTTTCGGTGTCCCCGTCCGACCCTTCCGATGATTTCCTTTTTGCACAGCTTCACCCGGACTCTCACCTGGCCGGTGATCCTGGGGATATTGGTCGCGACGGTGCTACCGACTCTCTCAGCTCAGGAAAGCCGCTGGTCTGAAGCCGATTCGCGCTTGGCGAATCAATACATGCAGCTCCTGCAGAAGGACCCCGCCTATGGGAAAGTTCTCAATCTGCTGTGGGAACTCTACGAGAAAAAGGGACAACTCGATCTTCTCCGGGATTATCTCAAAGGGGCGAGCGAGAAGGGCTCCGACATCGGGAAGCTAATCTATGCGCACATTCTCAGAAAAGGTGCTGAACTCGATTCGGCTCGTGCACTGTATGCGGAAATTCTCAAGAAGACGCCCGATAACGTGTCGGCTCTGAAGTCTCAGGCCGAAATCGCCGATCAGCAAAAGCTCCTCAGTGAGGCGACGGATCTCTATACTCGGCTCGTGAAGCTGGTTCCGCCCACCGCCGAAGATGCTCCACTGATCAGGCGCCGTCTGGCAGAGCTGTACCGCCAAACCGGACAGAATGACCTAGCCGTGGCCGAGTGGGAAAGACTGCTTCAGGACTATCCCGCAGACACGAATCTGCGCACCCAGATCCTCGGGGCGCTGATGGAGGCAGGCGCCGTCGGACCCGCAGCAAAGCTGCTCCGAGAGCAGTCGCAGAGTGAAAATCCTGCGCAACGAGTAGAGGCGCTTCAGGAACTCAGTCAGATGTACGAGTTCTCAGGCGATCTTCCCTCTGCCTCCCAAACGACCCAGGAGGCCATGGAACTAGTCCATTTTAAAAGCCCCAAATACGCAGAACTTTTCTCTCGATATGTTCGCATTCACGAACGAAATGGCGATCTGGAAGCGCTGGAAGCATCCCTGAAGGCCCGGACGGAGCGCTCTGGGGCGACCACTTTTTCTGAACGAGATCTGTTTGATCTAGCCGAATTCTATCGACTTACTGCCGATTCGCTACAGGAGGAAGCAACCGTCGCAAAACTCTCGGAGCGACTGCCAAAAGACACGGGCTACCGGCTTCGACTCGTCTCTCTGCAGATGCGGAATGATCACTACCAGGCTGCCGCTGCCACGTTGGATCGCTTGCTGGCGGAAGAAGCCGATCCTTCACTCGATCTCGTGCTCCAGCGGGCGCTGATCGATCTCCACACGACAGGGCGGCTCGCTGCTTCGTCTCGCCTAGAAACCCTCCTAGAAAAGACCAATCCGGACGTGAAAGGGCGGCGTTCCATCCTCGACTTCGCCCGCACTCACCATCTGGACGATCTCATGGAGAGACTGCTCGCGGATCCGATCTTAGCAGCAGACCCGTCCGACGGATCTGCCTCTCCTGTTGAATTGGCGAAATTTCTCTCTGAGCGCGGACGCACAGATTCCGCCCTCGCCGTCCTGCGCGATTACACGGCGAATACTGCGGGTGGAAACCTCGAAAAAGCCTCTCGCCTGCATCGGATATCTGAAGTTCTGAAAGACATGGGACGGAGCGATGAGGCACTCCAGGCGCTGGACGAAGCGATCACATTAGCTCCCGCCAATATCGACTATCAACTCAGCCGCGCCGACCTCTGCGTGACGAGAAAGGAAATCGATCAGGCCATTGCACAATTTGAGAAGATTCGGGAGGCCTGTGAAACTCTAGATCGACGCACCGAGATCGATCAGAAGCTCTTCAGTCTGATTCGCGGCTACTTCGCTACTCGCGCCGATACAGATCCACGAGATGCCACAGTTCTCAAACAGGGACGCATTCAGAGTCTAGCGGAATATCGTCGGCCGGCGGCCGCCGCCTCGCGGACCACGCATTCTCCCGGTGACGAAGCTCCACCACTGGAGTTGATCGACTACTACGACCGGATCAAAACCACTGCGGAGGATTCTCCATCGATCGATCATCGCTATCGGGCCGCTTGGTGGGCTTTCAAGCTCCAGGACTTTGCCGAATGCACACGCCAACTCGATCTGGCCACTCAGGAGGCTGGCAAGCCCGTCATTGAAGTGGAAAAACTCTATCTCGATCTGGCTGAGCAGAACGAGATAGACACACGCTTGATTCCTCATCTCGATCGACTCATCCAAATCGATCCCGAACATGCGGAGGAATATCGCCGCCGCCGGGCGGATGTGCGATTTTCTCTTGGCTTTGAGGATGAAGCGGTGAAGGAACTTGAGGCTCTGGCGCAAGCCCCGGACGTCTCTCCTGCGACCCTGAATTCTCTCGCGAAAATCTATCAAAGGCTGGGACACCCAGAAAAGCAGGTAGAAATCTGGCAAGGTGCCTTTCGCAAAGCAGATCTCTTCGAAAAGCGCATCGTAGTGAAGCAACTCTCCACCGCACTGGTCGAGGCAGGGCAACCAGAAGATGCCTTAAAGGCGCAGATCGATCTCATCCAGGCAGACTCAGATCCTGTGCAGCGACATAAGCAACTCGACTCTCAGATCGCTCTGGCACAAGCAAATTACCTGCTAGACTGGATGCAGGATCGCTATGAGGAGTTGATCGGACAACACCCCCTCGATCCCTTTTTTTTCGAAGCTCTCGCCCGCGTTTGCCAAGCCGCCGGACGTGATCGCGATGCATACGATGCGATGCAGAAGGCCTACTATATGTCGGGCCGGAATGAGGCTTTGCTGGCTGACCTCAGCGACTTATCAGCCCGGCTCGGCGATCTGAAATCAGCGATCTATTACCGGCGTCAATTGCTTTCCCTCGGGGATAGCAACAGTCTAGCGAACTGGAAAGAACTAGTCTCGATGTTGGAAAAAGATCTGCGCGTCGCTGAAGCCGACCGGCTGCGCGTGAGGTTAGAATCGAAATTCAGCAGCGATACCGACTACCTCGCCGAACTGGCTGATTATTACGTAAAAGCGAGTCGCCCAACAGATGCCGAGCGCGTCTTGACCAATCTCGCTTCCCTGAGAAATTGGGATCTGGCCGTACGCTTTCGCTTGGGACTCCTGCAAATTCAGCGCGAAGACTACGAAACCGCTTTCACCACCTTCGATGCCATTCTGGATGATACCGACAGTCTCGAATATCCAAAAAATTATGAAAATGCCCGTCTGCCTCTGATTCTGACTCCTGCGAATCGCGTGCTGGACGCCTTTGTGTTTACTGTGGAGGCCTATCCTGCGCTCGGAGATACAAAAAGCGAAGTTGCCGATACCCTCCAGGCCCCCAGAGAAGAATTCGAAATTCTTCCGAAGAGTGAATCAGCGATGCGCCTTCGCGCCATCGAAGAAACAGCGATTCTGGCGGTGAAATTGGGTCGTGAATCCGCTTGGCACAAACGATGGGCACCATCAGATCGCCCACTCATCGAGCGACTCTGGGCCGCTCGATATTCACAGGATCGTTCCAGCTTTGCTGCCCTGCTACGCCAGCTTCCCGAGGCAAAGACTCGCGCTGAGGAACTCGGACTCGCCTACTGTCACCTATTGGCGGATGAGAAACTGGACATACTCTCATGGCTTCATCAAGAGGAAGCGACGCAAGGAACGGCATTTTCTCGTACGGTATGTCTCGGAATCGCTGCTTTGATTCTGCGTAAGGATGCCAGCGACGACCCTCTTTCCAGAGGTGAATGGATCGATGATTTGCTAGGCGAGCTGCCGCAGTCGAAAGAAGTCGCCTTTCACCAGTTTTCTGAGTTGAGAAAAGTCCGGCTCTTCGAAGCTGCATGGCATCTGGGACGCCACTTTGCCGAAGGGGAATTGAAAGAAGAGGGAGGCTTCCTCTATCAACTCTCGCAGACGGCAGGGCTTGCTGGTCGGACAGAGGAGCAAAGACACTGGCTCGATCAGTCCCTCCGCATCGCCGCCTCGGGGGCAGGCGGGAGACTGATGAATTATTTCTATCCGGCGATTCTCGACAAACTTTCCAGCTTGGAGTCCGATTCCGAGAGGGACGACTTCTTGGAATCCTTGAGGACACAGATGAATCAGGCCCCATTCCGAGAATCAGATCGCGCTGAATGTGATCTCCAGATCGCTCTGGCTCGAGGGAATCATGTCGTCGCCTGTCAGGCGCTGAATCACTTGCTGATCATCGAGGCACGTTCAGCGATTCCCACTCCATCGGCAGCACAGGATGAAAGTAATCACCGGGAGGGGCAGGCGTGGCAGCGCATGACACGTATCCTCCAGCGCTACGGAGATCACCTACATCCGAGCCCGTATCTCACCTCAGTGCTGGCGGATTCATCTTCGCGTCTGACTTTGACTCGGAGAGCAGAACTGGAAGTCAGCCTCCAGTATGAGTCCTTCGAAACAATCCGTTGTCTTCTGCTGCTGAGAGGGGTTTCACCCGCTGAACGAGAATCCAAAATCCGCATTCTGCGCGGCCTTCTACGCGAGCCGGACAGCCTGCTCGACTTGGCCAAGTCGCTGGAGAGTCGCGGATACTATCGCGAAGCAGTCACCGTCTATCGCGATGCGGCTGTGCGACGTGAGCGAGACTACGCCCCTCTCCAGGGCCTGTTCGACGCCGCCTTTGAAGCGCTCGACCCGAAACCCGCTCTCGACGTGATTACGCTGATCAATAATCACGACTTCCCCACGCCTCCCGGTCTGACCTTTGATTATCTAAGTGAGCAGCACGCTCGCTTTCTCCTGATGAATCGGGATATCGATCGCCTCACTCAGCTCGGTAGGCAGCCGGAAGTGCGCGACGGAGCACCGCCGGTCACCAATCGATCCTATCTACCCTATCAGGATGCCCTGATCGAGGCCTATCGCCGTCAAGGTGACGACGGAGCTTTACTGCGCCTACTGTCGGAACAGCGACATCGCGGCACACTGTCCGGCGAGCAGAGTCTCCTGGGTGCGGAGGCTCTCATCCGGGAAGACCGCCAAGCGGAGGCGATCACTTGGCTCCAACCTCTGGCTGTGGACCCGGAGGAAGCCACGCTCCAGAGACGGGCGATCCAGCTCTCCTTAGTCTCTCACGCTGCGGTGAAGTCTCACGATGTCGCTGCGCTCCGGGCACTGGCTCAGGCAACGATGGGGAGACAACCGTCCACTCTCGTCCGTGCGACAGCAGATGCCCTCTTTCAGGCAGGAGGCAAAGAAGATGCCATCAGCATCCTACATCTGCTCCGTCGCTCCTCGGGTGATCGCATTCAACGTACGGCTACTTCCGAACAGATTCTGCGACTCATGAGACAGCAGGGGAAAGAGTGGAGCAATATTCAAGAGGACTTGGAGAATTTCTTCTGCGATTTCCTGTACGAAGTGAATCCGGAAGAAGACTCTGAGGCCAGCGATCTGAAAATGGCAGATCACAACACTCTGCTCACTCGCCCCAATGCCTATCGATTCGTGGAATGGGCGATCTCCCAGGGCGATCCAAAAGGGGAACTAACACAGTGGATCGAACATGCCTCACTCCCTTCCGATTCTCGATGGCTGGCGGATCTGTTGGCCGCACATTTTCAGGGACAGTTGAAAAAGATCACTCGCCAGATGACCTCGGATCTGATCAGTAATCCAACGGCCCGTTTCCGTTTGCTTGAAACCCTTCCTGCCTTCGGAGACGAAGGGATCGCAGTCGCCAGAGAGATCTCCAGCGCCAGTCATGCAGCCGGAACCGAGTTCTTCCCGAACGAACCGGCCCGCCAAGTCGCATTTTTCCACCGGATCGGAGATCGCTACCGCCTTCTGGAAGTTCATGCCCAACTCATGCGCGAGGCCATGTCTCCATCCTTTCAGGAACCGGGGAACACCGCCCTCCAGCCGAATCTGGAGATACGTCGCAATTTCCCGCCCCTGTTCGCTTCCATCGGAGAGACCGAATTGGCCGAGAGCTTGTTTGATCGTTACGCAGCCTCCATCCTTCCGAGACAGCGACAGGCCGCTCGATTTCAGGAAAAGCATCTGGCTTTCCTGATCGAGAGTGGAAACTACCCCAAAGCAGAAAAATTGATCCGCAGCCTGCTGAACGAGCCCCTGCGCTTCGACCTACGCTGGATACCGCGACTCTATCAGGCTTGGGGACGACTCGACGAGATGGAGAATCGCCTGCGCGACCTCTCACTCACTCAGGGGCAAGAAGTTCTTCTCAACGAATGGTCCGGCGCACTTGCCGAAGGGCGGGAATTGCGCGAAATTCGCGACTCATGGTAACCTTCCGTCAGTCTATTCTGCTCATCCTGCCGCTGCTTTTCTGTCAGTGCGAGACGAAACGGACTGTCAAATCCACTCGATCAAATATTTCCTTCGATAATCAGATGTGGGGCGGCCAAGGTGGTGCCGATACGGCGAAGATCGACACGAAGTTCGCGCAACGCGGGTACACGCTTTCTCCCGAAGGAAGCATCGTCGCAGATCGTCCCAACTTATTCCGAGGGAAAACGTCCCGCAGTTTCACACGAGACTTCCAGACCAAAGAAGCGCGATTGGACAAAGCGGAGGCGAAAACAAAACAATTCCGAACACCGGAATATCTGAAGCGCCAGGAATTCACCGGAGTCACCGCGGCACGGGATGGTAGTCAAATCGCACGAGAGGGAAATTTCGGAGAATCCTCCTTTCGTGACGCCGGAAAGGGCTTCGAGAAGAAGGCAAAAGACGCACCCTTGTTTGGTAATTTCGGCACATCCGATAATCGTGAAGCAGGGAAAGAGTTTCGAACCAGAGAAGATCAGACCAACGCAGCCTTAGCAGATGCCCCGCGCCCCAAGGGCACTCCGCGCTCCATCGGCTATCAGGATAATGTCTCGCTGAGCATGGACGACGTAAAAAAGATGCTCAATCCAAGTGCTTACGCCGAGCAGAAAAAATCGTCGCAGTGAGATTCAGAGAATCGCCTTCTGATGGGAGCAAGCAGCTAAGTCATCCCATGCTCCGTTGAAAATTGGGAGATTTGAAATCTGAAAAAGCATGGGCTGAATCGCCATAAATGGAGGGGATTCACTCTGAGTGTGAGTCGATTCACCCATTCTCAGCTTTTGTAGACAGGCTGATTCCAGTTGCTGAAGGCTTGCGGAATCGCTCTCAACTCCATGGTCAGATGACTAATGACGACTCGTGAAAAATTGGTCATCGCGGAAATTAAACTATTTAAGAATTTGTAATTTTCATAATTTCCATTATTGTAAATTTAGCTTTTTATGGCAATTTTATTTTAATTTGAATTATTATATTTAAGGATTATTTTTGTGAACTTTATCGATTTTGTTTTTATAAATGAAAGTAGTCGGCTTGCAGTATGAGATCGCTTGGGAGGATCGCCGTTCCTGCTATGCGAGGATCGAGGCAGCGCTCGGTAAGGCTGAGAGGTTTTCGCCAGAGACCTTGGTGGTTCTTCCTGAACTCGCTCTGGCGGGTTTCACGATGAACGCCACGGGTGTCTCAGAACCCCGTGGCGGTGGGTCGGAGAGCTTTCTCGCGGAGATGGCGCAGAAGTTCGAGATTCACATTCTCGGCGGAGTTGCTGTCGATCTGGGCGATGGGAAAGCAGCAAACGAAGCAGTTTGTTTTGCACCGAGTGGTCAGGAAGTCGCTCGTTATCGAAAGAGGCGGCCCTTCTCGAAGGTGAATGAGGGGAATTACTATTCGGCGGGAAGCGAAACGGTCGTCTTTTCGATCGGTGACTGGAAAGTCGCACCTCTGATCTGCTACGATCTACGCTTTCCTGAGGTTTTCCGCGAGGCAGTTCTCGCCGGGGCGGAAGTTTTCGTCGTGATCGCGAACTGGCCTTCTGTGCGCGTGGATCACTGGACGACTCTGCTCCGGGCACGAGCGATTGAAAATCTGGCCTATGTGGTGGGAGTGAATCGCTCCGGCTCTGATCCGTATCATCCTTATCCTGGGGCAAGCATTATCGTCAATCCGAAAGGCGAGGTCCTAGCCCAAGCTGGGACGGAAGCGGCGCAGGTAAGTGCAGAGCTGGATCGCACTGCTCTTCTTGAATGGCGTTCCGACTTCCCAGCTCTCGACGATCTAAAACGCTTTCTTTAATTCGATCTGATTCTCACTCTGAAAACAACTGCACTAGCCCATCTCCGCATCACGGCCAGCTTCGTGGCTGAGCCTCTACGCCCTGCCCTTCAGTTCTGGACAGAAACTCTCGGACTGGCGTATCGCGCGACTTTCTCCGATTACGCTCAATTACTGCAGGAGGCGCTCGATCCGACGAGCGAGAGCGCCCGAAATGAAGCGGGGGGGATGAATGTCTTTCTACTCCGCCCTGGCGATGTGATTGCTTATACAGATGAGTTAGCAGAAGCCCTACGTGTACTCATTTCCCGCTCTACGGCGGCGCATCTGGCCATTCTATGTCCCGATGCGACCGATTCCGATGATGCGAAACGGATATTTACTGCCCTCGAGGGAATTTCGAATCTCGAACTCATCACTGCGGAGGAAGTAGAGGCGCTTTATCCTGTCGAAAATCCTTTCGATTCTGTTTCGGATACGGCGGCTCACGTTCCTTACACCGAAGTCTTTTTCACTGCTCTAGCAACACTGATCGCCCGCCGTCTAGCCGTGCGGCTGCGTCCACCGACGAAGGTATTGGCCTTGGACGCGGATCACACACTCTGGCGCGGAGTCTGCGGAGAGGATGCCCCTGCCGCTCTGGATCTAGGGGGACCGTGGCGCTCTCTACGCGAATTCGCCCTCGCGAAACGTCGCTCTGGAATGCTGCTGGCTCTGGTCTCGAAGAATCGTGAGGAGGATGTGGCGGCGGTTTTCTCCGAGCGCGCTGGTGAACTCGGTCTGTCTCGCGAGGATTTCTCTGGCTGGAAGGCGAACTGGAATGCGAAATCTCAAAGCCTGCATGAGCTGGCAGAGGAGTTAAATCTGGGGCTCGACAGCTTCGTTTTTATCGATGATAACCCAGTGGAAACGGCCGAAGTCGCAGCGAATTGTCCGAGTGTTCTCGCGCTGACCTTGCCGGAAGATCCGGAGAAAACACCAGGTTTCCTAGCTCATCTCTGGGCTCTGGACACACTCCCTACCACTGCGGCAGACGCTCTCCGAACCGAGTTCTATCGTCATGAGGCAGAGCGCCAAAACCTGCGTAAGACAGCCCTGAGTTTCCCCGAATTCCTCCGTAGCCTAGAACTTCAGATTACCATTCGAGAAGTAGACGAGGCCGATGTTCCTCGCATCGCACAGCTCACAAAGCGGACGAATCAATTCAATGCGAATCCTCTGAGACTCTCGGAATCTGAAGTGTCCCAGCGAATCAATGATGGCTCGACCTGTCTGAGTGTACATGTGAGCGACCGCTTCGGAGACTATGGTTTGGTCGGAGCGATTCTCACTAAGCCCGTGCTCAACGGAGCTATGATCGTCGATCTCTTCCTCCTCAGTTGTCGAGCGATGGGGAAAGGAGTCGAGCGTGTCATGGTGAAGGAACTCGGACGCCGAGCGTTGAGTGCGAGAGCGACCTCTTTGAGCTTTGCTCATACAAAGACGGATCGCAATGAACCCTGCCTACGCTTCTTCGATCAACTCGGAGGATTTTCCCTAAATGCTCAGGAAATGGCGAATTTATCCGCGATTCCACCGGAAGTGGAGGCAGATACAATTTATGCCACAGCAAACGAGAAAAAATCGACACCAGCGTCCCTTCATCGACCGGACGGAGATCTCGCCCGGCGCATTGCGACCGAACTTCATTCCCCCGAGGCGATCCTCGCTTTACTGAAGCGAAGGAAGCGACGCCGACCAGATTTGGCTTCGTCTATGGTCACACCAGGTACACAGACCCAGATGCGCTTGGTCGCTCTATGGAGCGAGATTCTCGGAGTCGAGGGAATCGGGATCGAAGATTCCTTTTCAGCTCTCGGCGGCTCGTCACTTCAGCTCGTGCAGCTCCATGCAGCATTGCGGCGTGACTTTGGGTCGCAACTCGAACTGGTGGATCTATTCGAGCTGCCCACGATTTCGATGCTGGCAGACCGACTCGATCAGGGGTGCGGCACGAGCGCTCACAATTTCGTTCAAATCACGGATTCGGCGGAAGGACAAGCGACGCAATCAGAATCTAATGACGACGAAGACGCGGTGGCCGTAATCGGCATGGCGCTGCGCGTTCCGGGAGCAGATGATCCGGAACATTTTTGGAAGAACTTGCGTGAGGGCGTCGAGTCCATCTCGCAGTTTCGAAAGGAAGAAATCGCGTATCCGGAGGAGTTCGGACAGCCGGGATTCATCGCCGCCAAGGGTGTGATCGAGAACGTCGATCTCTTTGATGCCGCCTTCTTCGGTGTGTTGCCGAACGAGGCGAAAATCATGGATCCTCAGCAGCGAATCTTCCTCGAACTGGCGTGGGAAGCGATGGAGCGCGGCGGCTATGGAGCCGGCACGCCAAATCACCGCGTCGGAGTCTGGGCGGGGGCGTATTTCGATACCTATCTGCTGGCCAATCTCTGCACAGATTCAGAATTCCTGTCCCAACTGATTCCTCAAATCCAAGTTGGAACTCTTCAAGCGGAACTGGGGAATGACAAGGATTATCTAGCCACTCGTGTGGCCTTCAAGCTGAACCTGCGAGGTCCGGCGATCAATCTCCAGTCTGCATGCTCGACCTCACTGGTGGCGGTAGCGGAAGCCTGCCGTGCCATTCGCGATGGACTCTGCGATATGGCGCTGGCTGGTGGCGTCACCGTGACGCTCCCACTGAAGCGTGGGTATTTCTACACCGAGCAGGGGATGCTCTCCGGCGACGGTCACTGCCGAGCTTTCGACAAGGACGCCTCTGGCACAGTCTTCGGAAACGGTGCCGGGGTGGTGCTGCTGAAGCGCTATCGCGACGCCATTCGCGACAGGGACCACATTTACTCTGTGATCCGAGGGATAGGCCTAAACAATGATGGCGGAGTGAAGCACAGCTACACAGCGCCAAGCGTAGAAGGTCAGGCTGATGTGATCCGCATGGCTCATCGAGATGCGGGAATCGCAGCGGATTCGATCGGCTATATCGAGGCTCACGGCACGGCGACTCCTCTCGGTGATCCCATCGAGATCGCGGCTCTGACGAAGGCCTTCCGATCTTCGGGAGCTTCAGCGAATCAATATTGTGCCATCGGATCGCTGAAAACGAACATCGGTCACCTAGACGTTGCTTCGGGGGTCTGTGGATTGATCAAAACTTCGCTCTCGCTAAAAAATGCGATGCTTCCGCCCATCCTGCACTATCGGGAGCCAAATCCGAAGATCGACTTTGCCAACAGTCCCTTTTACGTCAATGCGAGTCTTTCCCCTTGGGAGCAGGGCGTGAACGGTCAACCACGGCGGGCGGGAGTGAGTTCCTTTGGCGTCGGAGGGACCAACGCTCACATCGTGCTGGAGGAGGCTCCGAAGATTCCCTCGAAGCCTTCTCACCGAAAACAGCAGATTTTCCTTCTCTCCGCCCGCTCTGAGAACGCTCTAAATGCGGCGGTCGCACGCTTGGCACAGTATGCGGAAGAGCGTGTTGGCAAGGCAGACGAGAAATCCGAAGACCTCGCGGACGTCGCTTGGACGCTCGCAGTCGGACGCAAGCTCTTCCGCTACAGACGAGCGATCGTGGCGGGAGATAGCCGTGCTCTGGCTTCAGCTCTCGATCAAAAGAGCACCTCTGCACCGAGTGTGGTCCGTAATAACCCACCGGTAAATTTTCTCTTCCCTGGTCAGGGAGCCCAGCATCTGGAGATGGGTCGCGCCTTCTACGAGAGCGAACCGCGCTTCCGCGAAACTCTCGACCGCTGTTCCGCGATTCTGCAGCCGCTGATGGGCGTCAATCTGATCGATGCCCTTTTCCCACCGGAGGGTGCAGATCGGGATGCCGCCACACATCTGCTGACGCGAACGCTACTGGCCCAGCCAGCGATATTCTCGATCGAATACGCCCTCGCCGATTTGTGGTTGCATTGGGGAATCACGCCGCATGTGATGCTGGGGCACAGCGTGGGCGAGTTCGTCGCCGCCTGTCATGCAGGAGTTTTCTCTCTGGAGGATGGTTTGCGCCTCCTCGCTGCCCGTGGTCGGATCATGGATGAAATGCCCGGCGGAGGGATGCTGTCCGTCCGATTGTCTGAGACGGATCTACTGGCACGCATGCCCGCATCCCTTGATCTCGCAGCTTCCAATGGTCCGCAGCTTTGCGTCGTGGCGGGTCCGCACGAGGATCTAAATGCCTTCCGCAGTGCACTGGAAGCTGATGGCATCGTCTCTCAGGAGCTGCATACATCGCACGCCTTCCACTCGCGGATGATGGATAAAGCGGTCGAACGATTCACTGAGGAACTCGCGAATATCCGCCTTCATGCGCCGCAGTTGCCCATTCTCTCCACGATTACGGGAGAAATGCTGACCGAAGCCGAGACGACTGATCCTCGCTACTGGGGGCAGCATATGCGCGAGACCGTACGCTTCCATCGATCCGTCGTCCTGCTTGGAGCAAAGGAAGAGGGGCAGATCTTTCTCGAAGTCGGTCCCGGAAACACTCTGGCAAGCCTAGCACGCCAAGCCTTGGGTCGAAGCTCAGGGCATGCGATTTTCTCCACTAGCCTTCATGTGAAAGAAAAAGGTGACGACTATGCTCACGCTCTCGAATCGCTCGGGGCCCTCTGGAGCACCGGAGTCGAGGTCGATTGGCAAAGTTTTTACTCTCGAGAGACGCGCAATCGAATTCCGCTGCCGACCTACCCCTTTGAACGCAAGCGATTCTGGATCGAGTCGAAGGCAATGCGTGAAACGATCACTTCCCCCCTTACCACCAGCGACGAAGCCGATAGCACCGCTGAACTCTCCTTTTCCCTACCGCCTATGAGCACTACCGAACCCATCCATCGACGCCCAGCGATCATTGATGCAATACGCACGTTGCTATCCGATCTTTCTGGCTTGCCCGCAGAGGAACTGGCGGAAGATGTTTCCTATCTGGAATTGGGATTCGATTCCCTGCTTCTCACGCAAGTCAGCAAATCTCTGTCGAATGAGTTCGGCATTCCTCTGACACTGCGTGATCTAATCGGCGATCTGGTCAATATCGGGCTGCTGGCAGATCGGCTGGATGCAACTCTGTCGCCAGAGCTCTACCGTCCCGTGATGACTCTGCCGGGAACGGTGGAAAATGCGCCTGCTCTTGCATCCGCAACAGGAGAGGACAGCTCTCTCGCTCCTGCGAGCAGCGTGTCGGCCTCAGTCTCTTCCCCTGCATCCATCCCGATGATGCCCGCCGTCTCCATCCCCACTCTGTCCGTTCCGGAAAACGCCAGTCTGATGGAGCGTCTTTTCTCACAGCAATTCGATCTGATGCGACAGCAGATGTCCCTGCTCCAGGGAGTCACCCCCGCTAACGCCATTTCACCAGCAGTTGTGCCACCGCCTGCTGTCTCATCGCCGCCGAAAGCGATGGCTACGGCCCCGGTGACAGCGCTTTCCCAGCCATCTTCTCCCAGCGCCCACGATTCGTCAGCGCCCACGACTTCGATTCACCGCGAAATCGCCTCGGATCTCACGCCGCAGCAGCGACACCATCTCGATGCCTTGATCGCAAGCTATACGACCAAAACACGACGATCCAAAGAACTGACGGCGGAGTATCGCCAGTGGCATGCGGATCCTCGAACAGTTTCTGGATTCCACCGCGAGTGGAAGGAAATGATCTACCAGATCGCGGTTCGCAAGTCGAAAGGCTCCCGCCTGCTCGATGTCGATGGAAATGAGTACATTGATCTGCTCAATGGCTTCGGTCCGAACTTCCTCGGTCACTCCCCAGATTTCATCACACAGGCACTGAAACAACAGCTCGATCAGGGGATCGAAGTCGGGCCGCAATGCCAGAATGCGATGGAGGCCGCCCGACTTTTCTGTGAAGTCACGGGCAACGAGCGAGCGAGCTTCGTCAACACTGGCTCCGAAGCCGTCCAGGCAGCGATCCGTCTCGCTCGCACCGTGACCGGACGCGACAAGATCGTGATGTTTTCCAAGGACTACCACGGCAATTTCGACGAGGTGCTGGTTCGCAGCGTGGGATCAGGTGAAAACTTGCGCTCCCTGCCGATCGCTCCCGGCATCCCACGTCGGGCGGTCGAGGACGTGATCATGCTGCCTTATGGCACCGATGAGTCTTTGGAAATTATCCGTTCTCATGCTCACGAATTGGCCGCCGTAATCGTAGAACCGATCCAGAGTCGCCGTCCCGAGTTTCAGCCTCGTGAATTCATCCACGAGCTCCGTCGCATCACGCACGAATCGGGTTCTGTCTTCGTCTTCGATGAGGTAATCACCGGCTTCCGCACGGGACCGCACGGAGCCCAGGGCTACTATGGAGTCGAGGCCGATATCGCTACCTACGGAAAGGTCGTCGCCGGTGGAATGCCCATCGGAGTGGTGGCGGGGAAAGCCGCCTACATGGATACCTTCGATGGTGGAATGTGGCAGTATGGCGATGACTCTTTCCCAGGAAAAGATGTGACTTTCTTCGCCGGGACCTTCGTGCGTCATCCTCTCGCCATGGCTGCTGTGAAGCAGGTTCTGCTGTTCCTCCGCGCTCAGGGGCCAGAATATTGGCAGAATATTAAGGCAAAGGCGGACCGCCTCGCCACGACAGTCGATCAAATGTTCGTCGAAAACGGAGCACCCATTCGCATGCCCAATTTCGGATCGCAGATGTTCCTCCGCGTCGATCCAGAGCACAAATATGCGAACCTGTTCTTCTTTCACCTGCGTCAAAAAGGCATCTTCCTGCTGGAGGGTTTCCCCTGTTACATGACGGCAGCGCACACGGACGAGGACATCGACTACTGCATCCGCGCTTTCCGCGAATCCATCGCCGAGATGCAGGAAGGTGGCTTCTTTGAAATCCCGGCCTCTGGCGGATTCCGCATGGATGCTGAGAGGCTCCACGGTCCTGATCCTATCCTCTCGATTTCGTCAGCAGAAAATCCAGAGTCAACCGTGACGGCATCACCCGCCTCGGTAGCACAGGACTTGCTTCCCCTTCACCCGCTCTCCGACTCGCAGGCAGAAGTCTGGCTCGCGTCACAGGTGAGTAAGGCAGCATCCTTGGCTTTTAACGAGATTAATCTTCTCGAGTTGAGCGGTCCACTCGACCTAGAGGCGCTTCGTCGCGCCCTACAGACTCTGTTGGATCGTCACGAGGCGCTCCGTGCTGTCTATCTGCCAGACGGCACAGGTTACCGGATTCAACCCTCTTCAGTCTTCGACCTGACCCTCTTGAATGAGGGGACGGAACAGGAAATTCTCGCCCATGAACAGAATACGCCCTTCGATCTGGAACATGGCCCCCTGATTCGCGCATCGTTACTTCGCCGTGGGCAAGATGATCACTACCTGATTCTCAACGCTCACCATCTCGCCTGTGATGGTTGGTCATACAATGTCATCCTGCAGGAATTGGGAGCGCTTTACGAAGCTGAGGTGACGGGTCAGTCTGCAAACCTATCCCCTGCTCCGAGCTTCGTCGCGAGCACTCAGAGCCTACCAGACTCGATGGAGGAATCAGAAGCTTGGTGGCAGAGTCAGTTCGCGACACCTGTTTCTCCGCTCGATCTACCCAGTGACTTTCCCACTCCGGCAGAAACAGACTTTCATTGTGATTCCATCGCATTCGAGATCGACGCCGACACGGCTCGAGCACTCAAGCGTGTCGCCGGAAAATCGGGAACGACTCTCTTCGGACTTCTTTTCGGTGCTTACCAGCTCCTTCTCCACCGCCTCTGTAGCCAATCACGCTTCGTCATCGCGTTCCCGTCTGCATCTCAGAATGCAACGGGTCAAACTGGTCTGGTCGGGCATTTCGTAAAGTTCCTTCCCTTCACTGTCGATATCGATCCGAGTGAGCAACTCTCCACTTTCCTCAAAGCCACACAGAGTCATGTCCTAGATGCACTCGATCACAGTGCCTGCACATTCGGACGCATCATCAAGAACATGTCAGTGGATCAGCGCCCGCGCATCGATGCCGTGTTTAATTTCGAGCGCATGACAGAAGTGCAAAACTTCGGTCCGGTGCGCGCGAAAATCAGTGAAGCAAAGCGCTGCTTCACGACCAATCCACTTTTCCTGAAAACCTATGAACTAGATCAAGGGCTGGAGATTCGACTGGATTACCACTCCTCGCGCTTCTCTCCCGACACTATCGGGGAGTGGCTGGAAACCTATCGTGCGATTCTGGATGCGATAGCCGTGCAATCAGAAGCCGATCTCGAAACCATCGCCGCTGCCATGAGCGTATCGCAGAGTCAGCGTCTGACTCGATGGAACGAGACCACTGTTCCCTATCCCAATGAGGCCACCATTCCGCAGCTTTTTGCCGAGATGGCCGTGGAAAATCCCGATGCTATCGCCATTCGCCACTCTCAGGGAGAAATCCGTTACGCTGAGTTCGCTACGATGATCTCACGCTATGCTCAGGCGTTTGCCGAAGCAGGAGCAGCACCAGGAACAAAAGTCGCCATTCTTCTGGATCGTTCGCCCGAGCAAATTGCCGCTCTGTATGCGGTGATGCAGTGTGGGGCCGCCTATGTGCCGCTCGATCCCGAGTATCCCTCTGACAGGCTGAGCTATATTCTGAATGATAGCAAAGCCACATTCGTCGTCACGAGCGAATCCGAGACACGGCGAATCCCCAGAGAAATCCCCATTCTCAACATTGCACACATCAAAAAGCATGTGAAGCAAAGCACTATTACCAACAGTGGAACGAAAGCGGGAGACGCCGCCTTCATACTCTATACCTCTGGTTCCACTGGCAAGCCCAAGGGAGTTGAGGGAACTCACCGCAGCGCCGTCCGGCTCGTCAGAAATTCAGATTTCATGGAATTCGGATCTGGAGAAACGATCCTGCACGCATCCAGCGTCTGCTTTGACGCCTCCCTGCTGGAGGTGCATGGGCCGTTGCTCAACGGCGGGACCATCGCGATTCCACCCGCAGGAAAACTGAGCCTCGAAACCTTGTCTGACACCATCACCCGACACAGCGTCACTCGAATCTGGCTGACTGCGGGTCTGTTTCAAGTCATGGTCGATGAATGTCTGGAGGCTTTTAGCGGATTACGCCAAGTGATCTCTGGAGGGGATGTGATGTCTCCGAAGCATGCCCAGGCACTCCTCAGTGCATATCCCCAGATTCGTCTGACGAACGGCTATGGTCCCACTGAGAATACGACCTTCACGACTTGCCATGAGGTTCGTGAATCAGATCTGCTCCGTCGCTCGATCCCGATCGGAAAGCCGATTGCAAATACTACAGTTTACATCTTAGACGAAGCACTACGTCCACTGCCTCCTGGAATTCCAGGCGAACTCTGGACTGGCGGGGACGGACTTGCGCTCGGCTATCTCGGGAACCCTGAGTTAACCGCGCAGAAGTTTATCCGCGATCCCTTTAACTCCGATCCAAGCGCTAGAATCTATCGCACCGGTGATCGATGCCGTTTCCTCTCCGACGGTAGTATTGAATTCCTCGGACGCATCGACATGCAGGTGAAGATCCGCGGCTTTCGCGTCGAACCAGGCGAGATCGAAGCGGTTCTTTCTCAGCATCCGCACGTAGGGCAATGTCGTGTCGTCTCCGTGGGAGAAGGAGCGGCAGAGAAATCGCTCGCTGCATTCGCCAGCCCTCGCAACGGAGTCCGTCCCACCTCGGAGGAGCTGATCGGCTATCTGCGATCAAAACTCCCTGACTACCTCGTCCCATCCTCCTTAGTGGTTCTGGATCACCTGCCACTCAATCCGAATGGGAAAATCGACCAACACAAGCTCCCGCGAGAGACTGGTGTCGTGCTTGAGCGAGACGAAACCCCATCTCCCACGGAAGAAGAGCTCCGTACACTCTGGATCGAACTGTTGAAGACTCCCGAGGTCTCCCTAGATGACGACTTTTTCACGCTCGGAGGCCATTCTCTACTGGGTATGAAGCTATTCTCCCGCGTCCAGCGAGCCTTCGGAGTATCCCTTCCGCTCGCTGCACTCTTCCGCGCCCCCACGATCCGACAGCTCGCACGATTGATCGATGAGCGCCTCCAGCACCAGGATGAAAAAGAAGAAGAACACGATGAGATACCCTCCCGGCATCTGCGTGGAATCTATCTGCTGGCCTCATCACTCGATCCAGTGTCGCGTCCGACAGAATCTCTCAATGAGACCACCGTCGCCATCCAGGCAGAAGGCGTGCTGCCTCCTCTCTTCGCCGTTCACGGTGGGGATGGCGGTATTCTCTTCTACGGGAACCTAGCGACACGACTCGATAAAAATCGGCCCTTCTACGCTTTCGAGGCCCCAGCGCTGACCGCTACCTCGCCAATCCCGAACGAACCCATTGAAGAAACGGCGGCTCACTATCTGCGCGACATGAGAAAAGTGCAGCCGCACGGCCCCTATCATATCATCGGTTACTCCTTCGGCGGACTCGTTGCGTATGAGATGGCCTGCCAGCTCGAAGCCGTGGGAGAAGAAGTAAAGTTCCTCGGTCTCATCGATACGGAAAATCCCCTAGCCTCGGTCAGGAAACTGAGCATAGGAGAGAGGGTCGCTGTGAATTGGCGAAAAAAACACCTCGCGAAAAAGAATGTCTTTCAGAAAGTTGGGCATATTGGAATGAGATTTGGTTCCGGACTGGCGTATCGCCTGTTTTTCGAAGCCGAGGACACAATCGCTCGTACCTTGCCGGAAGCCAAAGGAGCCGGATGGTTGCGGCAAGTGCAGTTGCGAAAAGCGCACGAGAGAGCGATGAGCACTTACATGCCCTCCCCTTATCCCGGAAAGCTGACTCTGCTACGAGCCATGATCGGCGGCGACAAATTTGAGATCGGTGAAGATTACGGATGGAGAGAACTCGCCGGAGAACTCCAGATCATTGATGTGCCCGGGAATCACATTAATCTGTTCAATAAGGAAAACATCGAAGCCATCGCGACCGCCATTCGACAAGAACTGAATCCCGGCAAAGCCTTGGCTCTGGTGAAAGCCTGAATTTTATCCTTCTTTGTTACTGCGACTCCCCTTATTCCGGTATCTCCTTTGTCTCGCTTTTGCGTGAATGACGTGATAGTCTTCTCAGACGATCACCTCTTCCGCCATGACAGAGACCAAGCAAGAGCGTCTCCGCGAACAACTAAAACTCGATCCGGGAGACTGGGAAACTCGCCTCGCGCTGATCGACTCCCTCTTCGTTCAGGGAAAAGCATCAGAGGCGAAGGCGCTCGTGCGTGATTCTCCGGATGAAGTTCCGTTTTCAAAAGAGCAGCAGAAGCGGCTACGTGAGATTCTGAAGAAGGGAGCGAAAATTGAGCAGGGACAGCAAAAGACTGCCCCTGAACCTGCCCCTTCTCATACCGAATTCTCAGGAGGATATGCGGCACTGCTCGATGAGACAAATATTGATCCAGAGAAACTGCGGAAGCAGCTCCAGCATCATCCGGAAGACTGGAATCTCCGCATCGCTCTGATCGAGCATCTCGTGAACCAGGGCGAAGTCGCGGCGGCAAAGCGTCTCGTGCGCGAATCCCCCGATGATGTTTCCCCGCCAGTCGACATTCAGCGTCGATTACGACACATGCTTCGGCAAAGGCCAGAAAAGGAAAGGAACTCTGAACATGTACCGTCGTCTGATCAATCCTCACCGATTCATTCCAGCGCCTACCGCGCTGTGATGGAAGAGATCTCTCTCCCGAACACGACACGACGCTCTCGACCACCAGCTCCGCAGGAGAATCCAGACGTTCCCTCTCGATCTGAGGCCTCAGAGTTCGCGGGAGGCTTTGCCGCGCTGGTGGAAGAAAGTGCCACGAAACTTGCCCGTCCTTCCTCGAGCAAACCCAGTTCGCCTGACTCGACCACCGTTCCCCCGCCGACGCTCCATCGCGCCTCCTCATCACAGAAGTGGGATCAATACCACGGCGATCTGAATCTCGAAGAAGTCGACCTAGACCAAGAGCGAGAAGAAGCTTCTCAACGCCGAGACCGAATCTCCTCTCTCTCCCTTTCCGTCTTACTTCACATCGTTTTCTTCATCCTCCTGAGTCTCGCCGTGGTGCAGGTCCAGAAACCTGAACCTCCCCAGCTCATCGCCTCCGCATTACCTCAGCGCGACGCCGATATCGTCCCTACCCGGATAAGCGAGGCCCGACCTGAACTTCAGTTATCCGCTGCTGCCTCATCTGATTCGATCAGTGCGATCACTACTGTCGCGCTCCCTTCCACTTTCGCCCTCCCTGAAACTCAAACGTCGACAGACATGATCGCTGCGCTCATGCCCAGTGTCGGAGCGGCGAGCATGGGACGTGACCTCATGGGGGCGGCCCCATCCAGTTCCGATGTCACATTCTTCGGTCTCAGTGGTCGCGGAGACAAGATCGTCTTCATCGTCGATGCCACCCCTGATATGCTCGTCGATGAAAAAGGTGGGATGAGCGCCTATGATAAAGTGAAAGACGAGATTGGGATCATGCTTGCCAACCTCAATCGTGGCACACGCTTCAACATTATTCTCTATCAGGATAAAAACGTCGTTGCCTTCCGTCCCGAACTTGTTCAGGGACTCCCTTCGAATCTCCGAGAAGCGATCGAGTGGCTCGATCCACTGAATCGGGATTATAAGCAACTCGGAGTAAGCAAAGAGTATGGGCAGTCGCTTACTCTCAGTGAAAATGATCGCCTACCGATCTTACCGAGCGACTTGGCACACTATTCGAAGGCCATCGCAAAGGCCCTGGAATGGGAGGCCAACACTATTTTCTGCATCGTTTCCGGCTATCGCCCCCTGAGGAGAACACCCGATGAAAAAACTCTGGAGAAAATCAAGAAAGCGAGAGAATCGCAAAGCGAATTATCAGCAGCTGAACAAAAGGCACTCGAAGATTGGAAGAAAGCGGTAGCAAAGACACAAGCTTGGCTGGCACGTGAAAATGCCGCGAGGCGAGAGAAAGGACTCGACCAGAAAGTCGTGACGAATTTTCCGGCTCTGGTGAGAGAGGTGACCGGATTCACCCCACCGCGCATCGATCCGTCTAGGATCAACCCCGTCACGATTCCTCCCATCACGCGAGAGGATATCGAGCATGAGATCGACCTCCTGGTCCGCAAAGAAATGAAGGAAAAAGGGATCGAAAAACCGAGTCTGCACATGGTCCTCTTCTTGGGCGAACAGGAGCAAATGTCTGAGGAAGACGAATCTCACTTCAAAAATCTAACCCGCAAGAACCGGGGAAAGCTCAAGATCCTGCGCGGTCTCGCCGCACTCCAGAACGTCACCCAACCATCCGGGCAGAATTGACGAAAAACTAGGCTAGGGCTCAGTGCCTCTTCTTCATCAAGCAAGATCGAGTATGGGCAGATCAATCTTTTTCTCTCTCCAACTTCATGAGGTCTCTTCTCATCGTCATCAGTTTCCTAGCTCTATCTCTCTTCGACCCAATCTCTGCTGTCGAGTTCTCGACCATCGAATTTGCTGGAAAGCATTTCACTGTTTGCCGCGTCGATGTACGGAAAGAACAGCTTCAGCTCTTTCATCGCGATGAGTCAGGGATTCCTCTGAGCCGCTTCGAGCGCTTGGCTACGTGGCTAGACAGGCGCAGGCAAAAACTCGTCTTTGCCATGAACGCGGGCATGTATCACGAGGACTACTCTGCCGTCGGACTATTCGTCTCCGGTGGGCACCAATTCACACCTCTCAACACAGACAACGGAGAAGGCAACTTTTTCCTCAAACCCAACGGCGTATTCGTCCTCACCGATGTCGGAGCGAAGATTCTGGAGACGTCCGAATACCCTGCTCTGCGAGAACAGGTGATCCTAGCCACGCAATCCGGCCCGCTGCTCGTGCGAGAAAACAAGATCCACCCCGCATTCAATGCTCAATCGGTCTCGCGCTTCCTTCGCAACGGAGTCGGAGTCCCTTCGCCCAATATCGCACTCTTCGTAATCAGCGAAGAGCCCGTGAACTTCTATGAATTTGCCTGCTTGTTTCGGGATCAGCTCGGCTGCCGCGATGCTCTCTTTTTCGACGGTTCTGTCTCCAGCCTATATGCGCCCGCACTCCAACGGAACGATTTCCGCATGGATTTAGGTCCGATGATTGGCGTAACAAAGTGATCGAGTGAGCAAACGGACTCCGGAGGTAAGAACCGCATCAATCCTCTCCAGCAGAAAGGTCTCCATAAAATAGCGCTTGGATTGACTATAAAGCCATATCACTGTATTTATTCCTTATGAAAACCACGATTGATCTGCCCGAAGAACTGCTCATTCGTGCCAAAGTGGCCGCCGCAGAAAATCGCACTTCGCTTCGGGAGCTTGTGATTGCTGGCTTGAATCGCATCCTCACGACGGAATCTGAAACGGAAAGCCAAATGCGCCGCAAGCGCTTGCTCGCAGCGCTTCAAGCGAGCAATACGGAACCCATGGTGCCACTCACACGAGAGGAAATCCATCATCGGTAAAGACCGATCATGTTGCCTTTCTTTGACACAAATATCCTTCTCTACGCAGGCTCCCTTAATTCCTTGGATAAGGAAAAACGGAACGTCGCAGCCGAGCTCGTCGCTACGATGGATTTTTTCATCTCGACCCAAGTCATTCAGGAATACATATCGAACGTCCTGAGAAAACCGTCACTGGGACTAGGGGAAGCCAATATTCGTGACCTGTATAACAACTTACTCCCTCATCTCGTCATTCCTGTCACTCTGCCCCTTGTAAGGCAAGCGTGGGACATAAAGCAGCGCTTCGGAATCTCCCATTGGGACGCAACCATCCTCGCTGCTGCAAAAGAGGCTGATTGCCACACGCTCTACACTGAAGACCTCAACCACGGTCAGAACTACGACGGCGTGCAGGTCGTCAATCCCTTTCTCGAATGACGATTTCAAGTCATGTTCGGCGGAACTCACGTAAATAGGAAAGCTGACTCATGCGAAATCTCGAAGGAGGAGAAGGGAAAAGCGTAGAAGATTCTTCGCGACTTCGCGTGAGTATTGATTCAGCGATTTGCACCGGGATCGAATAAAACCTGTTCCCTTTCTGCGAGGATGGTTTCATATTTTCACTCTGTCTTATCGATTAGAATATGAAACTCAGCGGAAAAATCGCCCTCGTCACCGGAGCCGGACGCGGAATTGGTAAGGGCTGCGCTCTTGCCCTAGCCGAAGCCGGAGCTGATATCGTTTTGAATGATCGCCCCGACAGCCCGGACACGGATCTCGCAGCCGATGAAATTCGAGAACTCGGGCGGAAATGCTGGGTTATTGAGGCGAATATTTTTCATCGCGAGGGCTGCGAAGAACTGGTCTCTGCGGCCATCGCCGAAGCGGGACCGCTCGACATTCTGGTGAGCAATCCCGCCTTCAGTCGTCGGGCGAGCTTTGTCGATGTCGATCCAGAATTGTTTGAAAAAACTCTGCAGGCTACGTTGACCAGCGGTTTTCACATGAGTCAGCTCATGGCCCGCCATTTCATCGAATGCGGCGGTGGGGGAAAAATCGTGTTTATCTCCTCCGTCCACGGCGTCGCCCCCTTTCCGCGTGCTGTCGCCTATAATGCAGCGAAGGCCGGACTGGATCACATGATGCGGACCATCGCTGGAGAACTGATCCGCCATCGGATCAATGTCAACTGCATCGCACCGGGCTGGATCGACACACCCGGTGAGCATGAGGTCTTTGGGGATGCAGCGATGGCGTCAGCTGCAGCAGACCTGCCTTGGGGGCGTCTCGGCGTCCCGGCAGATATTGGGAAAGCCGCTGTCTATCTCTGCTCGGACGATGCTGATTATGTCACGGGTGAAGTGCTGACTGTCGATGGGGGAATCCGGCTAAAGGGCTATCTTGATCATCAACAGTCCTGATTCATCCTTCGTTTCATCCTCATTCGATTCACGCATGATTCTCGAAGCTCGTTCCTTTCATACCTGCTCTCCCGGGCCTCGCCTACT
The DNA here is from genome assembly GCA_039806885.1 of Verrucomicrobiales bacterium. Lineage (GTDB taxonomy): Bacteria > Verrucomicrobiota > Verrucomicrobiia > Verrucomicrobiales > DEV007 > Arctic95D-9. The sequence goes on from JBDHQE010000005.1 coordinate 27,976, forward strand.
GGTAACTGGCGGCGTCCACGGAGACGAATTCGAACCCATTCTCGCCATTCGACGGCTGATTCGCTATCTCAGCAGCGGCGTCCGGCTTCTTCGTGGATCGGTCGCTCTCGTTCCCGTAGTTAATGAAGCCGCCTATTCTCGCGGTCATCGCTGTGCGGCTGAAGATGGTCTCGATCTCGCGCGCACCTGTCCGGGACGTGTGGACGGATCACCGACGGAACGCGTAGCCGCTGCTCTCTCGGAACTGATCAGGGCAGCGGACTACTACATCGACTTGCACTCCGGCGGGACAGAGTACGCCGTCCAGCCTCTCGTGGGTTACGGCCTGGTATCGGATCTGAAGATTCTCGAAAAACAGCGACGCATGGCCCGCGCTTTCAATCTGCCGCTCATTTGGGGCAGCTCGGCGGAACTGGAGGGACGTTCGCTCTCTGTGGCTCGAGATGCCAAAGTCCCGGCGATCTATGCGGAATATCTCGGATCGGCCACTTGCTCGATGGAAGGAACGGATGCCTACTTCGAGGGTGTGCTCAACGTGATGGCTGAGCTGGGAATTCTCGAATATGAGCGACGGGCGAGTTGTATCGAGCAAACGGCCGAGGATTCCCGGCCCCAGGCTGGCCACATGCAGGTATGCCACCCTTCCCCAATCGCTGGCTATTTCGAGCCTCTGGTCGCGCTGGGAGATCATATAGAAAAAGATCAGCCGCTCGGACAGGTTCTCGACTTTTACGGCGAATCGACGCTCCCGATTCCAGCAACTGAGAGCGGGCGCGTAATCGTTCTACGCACCTTTCCGAGAGTGCATGAGGGCAGCTCCTGCGGAGTTGTGCTTGCCGATGATTTGCCGAAAATGCCCGTGGGATGAATCAGGGAATATGGAAATACGCTGATCGCTTGGGCAAGGTGCCTCCCGAGGATTGCTGCATTACTCTCGGCGAAGGAGCGACTCCGCTGGTACGCTCTCGTCACATCGGTCCTGCGCTCGGGTTATCGAATCTGTATTTCAAGCTTGAATCCTGCAATCCCAGCGGTTCCTACAAAGACCGTTTCGCCACAGCGGCAGTTTCTCATCTGCTGGCGAGGGGAGTTCGACAAGTCATCGCGACCTCTAGTGGCAATGCGGGGGCTGCTCTCGCCGCGGCCTGCGCCGTCGCGAGACTGCCTTTGACGCTCGCCATCGTGGAGACAGCGCCAGATGACAAGCTCCGCCAGATGTTAGCCTATGGGGCGCGATTGGCTAGAATCCGTGGATTCGGTATCATTCCGGAGACCAGTGCGGCTACCTTCTCCCTACTGCGCCAAATCGCAAGTCGTCCGAGTTCTGCGCTGGAGGTCAGCGCGTATTCCGTCAGTCCCGATGGGATGCGCGGGGTCGAGACGATTTCTCTGGAGCTAGCAGAAGCGATGGGAGATTCCCTAGATCACGTCTTCATCCCATCGGGTGGCGGTGGCCTCTGTCTCGCAGTCGCACGAGGATTCTCCACGATCTCCCCCACCCCCGCCATCCATTGCGTACAGCCAGAGGGCAATGCGACCATCGCAGGGCCGCTTCGCGAAGGTCGTGACCACGGACGAATCGCCGATCCCTGTACGACTACGATCAGCGGATTGCAAGTGCCCAGCCTGCTCGATGCCAATGCCACGATCGCTGCCTGTCGAGCGAGCGGAGGAAACGGACATCTCGTCACAGATGAACACATCTACCAGCTTCAGAGTCGTCTCGCACGCGAAGAGGGCATATTTTGCGAACCCGCCGGTGCCGTCGCTCTGGCCGGAGCATTGCAGGCGGTAGAGACTGGCGAAGTCTCAGCCGCCTCCACGATCATCTGTCTAGTGACAGGTTCAGGATTCAAGGACAGCAAGTCGCTCGCGGTGATGGCTGACGCAAGTCAAGTTCCGCTAATCGAGTCAGAGGAATTTGAGAAACTCGTTTCGTGAAACGCTCAATTCTCACCTTTTCCCAGTTCCACCAGCATTCGGGTATTGAGATACAGCCAAGGGGCGATTTCTTCGATGTCGATATACTCCTCAGGAGAGTGAATACGTCCACCTTTGGCCCCCAATCCTTCGAGTACGGCGACTCCCTTCACTTGGGCGGCAAACCCAGCATCTGTTCCGCCTCCTCCACGTTCAGTAATCTCGAGCGTTCGATGCTTCTTGCCCGCTTGTCTTTCCGCCTCTGTCGGCGGCAGTTCGGCCATGATCGATTGAGCGAGAGTCGCCAGCCTTTGTCCTTCCGGAGTTGGATTGAGCATGGGACGGAATCCCTCGCTCATCTCCACTTCTACTGTCGTGCCTTTCACGAGACGATTCTCTTCGATTCTTCTCCGAACGGCTTCCTTAAACCTAGGATAATCAGCGGGATCAGTGATGCGAACATCGGCTCTGCCGACAGCGATATCCGGAATCTGATTCGCTACGCTCCCAGCCTTGGCAATCGTCCAATTCAGCCGGACTCCCGGAATATCATCCGCCACATCGTGCGTCGCATCCATCAGATGCACCAATTCCAGCAGCGCATTTTTAGCCTTCGCGGGCTGAATCGATGCATGAGCAGATTCACCATGCACAGTAATCACGACCTTGCTGATTCCGGATGTCCCCAGTCGGACATCCCCTGGCTCATATGACAACACCACATCATGCTGCTTCGCATGTTCCGTGATCATCGGGCCAGAGTGGCTAGAGCCAATTTCCTCATTCGGATTAATCAGGACAGTGATCGTCTCAAAGCGATCCCAAGCGATTTCCTTAAGAATCGTAATCGCATGGAGAATCATGGCGATCCCACCCTTATCGTCGGCGATTCCAGGTCCGAGAATCTGATTTCCCACGCGATGGAATGGTTGCTTTTTCAGAGTGCCCCGAGGATAGACAGTATCCATGTGAGCAATCATCAGGACTCGGAGCTTACCATTCCCGTGAAAAACTCCACGCACGACGGATCTCTTGTCCCCCTGTTCGAGGGGAATCAAGGTGGTCTCTGCTCCCAATTTCTTCAGCCGATTTTCCACGTACGTAGCCATCGTCGCCAATCCGGAGTAATCACCGGAACCTGATTCGATATTCACCATTTCTTCGAGCGAGTGAATAAACGCTGCTTCCGCACTACTCGCCTTTTCGAGCAAGACAGAATTGGATGGCGATTCTGCCTTTCCTATCCCCGCAGCAGCGAGAGAGAGAAAAAGCGAAAAAACAGTCAGTCTGGTAAAGGTCGTCATGAGATGTAGTGAACAACAGAAGTTCTGCTTTCTAGAAGTCACGCAAGTCCGTATCGAGCAAACTCTCCTAGGCACCACCCGTATTCTGCCACGAGCTGATCCACGACATTTTGCGCTCGCATGGCCGGTGGCAGCACCTCCCAAGTGTAGGTCTCGAACTCGAAATGATGGCACCATCCAGGATCGTGAGCATAAAGAGCGAGCAGCGCCGAAATATGATCCCGAGTATCATCGAAACAGGCTTCCGGCTTCGTGTGAAGCGGAGTGTGAAAATGCACGCGCCATTCATCTCCGAGTTCGACAGAGGGTTCCGCAGACCATGCGAGCGCATCGGGCAGATCTTTAAATCGACGCACGATTCGACGATCCTGCGCTACGATCACTTGATGGAAATACACGCCTTCCTGGAATTCTCGCAGTCGCTGAAGTGCTTCGCTCGTCGGCTGAAGGCGCAAAGCTGAGCTGATGTGAATTTTACTCACGCGGATTCCGGCGTCACGAATGGCGCCAATCGCTGTCTCCGGACTTTCATACTCGACCGCCAAGTGACAAGTATCATAATTAACGCCCAAATTACGGCGAAGGCGTTCGCCCTCATCCGAACTGACCTGATTCAACAGATCCTGAAAAAAGGCGATGACTTCTGCCGTGTTTTCGACCAGTCCCAGAGGCTCGGGTTCGAGTCCCAAATGCACCTCGCGACCACTGCGCTCCCGCAGGTCTTCGATGTGCTCAGAGCAGGCTTTCAGATTGGCCCGAATCGCAGCGCGTTGCTCTCTCGCGGTTTCAGGGCGAATGAATTCTTTAAACGACGCTGGAAGCGTGCTCACACTGATCTCCTGCCCAGGGGGAGCGATCTGATCGAGTAGGTCGAAAAGGCGATTCGTGTAGATGAGTCGCTCCTCTGTGGTCCAATCGGGCTGAAACACCTGTTCCTTCACTCGCGTCCCATGAAAGGAACCGTAGGGAAATCCGTTGATTGTGAAGACGTAGGAGTTCGTCCCATCGAGCCATCGACGCAGGGCATCACGCTGCTCTGTGCTGGCTGACAACTCCTCTGCTGCAGTCGCTCCGAGTCGAAGACCGATTCCGTAGGGGCGATCCGGAGCGACTCGCCTCCTCACTGCATCGGTATGAGTGCGCAAGGAGTCGAAGACCTCTGCCCAAGTCTCGCCGCGATGGATGTTCGTGCAGTAGCCGAAGTGGATGCCATGTCTCAGATTCATACAGCAAGGGAACTCAGGGTCGTATTCTCTGCAAGCCCGCAGTCCCGTGATTTTCGGATCATCGCATGTACTGCATGTGCTCGATCAGACGAAATGGACTTCTCGGGAGAGCATGGTCTCCTGATCAAAGCGAAACCACCCGCGAAATCTTTGTCCGCTCAGCACTTGCGGGAGCCAATACTGGTCATCGGCCCACATTTGATCATAGGGAACATTCTTGATCGGAGTCCAAAAGGGTTTTGCCTCTCGCGTTTCCTCCGGCGTCCCCTCGAACTCACTGCCACGAAAGACGACGCAGTGGAGCCGCAACCCATCCACGAAGTCGAAATGTAGGTCGCCCATTTCCTCCAATGCTCCGACGCTTAGGTGTAATTCTTCATTTACCTCACGCCGGGCAGCCTGTTCCGCCGTCTCTCCCGGCTCCAGCTTGCCACCAGGGCCATTGACTTTTCCAGCTCCGAGCCCCGTTTTCTTATGGATCAGAAGAACTTCATCACCACGCAGCAAGAAGACGAGATTCGCCCGCATGTTGGGAACCCAGTCTTCAGGGAAAGGTGCGGTATCATCAGGCCAGCACTGCCTTTCGAGACGCTGTGGCTCAGGGAGCATAGTTTTCCATACCGTCGCAGGTGCAGACCAAGTGCCTGTCGCCGTATACGTTATCAATGCGACTAACCGGAGGCCAGAACTTGCGCTCGCGAACCCACGGTAGAGGATAGGCGGCTGATTCCCGCGTATAGGCTCGATTCCAGGTTTCACTGAGCAGGCTTTCCGCCGGATGAGGGGCGCGTTTCAGCGCATTATCTTCGCGATCAGCTTCTCCCTGAACAATTTTTCCGATTTCATCGTAGATGGCGATCATCGCGTCACAGAAGCGGTCGAGTTCCTCCCTCGATTCACTCTCAGTCGGCTCGATCATCAGCGTTCCAGCGACAGGCCACGACATGGTCGGCGCATGGAATCCGAAGTCGATGAGTCGCTTGGCGACGTCTTCCACCTCGATCCCAGAGCTTTCTTTGAAGCCACGTAGATCGATGATGCACTCGTGTGCCACACGCCCTTTTTTCCCGCGATAGAGCACGGGAAAATAAGGATCGAGGCGTGCTGCAATGTAGTTCGCATTGAGCATCGCGATTTCCGTGGCGCGACGCAGGGATGGCCCCATCATCGCCAGATACATCCAGGAGATCGTTAAGATACTGGCGCTCCCGTAGGGTGCCGCGCTGACCGCACCATCGGGGTGGTCCGACCATTCGCCATGCCCTGGCAGGAAGGGCGCGAGGTGAGATCGCACACAAATGGGCCCGACGCCGGGTCCGCCTCCGCCGTGCGGGATACAGAATGTTTTGTGAAGATTGAGATGACAAACATCCGCTCCAATCGAACCGGGAGAGCAAAGTCCCACCTGAGCATTGAGATTGGCCCCGTCCATATAGACTTGGCCGCCGTGGCGATGGATCGTCTCACAGAGAGCAGAGACCCCTTCCTCGAAAACTCCATGAGTCGAGGGATAGGTGATCATCAGTGCCCCGAGCCGATCAGAGTGCGCGTCAATCTTCGCTGCGAGATCGGCAGTATCGATATTTCCGTCCGAATCACACGCAACGGCGACGACTTCGAATCCGGCCATCACGGCGCTGGCGGGATTGGTGCCGTGCGCTGAAGTTGGAATGAGGCAGGCACGCCTGTCTTGTTCTCCACGGGAGTCAAGATAACGTCGGATAGCGAGCAAGCCCGCATATTCTCCCTGAGAACCGGCATTGGGCTGAACGCTGCTCGCGTCGAGTCCAGTGATCACAGACAGCCAAGATTCCAACTCAGCAATCATGGCTCGATACCCTCGCGTCTGCTCAGAAGGTGCGAATGGATGAGGCGAGGAAATGGCGCTCCAACTCAAGGGCATCATCTCAGCGGCAGCATTCAGCTTCATGGTACAGGACCCCAGCGGAATCATGCTCCAGTTGAGTGCGATGTCCTTCCCCTCCAGACGACGCAAGTAGCGCATCAACTCGGTCTCTGTCTGGAAGCGATTGAAAACGGGCTGCGTGAGAAAGGGAGCGGTTCGACATAGCGTGTCCGGAATACCCGAGAGTTCAGCCTTCTCGATATCAGCTTCGGCAACGCTGAAGACCTCAAATAGCCGCTTCCAGTCTCCACTTTCCACGCAAGCTTCGTCGAGCGAGAAACTCAGTTGTCCCGGCTGATCGGTGCGGAGATTGACTCGTGCCATCTGAGCACGCATCAGAATCTCTTGGCGCTGCGTGTCCTCCACACGAATCGTGAGAGTATCAAACCAAGTATCATGAAGCAAGTCATACCCACCCCGTTTTAGCGCATCAGCCAACTGCGAGCTTGCACCATGCACGCGACGCGCAATGCGTTCGAGCCCTCTGGGACCGTGATAGACTGCATAAAATCCCGCCATGATGGCGAGCAATGCTTGGGCCGTGCAGATATTAGATGTCGCCTTTTCCCGTCGGATATGTTGCTCCCGAGTCTGGAGAGACAGGCGAAAAGCGGGTCGCTCATCCGCATCGCGAGAGACTCCGATCAGACGTCCAGGCAGGCGGCGCTTGAGTGCATCCTGACACGCCATGTAGGCGGCGTGAGGTCCGCCGAAGCCCATGGGGACTCCGAAGCGCTGGGCACTGCCAATGACAAGGTCCGCCCCCCAGGAACCAGGCGGCTCCAGTAGAACCAGCGACAGAAGATCCGCAGCGACGACTACGACTCCGCCCACGGCATGACAGTCGCTCACGATCTGGCGAAGATCACGGATTTCTCCACTCTGCGTCGGATATTGCAGGAGAACTCCGATCAAATCTGCTCCTACTTTCGCGAAATCAAGCTCGGAAAAGGAAACGACCTCCAGCTCAATTCCCACGGCGGCTGCTCGCGTGCGCATCACGTCGATGGTCTGGGGAAAGCAATCGTCGGTGACGAGAAACTTCTTCGCCTTCGATCGAGCACCGGCAGCCAGCGCCATCGCCTCCGCGGCTGCGGTCGCCTCATCCAATAAGGAAGCATTCGCCACCGGCAGAGCTGTCAGGTCGCAGATCATCGTTTGGAAATTCAACAGAGCTTCGAGACGACCTTGCGAAATCTCCGCCTGATACGGGGTATAAGACGTGTACCAGCCTGGATTCTCCAGCACACAGCGCTGAATCACCGCAGGAGTGATCGTCCCGTAATAACCGCGTCCGATGAAGGAACAAAAACTCTCATCGACAGAAAGCATTTCCCGCAGGCGCTCCAGTGCTCCCGTCTCGCTCAGTGCGGGCGGAAGACTCAGAGGCTCATCGCGATAGAGATCGTCCGGCACCACCTCCCGAATCAGGGCTTCGAGCGACTCCTGCCCGAGCGTCTCGAGCATCTGGGCAACATCATCCTCCGAGGGGCCGAGATGGCGATCCGCGAAGGGGGCGGGATTAGGAAATTTGTTCACGGTAAGCGTCCGCGTTGAGGAGATCGGAAAGTTCGTCGGGATTGGACACTCGGATTTTCACCATCCACCCCATGCCGTAGGGATCTTGATTCACCGACTCTGGAGATTCGGCCAAGGCCTCATTCACCTCCACGACCTCTCCAGAAACGGGAGCGTAGATGTCATTGGCCGCTTTGACTGACTCGACTACGGCGAACGCCTCGCCTTTCTCCAGAACACGCCCGACTTCTGGCAGTTCCAGATAGACGATATCGGTCAATTCCTCCTGGGCACGATCACTGATCCCGACCGGAGCATTGGTGGGATCCGTCGGATCGATCCATTCGTGAGAAGTGGCAAAGAGAAGATGGTCAGGCACATTCATGGGCAGTTGAGAGATCGAGGAACAAAGCAAATTCCAAAGAGGTGACAACCGACATTCTCATGTCAGTCACTAGTTTTTCAAAGAAAGGGTTTCTTCACGACTTCTGCTCGGAACTCCCGCCCCCGAATCGAGATTAGAAGCTCGCTACCGGGTTTGGAGTAGGCAAGTGGGAGATAGGCTAGGCCAATGCCGACGTTGAGACTGGGGGACAGAGTGCCGCTGGTCAGTTCAGACAGGGTAGGGCCTCCGGAGGTAGAGAGTATGGGATAGCCGTGACGCAGAGGCGGGGCCTTATCGATCACACGCAGAGCCGTCAAGCGAGTCGGAATCCCCGCATCGCGCTGGGCCAGAAGAGCAGAGCTACCCACGAAACCATCTCCTTTATCGAGCTTCACGAAAGGGGCGAGTCCGGCCTCCAGCGCGGTATGCACCTCGTCGAGATCATTTCCGTTCAGTGGATAGCACTTCTCCAGTCGCAGCGTGTCCCGAGCACCGAGTCCGCAGGGGGCAGCACCCGCAGCGGTCAGTCGATCCCACCACGAACCAATTTCCTCATTCGGAGCGAAAATTTCATATCCGTCCTCTCCCGTGTACCCCGTGCGACAGATCAGAGCGTTCCCATGCTGCAACAGACAGTTTCGTTGAGGAAGAGGAACTTCCTCGCCGATCTTCTCCCATAGAGCGATACTCTCCGGCCCCTGTACTGCCACAGCCCCGTATTCGCTACTGCGATCTCGAAACACCACTCCCTGAGCCTCCGGTTTTGCTTCGAGCAAGCACTCGTGATCGCGTTCCACACGGGCTGCGTTGACTACCATGAAATAATGATTTTCACCGAGTCTGTAGAGGAGAAGATCATCGATCACGCCGCCTGCATCGTTCAGCAGCAGAGTGTATTGTCCCTGCCCGATGGATAAGGAGGCGGCTCGATTGCTGAGACGTGCATCGAGCCAGCGGACAGCCTCCGCCCCTTCGACTTCGAATTCGCCCATGTGCGAAATGTCGAAAATGCCCACTCGATCACGTACCTGACGGTGTTCCATCGCGATGCCTTCATACTGCACAGGCATGTCCCATCCAGCGAATGGGACCATCCGAGCACCCAAAGCGACATGTCGAGCATGGAGAGGAGTCTGGTTCATCGCGGGAGTTTCGACGAATCCGCAGTGAAGTCAATTCTCTGGCTTCGCCTCTGCGGTTTGTGATTGAAATCGCATCGATCTCCCGCACCTTCCTCGAAATGATCCATGAAACAGGAAATCGAATACTAGATCGACTAGAGCAGCGCTTCGGTCGGATCGCGCTCGCGCAAATTCTGCGCTGGATCGCCGGGTTTCAGCTTCTGACCTGGTTGCTCTCCCTATTTTCGCAGGAATTCCTCGGATGGATCGCTTGGGATCGGGCCGCGATTCTTTCAGGTGAAGTATGGAGGCTATTCTCTTGGGTGATCTTTCCGGCGGCGACGAACGTGATCTTCGTCCTCTTCGCGCTGTTTTTTCTGTTTTTTATCAATGACTTCCTCGAATCCACTTGGGGGACCTTTCGACTGAATGTGTATGTCGTAGCCACGATCGGGATGCTGGCGCTCAGCGGACTGATTCTGCCTTGGATAACCGGGCTTTTTTCCACATTCCCCGCTGCCTCTCATCTCACTACAGATGCCCGACTCACGGGTCCCTCACTGATGGATTTCGGCGTGATTTTTGACACGATTTTTTACTCATCTGTATTTCTTGCTTTCGCCACGATGTTTCCGGAAGAGCGAATCTACCTGTTCGGCATCATTCCCATCCGGGCGAAGTGGCTGGGATGGCTCAATGTGGTGATCCTGATGATGCTCGTTTTCTCCACGCCCTGGATCGCTACCGGCCATATTCTGATCGGATTCATCCCGTATTTCCTAGTCTTCGGCTCATCCTATGCGCGCAAACTGACATCAGAGTCAGCGGCTCGCGTTCGTCGTCATCGATTCGAGAGTGAAGATGCATGGAACGATCCGACTTTTCACGAATGTCATCGCTGCGGAGCCACGGAGGAAACTTTCCCTGATCGCGAATTCCGTGTCGCCGAGGACGGTTTCGAATACTGCTGTGAGTGCCGAAAATCGGCGACAAATGGCGCTCAAAGATCAACGAACTCTGATTGATACACATCTGATCGTCGAGCGAGCCAGATTCGATAGATCGCATACCCCAGACCTGCTAGCAGAAGAATTCCGAGGGTGAGATAAATATAAGTCCAATCCATCGGGAGAGTGGTCTGAGCGATGATGGAGTTCGAAGGTGGCGAACTACGCCCGTCCTCTGTCACCAGAACCGCACGCAAGTCGTATCGTCTCACTGGACTCAGCTTCGTCAGCTTTGCTTTCACCAAGCGGTCAACCGTCTGTATTTTCACATCGGGATACGGCACCCAAACAGAGACAGGCTCTCCGGTCTCCTCATTTACCAGCATCCCACTGACTTCGACCTCAAAGTGAGCATTCCCGATATCCTTTGGAGCTGTCCACCCGAGTTCTAGAAAATCACTCCCCGACAGGAGCACCACCAGCTCCTCTGGTCGTCGCAAGCTGGGATCGATGTTTCGCTGCGCCAAGGGGCGAGCGACGAAACCCGACGGAGTTCGATTTTCCTCCTTCTCTGCCGCAGTGAGTGGACGACCGACCGAAGAACTGATCGAATCGCCCTGCGTCGGAGTCACGGGAATGCTGTCGGTGACCTGTGTCGATCCTCCCGCAGTTCCTATCCCAATGGGAGGAGAATCAGTCGACGGATGAGTCCCACCCATCCGAAATCCTTTCGGTAAATTCGGCAGGGTATTCTGAGGTCGAGAAACTGCTTTTCCCGTGGGAGCAATGACATTGCCTAGCAGGCGAACGGGAATCGTCTGCTCATTGCCGATTACATTCATGGTCACATCGATCAAACCACGACTCGTATCGGTGGGAAAAAGCCCGACGACCAGTCTGACCGATGACATCGGAGTCAGTTGTGGGCCGGGATTCGTCAGTAGGCGAAATGGTTCAGGAACATGGAAAGAAAGCGGAATCCCGACTCCACCGCGGTTGATGACAGTCAACTCTCGCTCGAGCGAACGCCCTGCCTCGACCTTGCCGAAATTAATAAGCTCCGAGGTCAGGGAATCCTTTACAGAAATTTCTAGTTTTGCAGGAAGGACGGGGGCCAGTACTCGGGTGGATTTCGCGTAGCCGTTTTTGAGAAAAAATTCGACCAGCCCATCAAAAGGAGCGGTGTCTGTCGCATCCAGCCGCACCGGCACCTCCACAGAGCCACCCGCAGGGATCACATAGCCGTCCTGTGCAAGGCTCGCCTCCAGTCTCGTGCTCGCCCGAGCCTGGACGAGGACAGACTTCCCAGAGGGATTTTTCAGCTCGATGATTCCACGCCGTTCCCCGCTGCCGGGATCGACGGCTAGCTCCACTGTTTCTGTCACTAGCTGGAAGGGATCGCCGCCTTTGCCCACTAGCTTCGTCGTTCCACCACTGGTGCGACTAATGCTGAGGTAATAGCTCGTTTCCCCCATCAACTCGGGACGGAATGCGACCTTTATTACGCGACTTCCATGGGGACCGATAGAAAACTTCCCATCTTCCGGTTCGATCAGATACCAAGGAGAATTGAGAAGGATCTGTCGATCTAGGGATCCATTCCCCAGATTCTTTATAGCAATCGTTCGCACCTCTTCCTCCCCCACCATTACCTCGCCGAAGTCAACAGTGGCGGGGACTTGGACCTCCACTTTCAGATCGACCAGATCGATGTCAAAGCGCATCTCGGGAGAGTAGCGTCCTCCGCGATAGCGGACAGCGAAGGAGAAGGCATCACTCGTCGCACTAGAGGCAGGATCAGCCCAGTAGGTAACCATCGCCTTATTGCGCTCACCTGGATTGCTGACCATCGACACGATCTTGCCCGCTGAAGGAAAGACGCGGATCAGGAATTCCGCCGTCGCGGCAGGAGTCTTCGTCTCCGCCCGGATCTCGAAGGTCACTTCGTGCCCCTTCAGCGCCTCGACCCGCCCTCTGACCGGAGTGGGGACGCCGATTTCATCCTCCGTCTGTGCACGCGGTGCTTCTGGTTTTTTATTAAAAAGGCCGCCTCCACCAAAAATCTGAGCCTGAACAAAAGGCAAAGCGAGGAAAGATATCCAGACGCATATGATCGCTACCGTGAGACGGGCGACACCTCCCGAACGATGGGAACCTTGATCTGACTGACTCATCCTATGCGCTACGACTCGAATCCGATCTCTAAAGCAGACTCGGCAACTCGATATATTTGGTTAATGTAAATCGAATTAGGAACTCTGAAAACCCCTGAATCGGGAAATTACCGTAATGAGCCGTCAGAACTCTCGCAAAAATTCCAAAAAACAGAGAAATACTTGCAAGATTGTCTGAATCCACTCGTATTAAAGCCAACTTCTCTTGCACACTGATGAGCCGATCAGCCATTTCCCCTGCTTTCACCCTTCTCATGTTCCTCGCCTTGGTGCTCCTCGCTGGATTTTTCCCGCGAGATGCCGCAGCACAGGCATCCTTTGATGACATCGCACGCTTCCTCGCCGGACAGCCTCAGCGACCCGAGAGTCCACTCCGGCAGTTGGAAGGCTATCCTGCTGTTCGCACTCATTATGCATCGAGTCAGGAGTTGGCAAAGACTTGGAATGAGCGCCGACTGAATGCGATCAGCGACTGGGCCAAGAGAGAGATCCATCCACGAATTTCGCGTCCCCATGTAGTGAAGTATCCATTTTCAGGCCCCGATTTCGTTCACGTCGTTACGCTATTCCCAGGGGCAGATGACTACGTTCTCGCCGGGATGGAGCCTTTGGGCAGTCTACCCGATTTTCTCACGTTCGGCGAAGCCCAGCTCGGAGCCTACCTCTCACGACTCAATCACAGCCTGCGCAGCATCTCACAGCGAAACTTTTTTATCACGACCGAAATGCGCGAGGACTTTGGTCAACAGGGTACCGACGGCGTTTATTCCGTGCTGCTTTATTTTGCAGCGCTCACGAAGCATGAAGTTCTAGGAGGCCGTTTCATCCGACTGGATGCTGCCGGAAATGTAGTAGAAGCCAATGCTGCGGATGCGGAGGGAATCCATCTACAGGTCCGTGCACTCGACCGACTACCCGATTTCCCCGCCCAGTCGAACCTCTATTACTTCAAGACCGATCTTTCGGACAGCGGATTCAAAGCACACAGTCCCTTTAAACTGTTCCTCGACGCTCGTCCGGGAGGGATGGGCTATCTGAAAGCCGCCTCTTACCTCATGCACCAGAACGGATTCACCAATATCCGCAACTTTCTCGTGGGAAGCTGTCAGTATCTCTTGCAGGATGAATCTGGTATCCCGGCGGAGTTCTTCGCTACCTATTTCAATGTCACCTATTACGGGCAATACGCGGGACCGATCGACATGTTTAAAGAATTCGATCAACCCTTCCTGCATCAGGTGTACAACACTCCCGGTTTGGCGAAACCTCTCCCCTTCGGCACGGGCTACCGAATGAGAGACCAGGATTCGATCCAGATGTTCGGCATCCACAAGTAATCTGAGAGCAAAGCGCTCAGGAAAATCGCAGAACTGGCAGCATCACGGACTGTCGTAGAACGAAAAGCTCGGTTACAGGGAGCAATCATGAAATTGCATCCTTTCGCTCTCGCTGCGTTCACGCTCGTTTCGATTTCCCTGACTTCGATCGCGACACAAGCGGCTGACACCCCACTCATCCGTGTGGGGATGATCGGTCTCGACACGTCTCATGCGACCGTTTTTACGAAGATTCTGAACGATCCGGCGAACAACTTCCCCGCCCGAGTCGTCGCTGCCGTACCAAGTTCTAGCCCGGATATCGAGTCGAGCTTTTCTCGCGTAGATGGGTATGTGGAGACTCTGAAGAAAGAATACGGGGTCAAAATGCTTGACTCCATTGATGCTCTCGTAGCCGAGGTCGACGTGGTGATGATCGAGAGCGTGGACGGTCGTCCGCATCTGGCGCAGGCGACTCCAGCCATCATCGCAGGGAAACCGACCTTCATCGACAAGCCGGTCGCAGCAGATCTGAAGGATGCGATTGCCATTTTTGATTTGGCAAAAAAACACGGGACTCCCGTATGGAGCTGCTCGAACCTGCGTTACAACGAAGGTGTGAAAAAAGCTGCCAGCGCCGACGTAGGCGAGGTAGCCGCCGTTCTCAGCTATGGGCCTGCCTCGCTGGAAGAACATCACATGGATCTGGCCTGGTATGGGATTCACCCCACCGAGGCACTGTTCACGGTAATCGGCTCGGGCTGTGAGAAGGTATCTCGCGTTTTCACAGAGGGCACAGATGTCGTGACTGGAGTCTGGAAAGGTGGAAAAGTCGGAACCGTCCTCGGAATACGTGATGCTAAAAAGGTCTATGGAGTGAAAGTATTCGGCACCAAAGCCGTGGTCGAGGAAAGCGCCGGAGCGGGCTATCCGGAACTAATGACGGAGATGGTGAAATTTTTCCAAACCAAAATTCCACCGGTAAGTGCCGAGCAAACCTTGGAAATCTTCGCATTCATGGCGGCTGCAGATGAAAGCAAGAACCGAAATGGTGCTGAAGTCACGCTAAAAGAAGTCATGGACGCCGCTCGGAAGGCGAATCAAAAGTAAGGAAAGCATCCGAAAATGTGATCATGAGACTGATCCGATCCGGATTTCTGCTGCTCGCACTTTTCACCATCGTTGGTGGTATCAATCTCTGCGCAGAGACTGTGGTCTATGTGTCCGAGGCCGGGGAGAAACAAATCGCAATCTATTCGCTAGAAGAATCTGCGGGAACGCTCACGCGCAAAGGAGAACTCGCACTGGAAGGCGCACCGGGAGCACAAGCTCTAAGCAGTGACCATCGCCATCTGTACGTCGCTGTACGGAGTACGAAACAATTCGCGACTCTGTCCATCGATCCAAAAACTGGACAGCTCGCCGTAGTCGCGACGGCCCCTGCGGCCGGAAATCCTGTTTACCTGCAGCCAGATAAGACCGGAAAGTGGCTTTTGGCCGCCTATTACGGCGAGGGCCTCGTGAGTGTCAGCCGGATCCGGCCGGATGGAATGGTGGAAGGCGAACCGATCTGTACCCTCGATGTGGGACCGAAGGCGCACTGTATTGTAACGGATGCCACCAATCGCTTTGCCTTCAGTCCTCATCCACTCCCCTTGAATTGCGTGGATCAGCTTCGATTCGACGTAGAGACCGGGCAATTGACTCGCAATGAGCCGCCCGCGATGGAGGGTGCCGAAGGAGCTGGCCCGCGACACATCAAGTTTCATCCCAGTGGAAAATGGGCCTATGTGGTCAATGAGGAAGGGAAAAGTGTAACTCATTGCGATTACGACGCGACGAGTGGAAAACTCACACGTAAGGCGACCTATACTACCCATCCCGCCGACTGGGATCCAGAGAGCGGGAGCGGCGCAGAGATCCAGATCAGCAAGGATGGCCGTTTTGTCTATGCCTCGAATCGTGGACACGACAGTCTCGCGTCGTTCACAGTCGATCCCGAGACGGGAACTCTGACCGAACTAGAACGAGTGCCCACGGCGAAGACCCCGCGAGCTTTCAATCTGATGCCCGGTGAGAAGTTTGTGATCGCCGCTGGACAAGGGGATCATAACTTAGCGCTGTATCGGCGTGATCCAGAAAGCGGGCGACTGAAGCAGGTGCAGACTCTAACCGGAGGCAAAACCCCCGTCTGGGTGACAGGACTGAGCCTTCCGTGAAAAACAGAAGCTCCGATTAGCAAAATCGGTCGATACTGAGCCCCATAACCGTTCTCTGAGAATGAGAACGAAGTTTTTGAGGAGCCGGATTGGATTGGTGAGAGAATCACCTGTGATTACCGATACTACGACTCCATGCTGGCGCGGAATCCATGGATGAAATGGTGAGCTGTGACTGGATGAAAACTCTTCACTGCGCGGTCGATTTCCGCTTCAATATGCTTGACCTCATTGCTGTCGATTTCCTACTCTTATGCAGTGCTTTGACTCGATGATAAAAAACTTTTTATTTCTTTGCGTGGCAGGAGTCACATCCGTATTTGCAGCGGAGCGACCCAATATTTTATTCATATACTCCGACGACCAATCCTATCGAACGGTCAGCAGTTATGAGGGGGCGTATCCTTGGGTCAACACGCCGAACATTGACCGTCTGGCCGAGCGAGGTATCCGATTCACACATGCCTACATCGGCACTTGGTGTATGGCGTCGCGTGCCACGATGTTAACTGGCATGCATCAGTATGGCATTCAATCCATGCGGATGGAAGGCAAGTATCCCGGTAGCACCTATGACCCGAAACAATGTCGATTCTGGCCCTCATCCTTTCGACAGCAAGGCTACTTCACCGCTCAGATCGGCAAATGGCATACTGGCACTGACGCTGGCTACGGTCGAGACTGGGATTACCAAGCGGTCTGGAATCGCCCTGAGAACCCTTCGAATGCTGGTAGTTATTACGGAAAACAATTAATTAGCGTCAACGGTGCGAAATCCGAGATGGTGGACGGCTACCCAACTGACAACTACACTCGATGGGCGATCGAGTTCATTCAAGGGCAGCACCGAGACCCGGAGAAGCCGTGGTATCTATGGCTCTGCTACGGAGCTGTCCACGGTCCCTACACACCTGCGGAGCGGCATAGCCAGGATTACCCGAATGCGACTGTGTCCCCTCCAGTTGATATATATCCTCCCCGCCCCGGCAAGCCCGACTGGATGCAGGAGGTCGAGACTTGGATTCCCGGTTTGTCCGGTGAACCCGTCCTTAAAGCGGCAAAGACAAAATCTGCGGACAAGGAGAAGACACTGAGTGATTGGGTGCGACAATACAATCAAACCGTGAGAGCGCTCGATGAAGGAATCGGCCAAGTCCTCGCCGCTCTCGAAGAATCCGGGCAGTTGAAGAACACCCTCGTCGTTTACACAGCGGACCAAGGCTTCGCGTGGGGCTACCATGGCTTCCGCCATAAACTCGCGCCTTACGATGACAATCTTCGTTCGCCGCTCGTGATCAGTATGCCAGGCACTTTGCCAGAGGGCGAGATATGTCAGACGCCCGTGGGAGGCGCTGATCTCATCCCGACCTTCTTTCGATTTGCAAACGCTGATCTGCCATGGACGATGCACGGACACGACCTCTCTCCCTTACTAAAGAATCCTTCGGCACCTTGGCCTCATCCCACTCTATTGATCAACACTTATAACGTGTACGGAGCCGATACGGATCGCGTGCCGCCTGCGAATGATATTTTTCGCAGTGGTATCCCCTGGTGGGTGTTTCTCGCGCGAGGCAACTACAAATACATCCGAACTCTTATCGAAGGGGAGCTGGAAGAACTATACGATCTCGCCTCTGATCCGGAAGAGCTAAAGAATCTCGCCACAGATCCCAAGTTCGCTGATATGCTCAAACAATTCCGCTCCGATACGATCACAGAGTTGAAACGCACGAATGCAGGTATGGCGGACCATCTGCCCGCAGTACGGTCCGAGTTCTGAGGCCCACTTCGACACAAGAGTCCACAGGGTGCAGTGGAAGCCAAGCGATAGGATACCCGACTTCGCTACTGAATGAGTCATTTGAATCCGCGAGCGGAAATCATCAAAGGATGAAAATCACAAGCGACCACATATCCCAAGACATGCCATTCATCTGAACGTAAATGCTGTGAAAGAGTGAAAACGTCTCAGATTGAGGATAGACCAACGATTGAGAAGGGAGCAGCTTATTCACCAGCGAGTTGAACCAGATCTCCGATCTGGCGTTCCTGAAGCCAAATTCGGGCTGAGTGATGGCCTAGGGCAGCCGCTCGCTGCATCCACTGCCGCGCTTCGGGAAAAGAGCGATCTACGCCGTAGCCAATCTCAATGCAGCGAGCAAAATCGAACATGGCGTCGACATTGCCACTCTCACTGGCCCGACGAAGAAATGCAGCCGCTTTCTCAGCGTCGACGACACATCCAATGCCGGAACTCAAAAAGATTCCCATTTGATGAAGAGCGGAACTCCAGCCTTCGTCAGCAGCCTGATTCATCGCCGCAAAAGCCCCCGTCGAATCGCCCGTGGCGAGGAGAAAGCGAGCAAGGCGTTCACTAGCTGCCGGATGCAGGGAAGCCGCCCGACGGAGAACTTCAGCCACTTCACTCGAATACGGCTGTCCGGGCTGCCAAGCCAGTAGAGCCGAATAATGCGCTGCCTCGGAGTCGCCCAATTCGGTGGCTTCGGAGAAATACTGAGCAGCGTGCGCGAGATCGTGACGAGACAGGGCGACGAAGCCTATGGCCCGAAGAGCGAGCGGATCACGCTGATCAGATCGCTCGGCGAGATGAGTTAAGAGTCGGCTGCCATCCCTCTGCCAGTTTTGGAGGTCTGCGAGCAAGCGCAGAGAATCGGAACTCGCATCAGCGACGAGACTGTCGATCCAAGCGTCCTTTGCGAGCGCCAAGGACTTAGCAGGAGTGGGGAGAGGCTCGGGAGGGAGAAGAGCGAATGAAGCTGGCACGCCGGAGGTGGGGTACAGTCCCTGCTGTGCGGACCAGGTCGCGAGTGCGTAGCC
>JBDHQE010000140.1:0-9653 GCA_039806885.1 Verrucomicrobiales bacterium
AGACTTGGCTCGGGAGCCGACGTGTGCGAACTCCCTCACTTTCATGATCGATAAGCTTCTGGCATCCTGTCTTGGCCCCGTGATAGCAGCGGAGAAACAGTGGCGTCGTCGCGTCTTTTCCGCCAGTCTGTTTGCGATCGGCACTTTGGGGTTCATCGCACTGTTTGTCGTCGCACGATTCACGGGCTGGTGGTCGATGAGCGCACTGCTCTCTTGGGTTGGACTGCTGACGCTGCTAAGCTTAATCGGCATGAGGTGGATCGAGCATCGTTCGATCCACCTGCGGGAGTTGGCACGCAGGGTGGAGGAGGCGCATCCGGATTTGCGTGCGGCTCTCCTCGCCGCGATGGATCAGCAACCCGCAGTGGATGGTAGTCTCAACTTTCTGCAGAAAAAACTGCTAGGTGAAATCTCGGAGCATGCCGTTCGAAATCAGTGGGTGCGGCAAGTTTCAGGAAGACGACTGCGATGGGCTGGAATCGTACTTGCGGGATTCTTCGCACTATTTTGCTCTTCGTTTTGGCTGGTTCTCAAAGTGGCTCCGAATTTGCGTACGGAACTGGCTGAGACAGAGGGAGAGGCCGAATTCGCTCCCAAAGTCGTGGATGTGGTGGTTAGACCTGGGAGTGTGGAGCTGAAAAAAGGTTCTCGACTGCTGATCGAAGCAACTTTCCCCAAAAATCCCCCGGGTACGGCGACACTGGTTCATCAACACGAAGGAGGTGAGTCTCGTCTGGAGATGCAGAGCGGGCTGGATGAGCACGTCTTCTCTCTCCTGCTGTCAAAGGTGGATACCGATGGAAGGTATCACGTCGAGTTTGGAGACGGGCATTCGCAGGAGTATGCGATCAAGGTGTTTGAGTTGCCAGAATTGCTTCGAGCTGACGCCACGATCACTCCGCCACCAGCTTTCCCGAGCGGTGCTCCGGAAACGGTGATTGATACGCGAAAAGTCTCCGTCATGGAGGGTAGCTCGGTAGAGTGGCGCCTAAAGGTGAATCAACAACTCACGAAGGCGGAACTGAGAAGCAAAGGCGGGGAGGTGCTGCAGCTGAAGCCGAGCCAGGACGATCCGCTCGTGCTCGTGGCATCGCACACGCCGGAGGCATCAGAAAAATATACAGTGCATCTCGTGGACTCGACAGGGCGCGAAAATGAATCTCCTCCGATGCTGACCGTGACGGTCAGGGAGAATGCTCCGCCAAAAATCAAGCTGACGTTCCCCGGACGCGATACGGAGGCTTCTGCGCTTCAGGAACTAACGCTGGAAGCCGAGGTTCGCGACGATGTGGGCGTATTACGGGCTGGCATGGCCTATGAGTTTCGCGGACAAGAAGCCGAGTCAGTTTTGTTGGACAAAGTAGAGGCGGGGACGAAGAAGCACTCGCTGGTCTCTCGGATCGACCTCGAAGCTCTCGAAGCGAAGGAGCGCGATCTTGTCAGCTATTACTTCTGGGCTGAGGATCTTGATCGAGAGGGAAAGGTCCGGCGCACGGATAGTGACCGCTTCTTCGTCGAAGTTCGCCTGTTTGATGATATTCTGCGGGAAGGTGCTCCCAGCAGCGGATCGCAGGAGTCGGGATCGGGAAATGAAACGAGCGATTTGCTTCGCATCCAGAAAGACGTCATCAATGCGACCTGGAAACTGGTACGAGATCGACGTGCAGGCAAGAATCAGAAGAAGCTTCCCGAGTCCGCCGAGATCGTCTCTGAGTCTCAGAAGATCGTAATTCGCAAGACGGATGATGTGGTGAAAAAAGTCGAGGATGCGGAGATTCGACAGGCTCTGCAATCGGCCAAGACGCACATGAGCGCTGCTGCGGGGCGCTTGTATGGAATCTTCAAGGGGAAACCTCCGAAAATCGATAAGAAAACCGGCGTGGAAGAGGACGATTTGACATTGGCGATGAACAGCGCGACCGCTGCCTATGGCGAGCTGCTGCGCGCCCGTGCTCGAGAGACCGAAATCTCCCAGTCAAGGAGTCAGTCATCTGCGTCGGAGTCGGGACAAGAGAAGCAGCGAAACCTGAATCTGGAATTGCAGCAAAAGGATCTAAAATACGAGGAGCAGACCTCTGCGACGCCACCGGCTCAGACGCCGGAGCAGAAAGAGAATCTCGCGATTCTCGATCGCTTGAAGGACTTGGCTCGTCGCCAAGAGGCGATTCTGGAGAAGATCAAGGATCTCGAAAACCAGCTTCAGAACGCAGAGGGCAAGGAGAAGGAGGAATTCGAGCGACAACTGAAGCGCCTGCAGGAAGAACAGAGAAAAATGCTGCAGGAGACGGACGAACTCGCTGAAACAATGGACTCTGGAGACAATCGTGCTGATCTTTCGACAGAGCGAGAGCAGCTGCGTCAGACCAGAGAGGATGTGCGCGAGGCTGCGGAAAAACTTGAATCCAGTCAGCTCGCGGATGCGGCCAACTCTGCGACTCGTGCCCAGTCACGCCTAGAGGAGATCAAGGAAAAGTTTCGTGAGAAGACTTCGAGTCAGTTCTCTCAGGATATGCAGAGCTTGCGTGAAGCGACTCGCGATCTAGCGGATAAGCAAAAAGTCCTGAGCGAACGGGCTCAAGATCTAAAAGAGGATACGGGTGACGCCGATTCAAAAAAGCGTCGGGAGCAGCAAGGGCAAGTCGCCCGAGAAATGAAAGATCAAGGAGAGAAGCTCGCCGAGGTGCTGGATTCGATGCGCTCGCTCAGTGAGCAGACTGAGACGAGCGAGCCTCTGGTGTCGAACAGTCTGTACGAAGCAGTGCGTCAGGCGGCGTCCAATGAGATCGAAGAATCTCTAGAGGAGGGCGCACGTATGGCACAGCGTGGACTCATCGAGCCGACGCGAGCTGCCGCAGAAACGGCATCGCGTGGGATCACCGATCTAAAAGAGAGAGTCGAAAAGGCTGCCGAAAAAATCCTCGGCAATGAAGGCGATGCTCTGCGCAGCGCTCGCACTCAGCTCGACAAGTTGATCGAAGAGTCAAAAGCCGAGGCAGGGCGTATGGCGGATGCGGAGAAGGCGGATAAGACAGGTAAGACAGATAAAGCTGAGCCAGTGGGACAAGCCAATCAGACGGAGCAGAGCAATGGGGAGAAGGGGAAGGAGAACGAGGAGAAAACAGATGCGGCGTCTCAGGCGAATCAGAACGGGAAAGCTGGTAGATCGGATCATACAGATAAAGCTGCTCAAACTGGGACGACGAATCAGGAGGGTGAAGCTGACAAACCCTTCTTCGAAGATTCCGTTGAACAGCATGTCCCCGGACCGATTACAGGCGAAGACTACGGCTCGTGGGCAGATCGACTGGCGGATCTCGGTGAAATTCTCCCACAGGAGGAGCTTCGAAATTCAGTTTCCCGCGTTCGTGACGCGGCTCGCAGCTTGCGGATCGACTATCGTCGTGACGGGAATCCACCAGCTGTCGATACGATTCAACAAAAGATCGTCGATCCTTTGTTGGAACTGAAACAACGGGTCAGCGAAGAACTAGCGAAACTCAACCGCGAGAATCCCCTCGCTCCCATTGATCGCGATCCTGTACCAGGCGAGTTTCGCGATCTAGTCCGCCGCTACTACGAAGAACTCGGAGTAGGCAAGTGAGCCATCTTTTCCATTACAGATGACTCTCTCTCTCTCATTACTTTCGCTCTCTCTCCGATCCGCCACCTTTGTCGGCGGTGATTGGACGTGGGCGAGTATCGGCATTTTCGCAGCGGCGATTATTCTGCTGATCTATTCCTATCTCCGTTCTCCTCTCCGTGGATTTCGGCGTCTGTTGGCGGTCGTTCTGAAGGCGCTCGGACTCACCTTGCTGACGCTGATTCTAGCCGAACCAGTAATCATTGACAAGATTCCCAAACTCCAGTCAAACGATCTGGCCATCCTTGTGGACAATTCTGCCAGTCTCTCCATTCCTCTGAGTTCTTGGCCTGAGCCTCCTTCCATTGCCCTACGGGCCGCATTGCAAGGCGAATCCCCTGAGCAGCCGCCGCACTGGCTCGCAGAATGCGCCGATACGTTTCGGATACAGCCCTTTCTGGTGGATCGAACACTTCGCTCGGTCCCCGACTTTCGCTCCCTCGACTTCGATCAAAGCGGATCCGCTCTGGGAACAGCTCTCAACCAACTCGTGTCGCGGTATCGAGGCCGCCCGCTCGCTGCAGCCGTGCTGCTGACGGATGGAAATGCGACCGATCCAAGTAGACTGGAGGCATTTCTCACGGCTCAAAATGCTCTTCCAAAGGAAAACCGCCTCCCGGTTTTTCCGGTTGTAGTCGGTGAACTCGATTCTGCTGCTCGGGATTTGTCACTTCTGCGGGCCGAGGCTATTACGACGCAGTTTGAGGATGCGGAGGTGAGCATCAATGCGGAGGTCGAGATGCTGGGAGACTTTCCACTCCCGGTGGAGATCTACGTAATCAATGAAAAGAATGAGGAAATCGGGAAAAAAGCACTCACTCTTCCGACTGGAATGCAGCGGCGCAGGGCGACAGTTCGCCTGCAGGTCGCCGGAGTCCCGCCTGGAGTATCGTTTCTCACGGTGGGAATTCGTCAGATCACAGAGAATCCCTTGCCTCAATTGACCGAACTGAATGATCGTCGGCGCATCGCTGTGAATCGAGGACGTGGTCCCTATCGCATTCTTTACGTCAGCGGACGTCCAAACTGGGAATACAAATTTCTTCATCGTGCGATCACGGGAGACGCCGAACTCGATCTTGTTGCTCTGATTCGCATCGCTCTTCGTGAACCGAAATTTGAGTGGCGTGGACGACCAGATGCAGGCAGTAATCCACTATTTCGCGGATTTAATCAGAACATTCCTGAGGAAACGCAGCGGTACGATGAGCCAGTTCTGATTCGCCTGAATACGGCGACGCCGGAGGAACTGCGCGATGGATTCCCCAAGACGGCAGAGGATTTATTCACACGGTACCGAGCCATCGTGATCGATGACTTAGAAGCGGAGTTTTTTTCGGCAGAGCAGCAGGAACTAATTGAGCGATTCGTTTCCATGCGCGGGGGTACCCTGATCATGCTGGGTGGCAAGGAGAGCTTTCAGGGCGGAGGCTGGGACAACACCCCTGTCGGGCGCGTGCTGCCTGTCTATCTTGATCGACTCGAGGCCGGATCCGCAGCTCTCGACGCGAGTTTCCAGCTTTCCCGAGAGGGTTGGCTGGAGGATTGGCTCCGTCTGAGGGTGGATCGGACCGAGGATGAGGCGCGTCTCAAAAAGATGCCTTCATTCTGGGCGATTCATCGCATCCCAGCAGTCAAACCGGGGGCAACGGTTCTCGCGACAGTAAAGGATGATCAGGGGCGCGAGCTGCCGGCTCTGATTACGCAGCGCTATGGAGAGGGACGCAGCGCAGCACTGGCCATCGCGGATCTGTGGCGCTGGGGAATGAAGGATGCAGAGCAACAGGCGGAGCTAGCTAAGGCCTGGCGACAGTTCCTACGATGGTCTGTGGTTGATGTACCATCACGTCTTGAGGTGCAGCAGAACGTAACCGACGAGAGTGGGATTTCCTCCGCTAAGATTGCGGCTCAAGTCAGAGACTTGAAATTCGAGCCTCAGGATGATGCTGTAGTAAAGCTGAAGATTCAGCACCACGATGGGACTGTGAAGGAGATATCTGCCGATCCATCTCTGGAAGAGGCCGGACAGTTCATGGCAGAACATTTGTCAGAAGATATCGAGGGTTATCGGATCGAAGTGAAGGCAATTGATGCCGAGGGAAAGGAGATAGATTCTGCAGAAGTGGCCCATGCCTGGAATCACGAGGCGGCAGAGTATGCCCATCTTGGACCGAACAGCGAACTCCTAGAAAAGATTGCCGAGACCACCGGAGGGCACATGCTGCGACTCGACTCTCTCGGGCAACTGCCGGCTTTACTCAGCCAAGTGGATTTTCCTGTGAGCGAGACTCGAGAGCATCCGCTCTGGCACAGTCCCTGGTGGTTCCTTCTGGCGCTGGGTTGTTTCCTCGGGGAGTGGGCACTTCGGAGAAGGAGCGGGATACTCTGATCTGCTGTAGAAATGTCATTCCGTTCGGAAGGGAGCTCATAGTCGTGGTAATCACTGGCGTTGAGCTCTGGATTCGGAGTGTGGAGTGAGTATCACTACTGCGCTGTATGGGCAGTAGTGATTAAATCCGCGTAGGGCTCGGGTATCAGAAAACGCAGTCCTGTATCTGAATCGCTGGCTTTATGGCAGCAGCTCAGAGAATGCGTGAGGGAGTTCGGAGTGGGAAGGCTTCTGCTGAAGAAGGACCCAAACTTCATGGGAAAGGGGAATCGACTGAGAGAAAGTGATCGTCGGAATCGCCATCTGGGCAGTAGGCGATCTTAGTTGGCCTGACAGTCCAATCTCGACGTCCTTTGTACATAAAAAAATCGCCTCCCGGTAAGGGGAGGCGATTTACCAAGGTTTTAGAACGTATTTTTGTGTTCTTTAGGAATCTTAGAACGAGACGCTAAGAGTTACGCCACCGTGAAGGATGTCTTCGTTTCCAGCAGGGGAACCGAATGCTCCATCAAGCACCCAAGTATCGGGAGTTCCGACGAATCCGATGTAGGGGGTCAGTGTGGTGCGGCAATTCAGCTTAATCGGCAGAGATGCAGTTGCATAGTAGTGACTCCATCCACTGTCGCGGCCAGCCACGAAGTTATTGAAGTAATTGTCAGAGTATGCAACACCAGCACCGAGAACGAGATTGATGTTATCAGTCAAGCCGATGGACTTCTCAAGACCCAGTTGATAGTACCAGCCGTGGAAGGCTCCGCCCATCGCATAGTTTGTTCCGAAGACCACGTCAGCAAAGCCGAGGCTACGACGGACATTCAGACCGAGTTCGCCAAATCCATTTCCAACAGGAGTGATGTTGCTACGAATTTCAGGATAAATGTAGTGGGTGTATCCAAGCGACACATCAAATCCGGCGAAAGTGCCGAGATTTGCTGTGGCGGAAAGGGCGAGCTGATCAAAGCCACCGCCGCCAAGAGCCCAACTTTCATTAATCCCATTCACGTAGTCTGCACCAATGGTGACTGGAACGGCGAGTCCGTCGATCGTGTAGGCCACATTTGCGGAGACACTGTCACCGGCGAGGCGAAGGCCCTTGAAAATGTAATCTGTGTGGTAGCCAACACCGATGGTGCCGCCGAGATCCACGCACTCTTCGATCGGAGCCTTGGAAGAAACCGGAGCCTTGCCCCAGTCACCTGCCTGAACACCGAGTGCGAGCGCACCGATAGTTGCTACTAGAATAGTTTTTTTCATAGATTGGTTCGTTTCGTTTCCCTTGGTTTGAGATGTGGTCGTAATAACCTGTTTTTTGTTGTGTCTTCTTTCCCTTTGTTGTTTCCAATTTCCGGATCGATTTATTTGATCGACTTTTTCAATAGAGAACTTCTTCGAGATCGAAAGACGTGATGATAGTGGTGTAGAAGTTGATGAGATGCAACAAAAAAATTTCAAATTTCGTCTAAGATTTTTTTATGCAGGACGTTTACTTGTTTTAGGACGTTAATAAAAATCGCTGAAACATGTTCATGATAAAGAAAAAGCGGTCTATTTTTATTGCCGGATT
This sequence comes from Verrucomicrobiales bacterium, assembly GCA_039806885.1. Taxonomy (GTDB): domain Bacteria; phylum Verrucomicrobiota; class Verrucomicrobiia; order Verrucomicrobiales; family DEV007; genus Arctic95D-9. Next base: position 7,594 of record JBDHQE010000140.1, read on the forward strand.
GTTATGAAATGTTAACTAGTTTCCCTTTGTCGAATTTTCACTTTTTCTGCGCTCTCGCCGCTTCGACATGGCGAATCGCCTCGAGCTTGCGATATCCCTGATGCAGAGCGAGAAGCAGCAGGAGTCCGCTCAGTGCTATCAGAATCAGACTCCAGAATGCTTTTCGAGTCATCGCGCAGCAGACTGAGATTCAGTTTTGTGCTCGCTTCCGCAGTTTTCCACCATTTGGCGAGCGGAAAGAGGATATCAACAACAGCGCAGCGGCCACTGTGATACAGGAGTCTGCAATATTAAAGGACGGGAAGTGCCCGGACTTATCGATCCATTCGTAGAAAGGGAGCTTGAAGTCGAGAAAGTCGACCACATAACCCCGTCCGGGGAGTATGCGATCCGTCAGGTTTCCCAAGATTCCAGACACGAGTAGTGCCGCCGCCGTCTTAGCGATTTTGTCGGGGAAAGCGCCCTTGCTCCAGAGTTTTGCGATGACGAAAACTGCCGCGAGGCCCACTGCGCCGAAGATCCAATTGGCGTGCTCGTATCCGTTGAGCAGTCCGAACGCCATCCCTGTGTTGTGAACGCGTACGAGGGAGAAAAACCCTGGGATCACTTCGATAAGATTCTCGGGTGATCCGTAATCAGGAAATCGCTGAACGATCCACCACTTTGTCCACTGGTCGAGAGCGAGAAGCGGTGCTGAGAGGATGAGGAGATATCGGATCATAAAATGGATCGAGTGAAGAGAACTGGCTTTTATTGAGCGAAGTTTGCCTGCTCGCAACGTTCGCAGAGACCACTCGTCCGGAGCATCATGGAGCGGCGACAGCGCGGGCATTCCGAGTGAGTCGTTGCAGATACGGTCGCACGTGGCTCGCCACCGCAGTCGTGACGGGAGATACTGGACACCATCATGAATTCGAGCAGCTCCGCTGAGTGGCTTGCCAAAATTTCACGTCCAGGATCGCCTTCGGGCAGGTGGAAGACGACAGCGGCGCTCTCGCGCTTCTTGAACTCATCCGCCTTGACGGCTGCGTCGATAGCGATCTGAGCGAGATCACGCAGACGGCTCATTTGCGATACAATGGCAATCGCTTCACCCTGTGCATACGCTGAATCCGGTTCCGGAAATTGTTCCAGATGAATAGAATCTGTTTCGCCACTGCTCTCCCAGGCTTCGTCGGCGGTAAAAGACAGAATCGGTGCCAGAAGGCAGGCTAGGGCGCGAAATACGCGATGCATCGCTGTTTGCGTGGCACGTCGGCGTGAGGAATTGGCAGCGTCGCAATACATACGATCCTTCGTGAGATCGACATACAGGGAGCTGAGATCAACAGTGCAGAATTGGTTGAGCGTGTTGAATACCTTCCGGAATTCATAGGCGGCGTATGCCTCGCGACAATCGGTGACAACTTGGTGTAGCCGCTCGAGGATCCAGCGTTCGAAAAGGGTAAAATTGGATTCTGTAACGGCATCCTTTATCGGATCGAAGTCACCGAGGTTTCCGAGCAGGATTCGCAGAGTGTTGCGGAAGCGACGATAAGGTTCTGCGGTCTGTTTGAAGAGCTCTTCGCCAAAGGGCACTTCATTCTGCCAATCGACACTGCTGACCCAGAGACGCAAGATGTCAGCTCCGTACTTATTGTAAAAATACGCTGCATCAACCGGCTTGCCCGATTTTGCAGCCTCTGACTTCGAAATCTTCTTCTTATCCTGATCTACGACGAATCCGTGAGTCATCACAGTTCTGTAGGGAGCCTTTTCACAGACCGCGACACTGAGCATAAGGGAACTCTGGAACCAACCACGATGTTGGTCGGTCGCTTCCAGATAGAGGTCGGCAGGGCGTCCTAGTTCAGGATTCCGATCCATGACGGCGACGTGACTCGAGCCGGAGTCGATCCAGACGTCGAGTGTGTCGGTGCATCGAGTGGTGCCTACCGGTAGGCCGAGTTGCTCAGCCCACCAAGCGTCGTCTTTTTCAAACCACAGATTCGTCCCCTTTGACTCGGTGAGATCAGCGACTCGGCGAGCGAGATCGGCGTCGATGATCGGTTGGGCTGTTT
>JBDHQE010000141.1:0-9630 GCA_039806885.1 Verrucomicrobiales bacterium
ATGGTCGCCTCCACCGACAACTGGTTCCGTCCCGTCAATTTCTGTAATGCTCCTGACGGAACTCTGCACATCATGGACATGTATCGAGAAAATATCGAACATCCCTGGAGTATCCCCGAGGACATTCACGCTGCCGTCGATCTGGAGGCTGGGCGTGACATGGGACGCATCTGGAGGCTCACTCCACCCAATTTCCAGCCGCGCAAGTCACCCCATCTCGGCGATTCGAGCGATGCCGAACTGGTCGCTACCTTGGAACACCCTTCCTCTTGGTGGCGCGAGACTGCCCAGCGCCTCCTCGTCGAACGCGGGAATCAGGATAGCATTCCCCTGCTCCGCGAGCTGGTCCGCAAAAGCTCCTCTCCAGTGGCTCGACTCCACGCCCTGTGGATTCTCCATCGCTTTCACGCTCTCGACGACGAGACCCTGCTCCTGGGTCTGCACGATTCCACCGCAGGAGTCCGCGAGAACAGCGTTCGCCTCGCCGAAGCTCGCCTCGATCAGGAAAAAGTCCTCTCTGCAGTGCTTTCCCTCGCTGCCGACGACTCCATGCGCGTCCGCTTCCAGACTGCATTCACTCTTGGCGAGAGCTCGGATCCACGCACACTCGATGCCCTCGCTGAGATCGCCCGGCGTGACTCGGGCGATCCCTGGATGCGCGATGCCATCCTCAGTTCCGTCGCCGATACTGGAGCTGGCCTTCTTGCTCGTCTCATCGCCAAGCCTGATTTTTCGGGGCGAGAGGAATCTGCGGATCTACTCATCGCTTTGGCTCGTCAGATCGGCCTGCGAGGTAAGGTAGATGAAATCGAGTCCAGCCTCTTCGCAGCAGGGACAGAGCCGGGAGGAAGACTCGACAGGGTCTTGTCCGGAATCGGAGAGGGTCTAATGCGCTCCGGAAAGAGCCTCCGCTCTCTTTCTGGCTCCGACACCTCTGTTCAACTGATCGATCAGTTCCTAAGCGATGCGGCAAAGGTCGCTACCAACCGACAGGCACCGGCTGCGGAGCGAGTCACGGCGATCTCGCGCCTGGAATTCGACGACTTCGCGCACGTCGAAAAGCCTCTCTCAGAGCTCCTCGACCCCACCGAGCCCTCAGAGGTCCAGATCGCGGCGATCCAGAGTATCAGCCATCGTCTGATCCCCGAGGCCATCCCCCTGCTATTATCTCGCTGGGAATGGCAGACTCCTGTCGTCCGCAACGAAGTCATCACCGCCTTCACCGCCGTCCGCTCTCGTCTCCCAGCTCTCGTCGATGCGATCGAGAAAGGCCGCATTCCAGCCAACCAGGTTCCCTTCGCCCAGCGCCGTTTGTTTTTCCTCCATCCAGATTCTGAGGTAAAGGCCTTCGCCGAGAAGCACTTTGCAGCGAACAGTGCCTCCTCTCGCCAAGAAGTGATCGAGCGCTATCGTACGGCTCTCTCTCAGAAAGGCGATCCGGCAAAAGGGCGCCTTGCATTCGAGGCAGCCTGTATCGTATGTCACAAGGCAGGCGATCTGGGAAGTCAGACTGTCGGTCCCAACCTCGCCAACATCCGCGCCTGGAGTCCCGATCAAATTCTCATCAACATCCTCGATCCCAATCGTGAAGTCACTCCGAACTTCCTCGCCTACAGCATCGAAATGCGCGATGGACGAGCGGTTTACGGGATCATCGCTGAGGAGCAAGACGCGAGTCTCACCATCGTACGACCCGACGGAGGCTCAGAAAAGCTGCTCCGAAGCGAGATCGCAAAAATCAACGGTACAGGACTCTCTCTGATGCCCGAGGGATTAGAGGCGGCAGTCACCACCGAATCCATGGCTGATCTGATCGCATTTCTCAAAAAGGGGTGACGGCATAGGAGCTTTAGTTCAAACGAATCGAGCATGCGCGTCAGAGGCTGGAGGATGTATACAGTCACCGGCAGGAGTGAAGAGTCGGCTCTTGCCACCATGGTGACAGCCCTCCTCTCCTTGAGTCATTACAAAATTTTGGTAATTTTTCGAGACAAAGCTCGCGTCTTGTCGTAGAGTCTCGACCCCTTTCTTGCGCGAATAGCTCAGCGGTAGAGCATCTCGTTTACACCGAGGCGGTCGGGGGTTCAAATCCCTCTTCGCGTACCATGAACACTGATTGATCAGTTAGCAGAGTTTCAGAATTCTGGCTTCGCTGAAAGGAGACTCTCCACGGGTGAGTCCTCGAAATCTAAGATTACAAGCATCGCCCGGTCGTTCATCCATGATTTCAACCGCATCTTCCCGTTCCTCTGCCATCAGGGTTTTTCTTCTGCTGAGTTCGGTTTTGATCCTGCGTCTACTCTATGCTGCATACTTCGCAGTCAATCTCGCCGGGGACGAGGCGTATTACTGGGACTGGGGGCGTCGTCTGGACTATGGCTACTATTCGAAGCCTCCTTTGATCGCGTGGATATACGCACTGGTTGACTGGCTGGGCGGTGGCCGCCTGATCGCCTTCCGGACGGCGGCAGCGATCCTCGGTACTTCCTCGCTCCTGATTCTCTGGTCTCTGACACGCTCTCTTTTCGATGAAAAAGCCGCTTGGATTGCGGTGCTACTGGGACTGGCAACTCCGGCAAACTCGGTGCTGTCTTTTTTTCTGACAATTGATGCCCCACTCGTATTCTGCTGGTCGATCGCCCTCTGGGCTTTCTGGAAGTACACTAACGAAAACGGCAATTCTGCTATGCTGATCGTCCTGTTCCTCTCTCTAGCAGTGGGGCATTTAGCAAAGCAGATGATGATGATCTTCCCGCTGCTAGCGATGATCTTCCTAGCGCTCTCCGTGGATACTCGGTCTCTGCTGCGACGCTCTCGACTCTGGGGCGCCTTGCTAGGTTCCTATCTGTCGCTTCTTCCCCCTCTATTCTGGAATCTACGACATGACTGGATCACCTTTCGACACACCGGACACCACTTTGAGGTCACTGCGGCGAAAGGAAGTGTGCTGATGGAAAGAATCGGAGATTTTTTCTCCTTTTTCGGCACACAAATGGGCGTTCTTTCACCCGGCACAGGATTCGTTCTGGCCTCACTTTGTGTCGTCGGTCTCTTCTCCATCAGGAAAGCGAATCGTCCCTTTCGATTTCTTCTCGTCTTCGGGGCACTCCCTCTCGCCGTCATGGTCCTGATGGCGATGCGCCAGGAGATGCAACCGAACTGGGCCGCTGTCTTTTACGTTTCTGGCCTCGCGATGGTCGCGGGATGGTATTCCGGGGCTATTACCGCTTCCTATCCCCCACCCTCTTGGCGACGCCTCCTTCCCGCGACCCTCGCTACCGGCTTTGTTTTGGTGGGGTATTTCTATTGTGCCTCGCCGGTCTTCGCACTTCTCGGAAAGGAGGGGCACAAAGCCGATCCCAATCGACGACTCTTGGGTTATGAGAATCTGGCGACTCAATTCCAAGCATTTCGCGAACAGCTTCCTAAGGGTACAAATGCGCTTCTGCTCGCCACTGGACACCGAGATTTGACGAGTCAGCTCGCTTTTGCGCTTCCAGATCAGCCCGTGGTCCGCAATCTCAACCCAACGCCGGGAATCAGCTCCCAATACGATCTCTGGAATCTCGAAGACGCACCGCTACTGACGGGACGAAACGCGCTGATCCTCTCGACATCAACGAAGAATCTGGCCAAACCGATTTCACAGGCATTTCAATCGGTGGAAAAGCTGGGCGAATTCACCGTCCGACTGAAAGCCGAAGATCAGCATTTCAGTGTATTCCTCGGACGGGACTTGAAGAAATGGCCCAAGCCGCAATAGCATCGATTACGGGACAATGGCGGCATAGTCACCGACTTTTAGCTTCCCAAAAAGATGCTGCGCTCCAGAATAGCTGAGACGGATACACCCATGAGAAGCCGGATAACCAGGGAGCACTCCCTGGTGCAGACCGAAGGCCGAGAAGCTGAAGCGCTGAAAAAAGGGCATACTCGCATGATAAATCGTCGAAACGTGATGACGATTCTGATCACTGATCACGTATTCGCCGGGAGGCGTCCCATACCCGCGCATCCCCGTCGAACAAGGAGTGGAAAATGTAGCGACTCCATTCTCATACAGAGTCACAGTCTGGCGTGACAGGCTAACGATTACCTTGCGAGGCTGAACCTCCGGAGCTCTCCCTAGGAGACAAATCTGCTGCATCTTCACGTCCTTATACCAGGAGCCGATAATCGCACCGGAGAGGTATTTTCTGGAATAGGAGTTTCTCTTGGCTCCCGCGTCCATCAGTGCTTGGGCGATCTCGTGGTCTCGCTGTGCTGCGGCCAGCATAATTGGACGAATTCGGCCATCGACCTGCAAGTGATAGCGAAAAGTCGTGCTTTCGAAGCGATCACGAAATCCCTGTGCAGCAGGTACGCGCTCTTCCTCATCTGGATCGACGCCTGCTTTCAGCAGGGCGATCGTCGCATCACGCATTTTGTTCGCGATCGCCCAGCCGAGGAGGGTGTGACCATCGCCTGCCCGGACACCTTTGACCGTAGCGCCCGCCTTGATCAACTCGGTAGCGATGTCAGAGTTCCCCTCTCGGAGCGATTTCGCCAACCAAGTTTCCGACTCATCGAACCTTGCATCCGGATTGGCACCTCCGGCGAGAAGCTCTCGTGCCGCTGCATAACGCTCATTGGTCAGACAGTAATCGAGTGGATCCTGGCCATCGGGTCCTATCTGCCTAGGATCTCCGCCCGCAGCGAGGATGAGGCGGATCAAATCATCCTGTCCAGTGAGCAGCGCTGCCCAGAGATTATCCCCGATCTTCGCCCCCGCCCCTAGGAGAGTCCGCACCGCACCCGTCGCTCCCTCCTTCACTGCTACATCAAAGATCCGCTCCTTTCGCTTCGGAAAGAGCGACTCTGGATCCACGCCTGACTGGAGCAGGACGCGCATCAGCGGATCATCCCGCCTCTGATAGGATTCCGCCAGCATCGCAGGGCCGTCGAAGACAACTTTTTTGGTCACCAGCAATTGGTTAACAATCGCAAGGTTCCCCAGAGACACGGCGACGCTCAGTGGCGTCTCTCCTTTCGCACCAGAGAAAGACGGATCAGCACCACTGCCAAGAAGCAGATCCACGAAATCCGGAGACTCCAACCACACAGCAGAGAGCAGTGGAGAACGCTTTTTGCTCGATACGACATCACACTTCGCCCCGTGGGACAAGAGGCGACGAGTCAGATCAAAATCCATCTTCTCGACGGCCTCACACAGAAGTGGGTCACCACCCACGCTCATTGCTTCCGGACTGGCACCAGCTTTGAGTAATGCTTCCTGCATCGGAACATCACGCTGATCCACTGCATAGCTGAGAGCTGTCATGTGCCCGCCCGATTCGTGGTTCCCTGAAGCTGCGTTCACATCCGGTTTATGAGTCAGTAGGAGATCAAATTGGTCTTTTCGCCCTGCGATGACAGCCTCGGACAGAAGATTTTTTCCGGAAACTCCTATCGCATTCGGATCAGCCTTCGCATCGAGCAGTTTCTCCATCATGGCCAGATCCTTTTGATCCGCAGCGATAGCGAGCGCCCCGACAGTCTCCGACGCCTGAAAATCCGGTGAAGCCCCCTTTGACAGGAGATAATCGACCATTTCCTTATCTCCGCTGCGCACAGAGGCGACGATCAGCGCCACTCCCGGTTCTGATTCCACCTTCGGAGTCGCACCTTTCGCGATCAAGCGATCCGCCAGTTTAAAATCGCGTCGATTCAGAGCCACAGACAGCGCCGTCTCGTGCTCAGGCTCGGTCTGACGGTCGATGAGAGTCGTTACAGTCCTCCTCTCCAGCAGGAAATCGATCAGAACTCCATTTTTCGCTTTCACCGCTGCGAGCAGCGGCGTCATCCCAGTCGCATCGCCCACTCCCAGACTAAATCCGGCGATTTCTAACTGCTCCAGAGCCTTCAGATCACCTTTCGCCGCGAGAGGAAGCGCACTGGAAGAGGCGACCTCTATGCCACGGGAGGCTAGATAGCGCCGTGCCTTCCGAGTGACTTCATGACGGAAGTAGTAGTCGGAAACAATCGCACCCGCCAACAGAGAGAGAGTAAAAAGAGCAAGTAAAAGTGTGCGAAAGAAGAAAGAAACTGACTTCATCACTGCGAGATCAGGCAGATACTGAGATTATTTTTCCATGAGGATTCAAGAGACTACGAAAGAGACGCTATTCAAGGACTTTATCACAAATTCCATAGAACGGAAACCACGCAAATACGCTCTCCGAAGGAATCACCCTTTCGATTTCTAGTTCTCGGGGAATCAGGCCAGTGGATCCAGCTCAGGTTTGAAGTCAGATGCGTGATAGGAACTCCGCACGAGCGGCCCGGAGGCCACATGTCGGAACCCTTTCTCCAGAGCGATCTCCCGATAGCGATCAAACTGAGCTGGTTCAATGTAATCCACCACTGGCAAGTGTTTTGGCGATGGACGCAGGTATTGCCCCAGCGTCAACACGGTGACTCGATGCGCACGGAGGTCGTCCATCGCTGAGAGCACTTCTTCCTCGCGCTCTCCGAGTCCCAGCATCATACCGCTCTTCGTCACACAGCGGCGCCCCTCAGCCTCAGCGATCTCTCGCGCACGCAGCAGCACGCTCAAGGAGCGACGATATTCTGCTTTTGATCGAACCAATGGCGTGAGCCTCTCTACTGTCTCGATATTGTGATTGTATATCGCAGGCATCGCATCGACTACCGTGCGAATCGACTCATCACGCCCGAGAAAGTCAGGCACCAGAACCTCGATCACGACAGTCGAACTCGCTTCGCGAACCTTCCGTATCACTTTGGAAAAATGCTCGGCCCCACCGTCCTCGAGATCGTCTCTAGCGACCGCTGTGATCACGACGTGCTTGAGCTTCATCCGTGTAACTGCTTCAGCCACGTGATCCGGCTCGCTTTCATCCAGCGGGAGCGGTCGGCGCGTGTCCACCGCGCAGAAGCCGCAAGCTCGAGTGCAGCGATCTCCGGCGATCATGAATGTGGCCGTCCCCAGTCCCCAGCACTCCCAGCGATTCGGACACTGGGCTTCTTCACAGACAGTCACCAACTTGAGATTATCCAGAACCTCCTTCGTATCCCAGAAAACGGGATTATTGGGCAAACGCACGCGTATCCACGGAGGTTTCTTCTCGCGGTGGAGCTTGGGATCGATCTTGACAGGCATGAGAGGAATAATGGGATGACGGACGAAAAATCACAGGGGTGAATCCAACGTCCGATGTTCGGAAAACAGTGACAGAATACCCGATTCGGTCGCAGGACAGAGACCGCGCTCTGTAATCAGGGCGGTGACGAGTCGGGCAGGTGTTACGTCGAAGGCAAAGTTCGCCACAGGAGTCCCTTTCGCAACCAAATTCACGGTAACTTCATGTTCTCCGAGCAATCCAGCGATAGTTGACACCTCTGCTCCACCGCGCTGTTCAATCGGGATTTCATTGACTCCATCAGAAATTGTCCAGTCGAAGGTCGATGACGGGAGCGCGACATAGAAGGGCACTCCGTTATCTCGGGCGGCCAAGGCTTTCAGATAAGTCCCGATCTTGTTTGCTACATCTCCCGTGCGCGTCGTGCGATCCGTCCCAGTGATCACCAGATCAACTAGGCCCTTCTGCATCAGATGCCCGCCGACATTGTCCGCGATGACTGTATGCGGGACGCCCTCCTGTGCGAGTTCCCAGGCGGTCAGTCGCGCCCCCTGATTCCTCGGTCGAGTTTCATCGACCCAGACATGGACGGGAATCCCTGCACGATGGGCCGCATAGATCGGCGCTGTCGCCGAGCCGTAATCGACGAAGGCCAGCCATCCCGCATTGCAGTGAGTGAGGACATTCACAGTGCTCCCCTGCCCTTTCACCGCTTTCGTCACTTTCGCCGCATGAATTTCACGAAATAAATCTAGGCCGTGGTCTCCGATACGACGACAAAACTCAGCGTCTTCATCGGCGATTTCATTCGCTGTCTGTCGAGCGATACGCACTTTATCCGCAGCATCCGAAACCTTCAGCGTCTCGCGAGCGACACGATCCAAAGCCCAAGCGAGATTAACCGCCGTAGGGCGCGTCGCCCGGAGCATGTCCGATTTTCTTGCCAGAGCCAGATCGAAGTCGGCTCCACTGAGACCCGCCTCCCAGCACTCCCTGGCAGCCAAAAAGAGGCCATAGCCAGCCGTGGCCCCGATACATCCCGCCCCACGCACTCGCATCTCCGAGATGGCTCGACAGGCATCTGAAGTACTGCGAAGAATCTCGATGGTGAAAGCGAAAGGCAGAGCGCGTTGGTCGATGATGCCGACCGATTCTTCATCGGCTTCCAACCAGACAGTGCGATGGGGAATTCCTGCGACGAGCATGGGAAAAGTGATCGGAGAAAAGGAGGATCACATTCATTTTCGGCGATGCAAGCGATGACTTCCTCCCTTAACTTTTCCAATTTCGTTAACCTCAGCCCTTTTTCTCTCGCCTCTCTCCTGCATCTGTCCCACACTCTTTCATCACAGTCCATGTCACGAGTCACTCCAGTCAATCGCCCAGCTTCTGTTAAAGTAGGAGATTTTTTCGAGCGCTATCACGAAAGTCTATCGATGACCCTAGTGGGTTCAGAAGAGGGATTTAACAGAGAAATTCTCGAACCGACCATCAATCGTCCTGGCCTAGCGCTCTCCGGTTTTTACAAATACTTCGCCCTGCACCGCATCCAAGTGATCGGCCAGGCGGAGCGGTCTTACCTTCGTCATCTCAGTGAAAGGAACGCGAAGGAACGCTTCGCGGAACTCTGTCGCCAGCGCATCCCGTGCATCGTCGTGAGTCGAGGGCAACACCTCACAGAGTCGCTCCTATCCATCGCGGCAGACGCAGGGATTTGCGTTTTCGAAACCTCGATGGTCACTATGAACTACATCAATGCCGCGACTGTAAGACTGGACTGGGAATTCGCTCCCACCACCTCCCGCCACGGCTGCATGGTCGATGTGATGGGGATAGGCATCCTGATCGAAGGTGAGAGCGGCACCGGAAAAAGCGAGGCCGTTCTAAGTCTCCTTCGTCGCGGAGCCAGTCTGGTCGCTGACGATCTGGTGCGCCTGCGAAACGTCGGAGATCGCGAACTAATGGCGACCTCGCCTGAACTAGGGCGCAGCTACATGGAAGTCCGCGGACTCGGCATCATTAATGTAACAGCTCTGTTCGGAGTCGGTACGCTACGGACGGAAAAGCGGCTCGACCTCGTAGTGACTCTCAAAAAAGAATCTTCGATGAACGAGATTGATCGATTCTCAATGACTCGTCAGACCGTTGACATCCTTGGACTACCTGTTCCCCATATCGAACTCCCGGTAGCCCCCGGACGCGACATGACTCAATTGATCGAAATCGCTGCGCTCGATCAGAAACTGCGGGCGATGGGCCATGATGCGGCGGAAGAATTTAACAAGAAGCTCTTGAAAAAAATGCGAGAAGAACGGAACCCTTCTGCCTGACTCTACCGAATCACCTGAAAGAAGGCAGGGTTTTTCGTTGCGCTCTGTTTCAAGAGACTGTTCAATAGCCACTGTTTTCAATTTTCAATCAACCATCACGATTCCGATGCCTGAATGCGCGATTACCATTCCGAACGAGGATGGCCTCCACGCACGCC
>JBDHQE010000142.1:0-9611 GCA_039806885.1 Verrucomicrobiales bacterium
GGCTGGGTGGGATGCCCAAAGGCGCTGAGAAGATTGTAAAGGTCCCGGTAGAAAAGATCGTGGAGAAGCCCGTGGAAAAAGTGGTGGAGAAGGTCGTAGAGAAAATCGTTGAAGTCCAGCCTCCGATGCCGTCATCCTACGTGAGTTGGAAGAAAGTCGACGTGGCGAAGCTCTGGAATGAAATTCCGGTGAAAACAGAAGTGGCCACGCATGAGGGAGCATCCGCGACGGTAGAACGAGTTCGCGGTGAGGCGTACGAGATCGAAATGAAGGTACAACTGACTGTGCCTTCGCCGAATAAGACTGCTGATGGTCTAGCGCAGGTGAATCCGCATTTGCCCAAGATGCTGAAAGATTTCGACCAACTCATGCAGTCCGCTGAAGTGTCTCCGTTCTATCATTATATATACGAACTCAAAACCACTCGAGTTCAGCAGAATACGACGAGAATCGACCAACTCCCCTCGCGGCATAACTATTACGATCTGGAGACTGTCCTGCAGATTCGGCATCCGGGCACCCAGCGTAAGTTGCTGCTGGCGCAGGCGGATATGGATACGGTATCGGATGGCTCTGATGGAGACCGCTGGCCAGAATTGGATAATTACATCTCCATGTCACCTTACTATCAGCCTTCGACGAGTTACGGATGGCCGAAGCAGACGAAAGTTCCTAATCCGCTGTTGGATCGGTGGGAGAGCAAACTGAAGGAGTATGAAGCCGAGTTTGCTCAGCCGGGACTCAGCATCGAGCGCAATCGAGAACTCCGCACCTTAATCGATGAATACAAGCCTCGCGTCGCCGATCTCAAGGCTCGCAGTTATCTCATCGCCGAGGCAGATCCCTTTATCGTTCTTCCACTGTCTTTTCTCGGTCGAAAGTCTGAAAATGAATTCGCTCCGGCGATCGGGGATTATGCCGTGGTGATTTATAATGACCAGCTCTATCCGGCGATCGCTGGAGATGCGGGTCCTACGTGGAAGTTCGGCGAAGCGTCCCTCCGGATCGCACGGACGATCAATGAGAAGGCGTCGCCATATAATCGTCCGGTGAGCGATCTGACCGTGACCTACCTGATCTTTCCTGGGAGCGCGGAGGCGAAGAACTCGCCGCCAGACTTGGAAAAATGGTATCAGAAATGCTCCGCACTGCTCGATGAGATCGGAGGCATCGGCGAAGGTTTTTCTCTGCACCGCTGGGAAGATTTGATCGCGAAAAGAAGAGCGGAGAAGCACCCGGAGGCCATACCTGCCGGAGCAGAGTCGAAACCAGTCACAAGTCCGGAATCAACATCAAAGTCTGATCCCGAAAGCCCTGCGCCGTCCGAAACCGCACCATCGATTCCAGAGAACCCAAAGACGCCCGCTCCGAGTGAGTGAGAGGTGGCAAGGCGCACTTTTTCCTAAAAAGAAAGCTCGAAAAGAAAGACTGGATTTTTACTCTTCACTTCGATAGAATCAACGTCATGCCAAATCTTAACAGAGTTCAGTTGATGGGGAATCTGACGCGTGACCCCAAAAAGAACCGCCGTGACCGATCTCTCTCTGGCGATCAATCGCTCTTTCTCGGGTGATGATGGACAGAAACGCGAGGAAACGACCTATGTGGACATTACCTTTTGGGGCCGTCAGGCCGAGGTTCTCGGGGAATACATGAAGAAAGGTCGTCCTCTCTATGTAGAGGGTCGTCTCCAACTGGACAGTTGGGAAGATAAAGCGACGGGACAGCAGCGCTCACGACTGAAGGTGATCGGAGAGAGCTTCCAGTTTCTCGGAGGGCGTGATGATTCAGGGAGTGGGGGAGGATCGCGTTCTACAGGCGGGAATTTTAGTTCGGCTGCTCCAATCGCAAGCGACGCCTCGCCATCGAGAACCTACACTCCGGAACCACCTCCACCGAGTCGGAGCGAGCCGGAGGGCTTTATTGAAGAAGACGATATTCCCTTCTGATTCCGTCCTCTCGCATCGCAGCGCTGGTGAGAAGAAGTTTCTCCTCGTCGTATGGAAGTCGAAATTTCTGAAAGCGTTCCTTTCTACGACACGGATTGCGGAGGTGTGGTTTCGAATATCGCTTACCTCCGTTATGTAGAGAAGGCCAGGATGGCCCTGTTCTCTCGACTGGGGATGGATGCATCGACCATGACGGAGACCGGTATTTTTCCTACCGTGATCCGCACGGAGATCGACTATCGCTCACCCGCTCGACTGGGAGATGCGGTTCGCATCACGGCACGCCTTGCGTCCGTGGAAAAGGTGCGCGCAATCTGCGCATATCATCTGACGGTAGACGCAGGAGCTGGGCGCGAGAGGACTATATGTGAAGCTGTCCAGACCGTGGCTCTGGTTCAAATGCCATCGGGACGTCCGAAACGAATGCCCGAGGCATGGAGTCGTTTGTTATGAATTTTCCGAATCTTCTTTTTGATCAAGAATTTTTGCTTTTTGCCTTGCCTGAAAATTGAATTTTTGACAATGTAAATACATTCTTTGTCCTATTCTATGAGTAACGCCCCCACAATCGAGCCAGATTTTCAGGATCCCGAATCTGATATGGAATTCACGATTCTGAAGCGTGGAGAACGTAATTCCAGAGGCCCATACCAGATGCAAGATCTGCTGCAATTGATGAACGATGGGGAGATCGGACCGAACGATCTTGTTTTCTACGATGGAATAGAGGAGTGGAAGCCGATTCATGAAGTCTTCGAAGTGCAGGAGCAGATTACCCACTTCGTCGATGACGGGCAGGACACGCAACGGGTGGGAATTGCCTTCCGCGAGGTATCGAATGTAGTAGGAGCAGGAGAGAGTATCTATTATATCGCAGTGCAAGCGAAGGTTGGGCTGCTGAGCAAGACGAAGGAATGTGTGATTATCACAGATCGTCATCTGTTCCTGATGACGGAGACTCGTCGTGGGTTCGAGCTGGAAGCCCATCCCTGGAGTACGGTGACGAATACTCTGATGCGGGACGAGGGCAAAGGGCTGGGAACTTTTTCCATCCTACTCGGAACGGAACGGCGAACCGATGTGACGAATATCCCGTTAAAGCAGATTCATCGCCTGTTCCAGCTCTCTCAGGAGATGAAACACGGTCATGTCTCGTGAGGTACCGTATTGAGTGAGAACAAGAGAGGAGCTCACCGTCGCCCGTGATATTTCACCATCGATCGCAGGATCGCTTGGGCGAGTTCGGAATGACGTGCCAGCAGGCGGTGCAGAGCCTCATGCGGGACGTATAAGCAGCGTGTCGCTTCCGCAGTGCGGACCGTGGCGGTGGCGTGGAGGAGAGAGACAGCACTGATCTGGCCGATCACTTCTCCTGCGCGGTCGATTCGATTGATGAGATCTCCATCGACGAGAATCTCTAGAGTTCCATCGATCAAGATCCAGATTCCTCGCCCCGGATCTCCCTGACGGATTAGGACTGAGCCGGATGCCATTTCACTGATCGCCCCAGCCGCAATTAGAGCGAGGAGAGCAGACTCGCTCACTCCGACGAAATCCGGGTTCGTGGTCAGGGTCAGGAGAATTTCGGTGGGATCGTCCATTGGGACTCATCCTTATCCCATATTTCTGGTTTTGAAGAAAGGAAATGTAGCATGTGCAGAAGAATATGATCTTTTGAGGCAAGAAGGGGAGCGCCGTTACTACACAGTCAACTCGCCTGACAGCTACCGGTCTGAATTTCTCCCTTGTTACGGTTCGCACCGAGGCATAAATCGTGATAGCATGATGCAGTTCACCCATGCCCGACTCTTCCGTTCTCTCAGATTCTCCTGATCCGATTCATCTTCAGTGTTCCTTCGTCCGAGGGCGTAATGCGCTGCTCGTGCAGGGTGACTTCACTCCTCTGTTGACGGATTATTATCTGCATCTGGCGCAGTTTGACCTGCGGTATGATGCAAAGCAGGATTCACTACTGAAGGACGGGATCGCTGTAATCGCGTTGTTTCTCGCCTCGCGTCCTCGCAATGAGAACGCTGCTTGGACGGTGAGCTGGCAGGATCCGGCGATGAATCTGTTCGTCACGGGCAGTAATCGCTTGGGAAACCTCACGGGACGCGTTTTCACCGAGGATATCAAGCCGCGTGAGCAAAATCTCCTGATCGCCCAGTTGAGCGTGTCGGGAGAGGAGTCGCGCCAGAGCGTGATCGAGGTGGATACACTCGACTTTCTCAAAATCGGGGAGGCATTCTATCGACAAAGTGAACAGCGACCGGGGAGATTTTTTCATCTGAAGGAAGATCAATACGCGCTGATCAGTGCTCAGCCGGACTGCGACATCGACTGGCTGGAGTCGTTGGACGCAGAGACAATCCTCAGTTTGACAGAGCAGGAGGAACTGGGGTTTTTGGAGACCCGAGAATACCGATTCGAATGTGGCTGTGGTCTGGAGCGTATCTTGCCCATCGTCGCCGGACTGAGCGAGGAGACTCTCGCAGAATCCTTTGCAGAGGGGAAGGCTATGATCGTGAATTGCCCGCGCTGTGGTGCCCGGTATTCCATCACCGAAGAACTTCTCGAAGCTTGGCAAGGTGATCACGAAGGATGAAGCCGAATCGAAAGGAAGAAAGTAGAAAGCGAGAGCAGGAATTGGCTTGGGTCGGCGATACTGTGCTGGATCTGTTCGCCCGCTCGTGGATTTTACGTGAGATGGGAATGATTAGCGGGGAGACGCTGCGTGACATGACATGCAATCAGTTTCTCGCCTGTTTCGGGAATCCGACCTCAGTGGAGGCGCAGATCGGATCGGTCTATCGAGAACAGGGGCTGGAAGCTGCATTCGCTTGGATCGAGTCGGAACTGCTCCCCTTGTTCCAAAAACAGATGAAAAACAAGCGACGATCATCGAACAGCGGTGTAAGTTGAGGGGAACTGATTTTTCTCTCTCAGGAGTGATGTACTTACTCGATACTCGTCGATCACCAGCGTAAGAAACAAAAATAAAATTTGCTCATGTCCGTATCTAACTCATCTCTCCAGCCCCTCGTCGGGATCATCATGGGCAGTCAATCTGACTGGCCGACGCTGGAAAACGCGGCTGAAGTCCTGCGAGGGTTCGCAGTTTCGTATGAGGCGCGAGTCGTTAGCGCTCACCGCACGCCTGATCTGATGGTTCAGTATGCCAAATCCGCCCGTGAGAGGGGATTGAAGCTGATCATCGCGGGAGCAGGTGGGGCTGCTCACTTGCCCGGTATGGTGTCAGCTCTTACGACTCTTCCTGTGCTGGCCGTGCCCGTGCGTTCTCGTGCGCTGAGCGGTGTGGATTCACTACTTTCGATCGTGCAAATGCCCGCCGGAATCCCAACGGCGACATTCGCCATCGGCGAATCTGGGGCGACCAACGCGGCACTGTTTGCCATATCAGTGCTGGCTCTGGAAGATGAAGTGATGGCTGCGAGACTCGCGAAGTACCGGGAAGGCCTGCGGAAAAAGGTAGAGGCGATGGAGTTGCCAGAGCTCGGGGAGCAGTCATGAGTCAATCTGCGATTCCACTGATCCCGGGTGACGAGATCGGAGTGCTGGGTGGAGGTCAGCTCGGGCGGATGTTGGCTTTTGCCACACGGCGCATGGGTTATCGGATCGCGAGTTGGGTGGGTGGCCCAAATTCTGGTCCAGCAGATGTGTGCGATTGGATGATCGAGGAGACATTCGATTCTGCCAGTGGGCTGGAACTTTTTCTCGGTAAGGTAAAGGCTGCGACGGTCGAGTTCGAAAATATCCCGTCAGTTCTCTTAGAAAAAATCGAAGAGCGCATCCCGCTGCTGCCCGGTGCCTATGCGATCGAGGTCTGTCAACACCGGGAGCGCGAGAAGCGATTTCTGGAAAAACATGGCCTGCCCCACGCTGATTTCGCCGTGGTGGAGAATGAGGAGGATTTGTGTCGAGCGCTCTCGACTCTGCCGGAATCGGGAGGAATCCTGAAAACAGCGGAATTTGGCTACGATGGGAAAGGGCAGATGAGCGTCCATCGTGACAGCGATGCAGAGACTGTATGGGCCGACTTTTCTACATCGCGAGCGGTGCTGGAGGAGCGTATTTCGCTAGCAGCGGAGCTTTCTGTCCTAGTCGTGCGTGACAGTTTAGGACGTTCATTGACTTACGATCCGGCGGAGAATATCCATCGCGACCACATCCTCGACGTATCGATCGTGCCCGCTCGACTCGATCCACGTATTTCAGAAGACGCCCGTGCCATCGCTCTGGAAGTCGCTGAGGGATTGGATTACAAAGGGATCCTAGCTGTGGAATTTTTCCTAGCGACTGACGGCAGACTGCTGGTGAACGAAATGGCTCCTCGTCCGCACAATTCTGGACATCATACCATCGATGCCTGTGAGACTTCACAGTTCGAGCAGCAACTTCGCGTTCTCTGTGGGTTGACTCCCGGTAGTACGCGCCTGCACAGCCCCACGGTGATGCTCAATCTGCTCGGTGATGTGTGGGAAGATGCAGAGGGAAAGCCCGATTGGACGAGTGTGATTGCCCTGCCAGGATCTCATCTGCATCTCTATGGGAAGCGTCAGGCGCGTCGTGGCCGAAAAATGGGGCATGTGACCTTCACTGCTCCTGATCAGAGAGAAGCGCTCGCTCGGATGAGGCAGGCACGGGAGTTGCTGAAGATTCCCGGAATTGACCTTTGACCTCCCGGTGAGTGACAGATTCGTGAGGAATCGAGAAATTGTCCACCTCGATTCTTAAGATGCGTTTATATTACATCATCCATGCATTCTTCTGCTCCCCTCGGCCAACTTCTTCTCACGGGTGTTCCCGGCACCGAACTGACACCTGACATCGCACAGCGCTTTCGCAAGCTCCAGCCAGGCGGGTTTATTCTCTTCGGGCGAAATATCCAGTCGCCAACTCAGTTGCGAAAGCTGATCGATGATCTGCGCGATCTCTCTGAGATTGAACCTTTCATCACCATCGATCAGGAGGGAGGACGAGTTTCTAGACTTCGCCTCATCGGGAACGAGCCACCGAATGCGCAGCAGCTCCGAGAAAAGGGCGATCTGTCTCTGATCGAGCAGCATGGTCGGCTGACCGGGCAGATTCTTCGACTTTTCGGATTCAATCTAGATCTCTGTCCGGTACTGGACATTTCCTTCGATGACGAGGCCGATAATTCGCTGAAAGGGCGCTGCTGGGGTGGAACGCCCGAAGAGGTCATCCGCAACGCTACAATTTTCAATCTGGCGATGCGTCGTGAGGGTGTTCTCAGTTCTGGAAAGCATTTTCCCGGCTACGCTTCCGCAGAGGTCGATCCACATCATGAGTTGCCCGTCATCAACAAGACGTTAGAGGAAATGGAGGCGCAGGAGCTAAGACCATTTCGAGCTCTTCTGCCTGATCTTGACAGTATCATGACCTGTCACTCTCACTATCCCTGCTGGGATGCCGACAGGCCGCGCTGGCCAGCCTCGCTATCGGAAAACATCGTCGGCCAGTTTCTCCGCAATCAGCTCGGATTCGCTGGGCTGGTGATGTCGGATGATCTCGACATGGGCGCGATTCTGAACGAGGTTAGCTTTGACGATACCATCCGCGCTTGCATCGGAGCGGGAAATGATCTCGCTATGATCTGTCACCGGGTAGAGTTGGTAGAGCGTGCTGCGGAGGTGATCACGACATTGCCCGATCCCATGCTTCACGATGCTCTGGAGCGAATCGAGAGAACAAAAAAGAAGATGGCCGCTCCTGACCTATGGTCTGAAGAACGCTTTCATGAAATCGACTCCCAGATTTGGGATTTGCGCGTGGCTACCCTAGGGGAGGAGCGAGCGAAGATTCTTAGTGTCGAGGATGGGAAGCGTTCTCCGGTGGAGTTGTACTGAGGATGTGGCGTATCGCGAAGGATTGGAGCGCGTCTCCGCTTGATCCACTATTGTTTCGTAGTCTACATCTGCATCAGATGAGAACGGGTGAGCAGTAGTGATTCCGGACAAAAGGTATGAGCGGGAATAATTTTAAAAATCCGACGCATTAATTATTTGTTTTAAAATTATTTGAGGATGGTTTATATTCTGATTTCCAAGTGATCTCCGATGTTTCTTCTTCTCGCCAATTTGAGTGTCACACTCGACCAGCCGACTTTCCTCGGAAAAGTACTGGTCTGGGTGCTATTCATGCTTTCGATTGTGAGCTGGGTGATTCTTCTTTCCAAATCCATTCAGTTACTAAAATCAAGGCGAGCAAATCGTAATTTTGTTGAGCGCCTTCGGAAAACGGAATCTGCTTTGACTCTTTATGAAAGTGACTCAGATGTTGATTCTTCCCTGAGCGGGACCATCTATCGAGCCGGAGCTGCCGAAGCGGCTTATCATTTACTGAAGGCAACTGGGGCTTCGGAAACAGACAAGCCCAATTCCCATCGCACAAAGAGTCTGGGAGTCATGCAGATTGAGTGCGTAAACTTGGCCTTTCGGTCTGGATTCCAAGAAGCAATTCGTCGCCTCAATCCAGGGATTGCGATCCTCGGACTCATCGCGGCAACGGCTTCTTTTGTTGGAGGATTTGGATTTTTATGGACCTTGATGGGTGGATTCGAGAATGCTGTCGATTTTAGCGTTTTATCACCTGTGATCAGTGCTGCCATAGGATTCCTCGTGATCGGGGTATTGGTTTCTGCGCCCGCGTTTTTGGGCCGACTGATGTTACAAAACTCTATTCGTGGTCAGACGAGTGACTTGGATCGATTTTGTGTCGATCTACAGCGACTGTTTGAGCGAAAATTTGCGCTTCATGCAGTTCTGGATTCGGGAGCTCCGGTTATGCCGCCACATGACCACGCGACTGGTCCTGATGATTCCGAGACTCAGGAGGACGAGAATGAGACTGGACGAGAATATCACTCCATCCGTCAGCGATTTCAGAAAAACAGTGGGGAGCAGGATTCCGGATTCGCCCAGATGAATCCGATTGCACGCCAAACGATGGGACCCGCGATTCGTAGATAGTGATCTGTTGTGACGGAATGAAACTTTCTTTTCAAACGGTTTGTATCGTCATGGGTGTTACATTCGCCCATCTGTTTCTGATCACGGCGCTGTCGTCTTCGACACTCGGGGAGACGGTAACTACTGGGGAGTCGCCTGGGAGTGAGGGTACAAGAGAGGATAAGCAGGTGGAATGGATGGGGCCGGTCGAGAGTTCGGTAAGTCCAGAGCATAGGGATGAAATTCACGGATCGGAGACGATCACTCCGAGCAAAAATGCTGAGCTAGTTCCTAGCGATAAATTGGTCGATCTCCCTGCTATTCGGAGAGCGGAGACAAGCCCGACGCAACTCTGGGATCCTGATCCTGTCGCAATCCGACGTCCATTAGTACCCTGAATTTCATTCGTGCATAGAGTCTGCGCTGGGATAGTATCTCGTATGTCGCAACTCCGTATTCTTGTTTTCGGTCACGGTTATTTGGGGGCTGAGCTTGCACTCTGTCTTCATGCGGATGGCGCGTCCGTCGTGGCTGTTCATCGTGGTTCGGCTGATGCAAGTACTTCGTATCCTTTGGTTACGGGGAATGTGTCGGATTTGATTTCTGTGACCGAACTGCGGGATATGTTGCAAAGACGAGGATTTACTCCGGAGAGGATCGTACATTGTGCCAG
>JBDHQE010000143.1:0-9580 GCA_039806885.1 Verrucomicrobiales bacterium
CTGATCCATGACGAAGGAGTTGTTCATGGTGAAGAGCGCCTGCATCGGAATGGTAGTATTCGGCCGCTTGCCCGTAGTTTCCTGCGGATTGGAAAAGTCGAAGTTTCGGAACGCGGGATTCAAATTCTGTCGATCAATGAAGGCATAAACCGAGCGGCGATTCTGATAGCCGGCGGCGAGAATCTCCACAGGGCGACCAAATAAGGTGAGATCGAGATTTCCCGCCACGTCGAGCATCGCATCGCGCATCTGCTCGAACTCCAGCCGTCGCTTTTTGTATTTCCACAGCAGTCGATTTTCGGCATCGACGAGCATGTTTGCCTCTGTCTTCGGATTCGCCGACTGCTGAGTCCAAGTGTCGGAGGTGAGAATCAGGCGATGGAGCTTTTTGAAGGAAGAGCCGCTGCTCAAGAAGTAATCCGCCAACCAATCCAGCAGCTCCGGATGATCCGGGCGCTCTCCGGTATGCCCGAAGTCGTCGATGCTGCGGACGATTCCTTCACCGAAATGCCACATCCAAACACGGTTCACGATATTCCGTCCTGTGAGAGGATTCGACGGCGCGGTGATCGCCTTCGCCATCTCCAGACGACCACTCCCCTGAGTGAATGGCTTAGTTCCCCCCTTGCCAGCGACCAAGGAGAGGAACTGCCGGGGAGCCAACTCGCCGGGGCGACCGGGATTCCCTCGAATGAACACGTGCTGATTGATGGGCTGATCCCGATCTCGCAGGATAATGGCCCTGTCCGCATCCATCTGCGAATCCGCGACGAACTTGTCGCGCTTCCCTTCCAACTCCCGGAGTTTCTTTTTCGTTTCAGGATCGACTTTATTGCGCAAGGCAGCTGGATTCTCCGCCAGACTGGGATTTTCTTTCTTCGCGATTTCCATCGCTGCTTGGAGAACCTCGTCGATCTCCTTCTGCTTCACAGCCAGCTCTTCAGCGTATTTTTTGTATTCTGGAGTATCGGGTGGGTCGCCGATGGTCGGGGTATCCACGGTGAGGGAGTTCAGAAAAATCCCGTAAAGGCCGTAGTAATCTCGCGTCGGGATCGGATCGGACTTGTGATCATGACATTTCGCACAGGAGACGGTGAGCGCCATCGTGCCGCGAAACGTCGTGTCGATGCGGTCATCGAGGATATCCTCCTGGCTGCCGTTTCGACTGAGTGAAAGAAATCCCATCGCAGCGAGATGGCGACGGTCTGGTCCCGCCGGATCGACTAACTGCTCAGCCGCGATTTGATAGAGCAAGAACTTGTCGTAGGGCAGATCTTCATTGAACGCTCGGATCAGCCAGTCGCGGTAGGTATAGCTGTAGATGAATCTCCGTTCGACGCCGCCGCCTTCGTACCCCTTCGTATCAGCATAGCGAGCGACGTCCATCCACAGGCGCGCCCACCGCTCACCGTAATGCGGGGAATCGAGCAGACGATCCACTAACTCAGCCCAGACGACCTGATCAGGACGAGGATCATCGACAAAAGCACGCAGTTCCTGATACCGAGGAGGAAGGCCCAGCAGATCGAAGGAAAGCCGACGATACAGCGTCGCCCGATCCGCACGAGGGGCGGGATGCACTCCTGCCGCAGTCTGGGCACGATGGATGAACCAGTCGATGGGGTTTCCTGCATCGGCAGGCAGGGCGGGAACCTTCACAGGCTGAAAGGACCAATGCTGAAGTGGATCGACAGACTCGCGCTTACGGGGAGCTTCCTCTGGCCAAGGCAAGCCCATCGCGATCCATTCCTGCATGAGACCGACAGTTTCCGCCGGTAGCTTCTCTCGCTTGTTCGGCATCGAGGGGATTCCCTTTTCACCTGAATGGGAAACGGCCAGGATCACGACACTCCTGCTCGGTGTTTTCAAATCGATGATCTTGCGATAGTCGCTCCCCCGCACCCATCCATCGCGATAGTCCAGCTCTAGTCCATTTTTCGCATTCGCACCGGTGTGGCATTCATAGCAGTTCTCCGACAGAACCGGACGAATGCGTTTCTCAAAAAACTCGATCTGAGCCGGAGTGAAGTGAGGCTTTTCCGACGAGGACGCAGCAGGCGTCACAGGCACCACAGGTGTCGGAGACGGGATGGAATCGGCCTTTACACCCCCAACGAATGAGAGCAGAAAAATCACGGCCAAGCTTCCCCGAATGAGGAAAGACGGGAAAGGAAGAGCGAAGGGAGTGCAAAGAGGATATTTCAAGTGTGCCGACCGGCGAATCATTGCGCCCAATTAGCCCTATCTTGTCCAAGGGTGCAACGAGCGTCATCATGTCTGGGATCACCTTGAAGATCAGCTCGGCCTAGGCGTAGGTTTTCGGAAATGGACGAAAATGGAAAAGTCACTCGGCACGCACGAGTCGCAGACGGAATTCGAGCGGCTGAACCTCAGGATGTTCCAGCGATCCTGGCGCTGGTGAAAGAGTTGGCAGAGTTCGAACATCTCTCGCACCAAGTATCGGCGACCGAAGCGGATTACCATTCTGCGCTTTTTAGTGAGGCCCCCGATGCAGAGGCTCTCGTGGCTGTAATCGAAGGCGAGATCATCGGGTATGCGATCTTTTTTCCGACATTCTCCACCTTTCTCGGTCGTGCAGGAATCTGGCTAGAGGATCTGTACGTCAGCCCCTCACACCGAGGAAATGGATGGGGAAAAGCTCTATTGAAAGCCGTGGGAGCAATCGCCCGCCAACGAGGCGCAGGACGCATGGAGTGGAGTGTGCTGGACTGGAATCAGAGAGCGATCGATCTCTATCAGCAGATCGGCGGTGAGATTCTGTCGGATTGGCGTATCGTGCGCCTAGATCACGAAGGACTGGAACATCTCGAATCGAAATGAGTATCGCTGAAAATCTGGAACGAGTTCGCGCTCACATCTCGGACGCCGCCCATCGTGCGGGGCGTGCCGAAGAAGCCGTGCACCTCGTGGCTGTGTCGAAAACCTGGCCCGCGAGCGCCGTGCAGGAGGCCGCCGCTGCAGGTCAGCTAGATTTTGGTGAAAATCGAGTGCAGGAACTTCTGGAAAAAGCGCCCGCCTGCCCCTCTGAATTAATTTGGCATCTGATCGGCCACTTGCAGGGAAACAAGGTGCGAAAGGCCCTGCCCCTCAGCGCCCTCATTCACAGCGTCGATTCTCAGAAGCTAGCCGAAGAGATCAGTCGCATCGCAGGCGAACTCGAACTGACCGCCCGAATTCTCCTACAGGTCAACGTCGCCAGTGACGATGCGAAGTTTGGCTTTCCAGTGGAGGAAATACGGCGAAAATTCGAGGGGATCGCTCGTCTGCCTCATATTGAAATCAAAGGCCTAATGACAGTTCCTCCCTTCGAGGAAAACCCCGAAAAAGTGCGCCCCCATTTCGCAGCCCTACGAAAACTGCGCGATTCTCTGGCAAATGAGCATGGACAGAGCCTGTCAGAGCTTTCGATGGGAATGAGCCACGATTTCGAAGGGGCCATTGCCGAAGGAGCGACTCTCGTACGAGTCGGTTCGGCAATTTTCGGGACTCGAGACTACAGCCACTGAAACTGGCACTGAGAGCAAATCCGGTTCTGCATCAAAAATATTTTCCGATTATTAAAATCGATTAAATATTGAATATTTCTGAATATTCTAATATATTGTAGAAAATTCAGATTTTAGCGCATGATTCGCGTTCCATTTTTCCTTTCCTCAGAAGATCAACCCATATTAATGGATGCGCACAAGCACCCTTCGCTTGATGCTGATGAGGCGATCCATCGACTAGATCAGCGTCTAGCGCGTCTGGAGCAGCGTCTCGCCATCCATGCGGATGAGTTAAAATCGAACGTCTCTGAGCGCATCACACGGATTCAGAGTCGACTCGAGCGGGCACTGGGGGGCTTTCAATCGAGTCGGGAAGAAGGAACAGAGGTCGAGGAAAATCCAGAAAACGTCGTCGAGTTTCGGAATCTCAGAGACGGCAAGTCAGCACCGGAAACGGATCACATTTTGTGCGTAAAAAATGCACGGGAAGCGATGACGGAGTTAAACGAGACGCTGCGCCTCACTCGCGACCATCTCGAAGCCCTCTCGGGAAGCATCGACAAGATGCGCAGTTGTATACCGAAGCACTGATCTTCCACCCAACGCGGGCTACGCAATCCGCTTCCGGCAAGAGATGCGGATTCGCCCGTGACGGATCTTCCACGGCCCACCTTGGAAGCTCTTTACTCCTCTGCTTTCGGCAAGATTTCCCCTAACACACGCAAGAGTAATTGCAGGTCGACTGGTTTCGGCAGGATCATCTGCGAACCCGCCTGCGCAACGGCTCCTTCGGAAAGCTCCGTGGAATCGACGAGCGCCGTCAGCATGACGATGGGGATACTCGAGAGCTTCGCATCATCCTGAAGTCGCGCCTGAATATCACCTCCGTCGAGTCCCGGCATCACTACATCCAGCAGGATCACATCGGGCTGAAAGCGCCGGATCGTGGTGAGAGCTTTCAGCGAGTCATTTTCCATCTCAACCTCGTAATCGCCGATTCGCTCGAGGTTCATCTTCAGGAGCTGGGTAAAACCCGCCTCATCGTCGATCAATAATATTTTGTGTGCCATAGCCTGAGGGATCAAAGAGAAAGAGGAATGAGATCAGCTTGTCAGTTTTTTTGTCTTGGTGTCAACCGAATTAGACGCTTCTTCTTTCAGCGCTTCCACAGAACGAATGCTGACTCGACTCGTGGGAATTTTCGTCGGCAGGACGATGCGAGCGACAGCTCCAGACTCACCCGTGCGGTTCTTCAGACTCAGAGTCCCACTGTGGAGCTCGATGATACGACGAGCGACAGACAGGCCCAGACCAGTGCCCTTACCCGTAGCTTTCGTGGTGAAAAAAGGATCGAACAAGCGATTGGCATCCGATGGAGCGATTCCGGGGCCACTGTCTCTGATCTCTAAAATCACGACACGATCACCGGAACGAAAAAGTTCGCGCGTTCTCGCCCCCTCATTCCGCGAGACATTACTTAAAGTCTCCTCCCATGCGTGAATCTCCAAGTGTCGAGACTTGCTGCTCTCCATGGCCTGAATCGCGTTGATGACGAGATTGATCAGGACTTGCTCGAACTTCGACATATCGAGAAAAACGAGAGGCAGACCATCTCTGATCTGGACATCGACCGTCGTATTGGATCGGACGATCTCGTGCTTAGCCAAGAGAAGCACTGCCTCGATCACGCTTGCGAGGTCAGTTGGCTCCCGTGTGAGCGCTCGCTGAGAGGAAAAATCGACTAGCCCGCGCACGATTCGGTCTGCCCGTCCGACAGCATCGCGCATTTGCTGCAAAATCGTGGGCAGATTGGGATCATCTGGCAGAATTCCCTGTGAGAGATAATCCACGCCCAACAAGAGCAGTCCCAATGGATTTTTCACCTCGTGAGCAACACCGGCCGCGAGACGTCCGATGGATTCCAGCTTTTCGGCCTGAATTAGCTGTAATTGCGTGATCTGCAGCTCCTCGTTCGCCCGGAGCAGATGGCGATTGAGCCGATCAAGTTGACGACGAGACTGAACCTGTTCGCTCACGTCTTCACTGATACCGACGATGAGGATGCGCCCCGTTTCCTGATCGTGAACCGGAATCTTAATCGTTCGCAAATGAACTTCTCGTTGATTTTCAGTGGTGATGATTTCCTCCGGCACCTCGGTGGCTTTCCCGCGTTTGAGCACGCTTTGATCCACTTTCCGAAAGTAGTCTGCTGATTCATTGGAGAAAAGATCGTAGTCGTTTTTCCCTAAGGCCCTTTCCGCCGGAATCGTTGTCACTTCCTCTTGTTTCTTATTCCAGAGGACAAAGCGAAAGTTGTCCGTAACCTCTTTGGCAAAGAGCGCCACGGGTAGGTTATCCAAGACGGATTCGATGACACTACTGTTTCCCATATTCGCTTTCGCGACTGGTGTAACAGATTTTTCTCTCCTGAGAAAGAAAAAGTAAGGGAATTTTTATTCGCATCTCCACACCCGCTATTCCCGCCTGTCTTCGCTCATCATTCACAAGCTCAGAATCTCACTCAGATTCGTAAAACAAGTGTATACCACTGGAAAAGCCTGATGGATTGCTGTAAAAAGGGAGTATACGCGTTTTCACACGATGAATCAGCCCTCGCCTCTCCGTACATTTCTCTGCTGTTCGATTTTACTGAGCTTAGTGACTTGGCGCACGATGGGAGAGGAGGCAGGCATTACCCGCATCTGGCTTTCTCACGCAAGCAACGATCCGAGTGAGCTGACCATCAACTGGGAGAGTTCAGATCCGTCCAAGGCCATCGTCGAATTCGGGGAGACTAAAGAACTAGGGCAGCGCACAGGAAATGGTGAGACAGCTCTTCGTCATCATGTCACCGTTCCATTTGCCTCCGGTAAAGGACGACTTTTCTACCGAGTGGGTGAAGGGGCTCTAGTCTCCTCGGTCTGGTCTGTGCAGCGATACCCGGAAGATGAACTGCGCGTCGCGATCATCGGTGACTGGAGCGGAGGAAAGGCTCTGAATCCCGATGGTCTCCCACACGATGCCCCTCACCTCCTCGTGACAGCAGGAGATAATGTCCCCAGACTGTGGAATCAGAAGGCCGAAGGTACGAAAGCTTTCGCCGCTCTGATCGACAGCGCTCCGGAGCTTTTCCGCTCCACGCCCTTTCTCCCCGTACTAGGCAATCATGATCGCGAACTCACACTGCGCGGACCGACGCCACCAGACCATCCGGTTTATGACATTGAGGCCACGGCCTACCGTGAGTTTTTCGCCCTGCCGGACGAGGAGTGGAAGTGGCAGTTCACCTTTCCCCACTTCAGTCTCCGTCTCGTTGCACTCGACTTGAATCACCTGTCTGATTTCGGGACCACTTGGCAGACCTGCCACGCCTGGCAGAAGGATTCAGAGCAGTTTCAGTGGTATTCCGGCGTGATGGGGGAAGCACGAGAAGACTTCGTGGTGACGGTGATGAATGAAAAGCGCACGGCTCTGGAGGCAGCAGGGAAGGGATTATGGGCGGAGCAGTATCTGAAAGGTAGCGCTTTGGTAACTGGTTTCGGCCACTTCGCCGAACGATCTGAACTAGCAGGCCGTTTCCCCTACTTCAATACCAGCGTGATCGGGACTGGCTCTCTCTACCTCGATCCTCATTCGAAGTTTCACGCTAGTGAAGACAGCTATCTGCTACTGACTCTGAAATCCGATAAAAGAGTGATGAGAGCCGAGCTAAAGTCTCTGAATGGTGTTGTGCTCGAAAAGATCGAAATTCCGTCGAGAGCGCTTGTAAATCCGTAGGAAAATGCTTGTGTTCACCCTCTAAGATTTTGCAAGCTCCTGCGTAATCAATTCAAATCAGCAGTCGCTTTGTTTCCCTTCAGTCTTTATTTTATCAGCCATGTCCAGAAGAGCGAGTTCCGGAATTCAGATTGGACAGGTGATTGGAATCGGAGTCGCGTTGCTAGGATTCGTAGCCGCTGCTGCGCTGATTTTTCGACTCGTGCTCGGAGGATGGAGTAGTCCGGGAGGGAACACAGGTAAGCGCTCCGCTAGAGATGCTGCGATGATCAATCTCGCCACATATCGAGATAATGCTAACAGCCTGCGCGGTAATCTCTATCGAATCGATGGGAAGGTGGAGGAAATGCTGCGCTGGACTCCGGACCGTGGTCGGCTCATCAGCTTGGAGGCGGCAGAAGGTGGCGATGTCGTGTCTGTTCCTGTCCTCGTACCCAAGTCCTTCGATCAGGTCAATCTGGAGCGAGGAAGTGATCTCCATCTCGTCGTTCGTGTGGATCGCGACGGAACTCTCGTAACCGAAGGAATCGATCCCTGAAGCTGTTTTTCGAGTCAATTTATGAAGAGGATCACTAGCACTCTTTTCGCCCTGCTACTGACGAGCGCAGTTTCCGCCCAAGTGTATACCCCTCCGGCCGCTCCGAATGGTCCCGCAGGCGGCAAAGCAGCTCCTGCGAATCCTCCTGCGGCCACACCCGCTGCCCCTGCGGCTCAGCCGCAAGCTCCCGCCTCAAGCACGAACGCTGCGCCCAATGGAAACTCACAGTTTCTGGGGAATACAATTCCATTCCTCGATCCTACAACGGAGGTCTTTTCCTTCGACGGGAAGAGCTTTAGCATCACTGATAATCGAATTTTTCGATCACGATTCGAGAAATATCTCAATGCCGCTCCCGCTACTTCTGAGCAGGAAGTCGCTTACAACGGAGTCATGCGTAATATTCTCGATACCCTCTCTCCTCATCATCAGGAGAAGAACAAGTTCGCTCTGGCCGTTGCTCAGCTCGAGATCGCTGCAAAATTCCCCCAGGATGGACGCCTGTGTGAGTCACTCGCAAATACGATCTATCGCGTCTACCTGGCGCAGGGGCAGGAAGGAAAGATGAAGACAGCCCTGACAGAACTCGAAAAAGAGCGTCGACAACTGGACTGGAATTATGACACTTGGAAGGGGATGAACGAGACCGATAATCGCGAACGCAAGATGACGGAGGATCCCAAGGCGAAAAAGGCGACTCCATCGGTCACCGAAGCAGCGGGACATCTCACACGATATGTCCAGCGAATCAGCGAGGTCGAGGCAGAAAGGGTTTCGAACAAGACGAGTTCCGCCTTGATTAAGGTTCAGAGTAAAGTGGAATTTCAGAGTCTGATCATTCAATTTTTTCTCCAGCGTCGCTTCGAGCACGTCGTGATCGCATCGAGGCTCTATACAGAGATGTTTCAAGACGGAGGAACTCTCGATCTGAAAGACGGAGCCGCTGTGAAGGATAGCTTCACGAAATTACTCGGCTACAATCCGACCGTAAGCACATTTGACACGCTCGCCACTTCCATGATTCGAGAAACGGATCAGGCGGTCGAATCCTTTAACTTCCTTCTGGGATCAGGTCGTATTGATGGGGCGATGTCCCAGCTCCAGCAGGCGTTTGTAATCGGAGAATATCTATCATCCGTCCAGACCGTTCCCAGAGAGTCGAGAATGGCGATTCTCGAATATACAAAAGATGCCTTTCAACTTCTGAGTGCTCTCGAAGTCAAGGACTACGGCCTGGCTGAGAAGCTAGTGAATCGAATGAAGGAAAAGGCCTCCGATTTTGATTATTCTAAGCCAACAGCAGCGATCGAGGCTGCCCGGCTCAGCAGCAATATGCGCATCCGCGCTGCGAAAAATGCCGCCCTCAAGGGAAACGAGGAGGAATACGAGAAGAATATCAAAGAAGCCGCCGAAATTTGGCCTCAGAATCCTATGCTCAAAGAGCAGTTCGAGCTGATCGCAGATTCGGCAGACGTGAAGCAGCAAGCGAAAATCGAATTTGACCGCCTGCTGGGAACGCAGAGCTATCGTCAGATTTTTAACAATCGCGCCCGATTCATCGCGGCATCGGTGGACGATCCGGACAGGCAGGAAAAGCTAGAACAGATCATCGAAAACATTCAGGAGATCGAGACAGTCATGAAACAGGCCGATACTCTGAAAAAAGCGGGAAATGAATACGCTGCTTGGGAAATCGTGGAGGTGAAATCCAGCACACAGGTGAAGGACGTTCACATCCATGACGCCGCCATCCAGC
>JBDHQE010000144.1:0-9564 GCA_039806885.1 Verrucomicrobiales bacterium
CCGCAGGACTGAGGCTGCTGCTGGCTCCCTGGATTTCAAATTCTAACACACTCGTGTTCTGCGGAACGCGGATTCTGTCGAGAAACGAGGCAGCTTTATCGAGGGCGGCCTCCAGGCCGAAGGATTCATCGCCCAATGCGTAAGCTCGTGTCATCGGCAGATTCATCTGACGAATGGCTTCCTCCATCTCCAGCGATAGGGCGTATTCTCCTGCTCGGTTAAAAGGCAGTCCAGCCCATCCGGCGACCCGATGAAACGAGACTCCTCCTACCTCGGGATGAGTCGAGCGGAGGATCTGGTCAGCATCCACCACGACCCGGAGCTGATCCCCTGAAGTCAGGTGATGATTTAGAGGTTCGTAGCTTAGGGTTGCGGGGTTGATCAGACGGCCCTGTCGGTCCGAGGGCTGTTCGGTGACCGTAACATCGTCGATCCAGAGTGTTTGCTCCTCCTGCTTCTTGACGGTGGAGCGAAATGTTAACATTAGGAATGAACTCTCGTCGGCAAAGAAGTCCCAACCCTCGCGGATTACGAAGCGGAATTCCTTCCACTCAGGAGTGAGAGTGAGAGTGTGAGAGGCAGGAGTCGGAGCGGTTACATAGGGTTGGATGCTCTTGTATGCCATCCAGGAAAAGTTGGCTTCATTTTCACGAGCGCTTTTTGCCCAAAAGGAGATCGTGTAGACCATGTCCACCTTCGGTTGAATCGCGAATTTCGGCGACGATACGATGTATCCGCTCGTGTGCGCCGGGTGATGAATGCGAAAGCTGGCCTGAGAGTTGAACGCCTGCGCTGTATCGCGAGTGTAGTTGGCGCGATCCTTGTATTTCTCATCGCCCCACATTGTCCACTTCTGCGGCGGTGATTGATCGGTTGCTGCTTCAAAATCATCGTGAAAAATCACGGTTTCCTCTGCTGAAGTAAGAATCTGTAAGGAGAATACGAGGAGAATAAGTGAGAGTAGGCTTCTCATAGAATTCTGCATCAGAGATCGCTTTATGGTTTTGCCTTGTCGGGAGCGCTGGATTGAGCAGGCTGCGCGGGTGGGGTGGGGGAGTCTGGCTGGTCGAACCCGATGACGCGGTTTTCTTCAATCTGGAAGCTACCTGTGCTTATGATAGGCTGCTTGACATTCACTGCGCTACCTCGCTCGATCAGATTGTTGTGAAAAAGGGCTGTTTGGCTCCCAGGGGAAGCTAAAACCACGGGTTCACGACAGCCAGTGATGATGTTGTTGTGAATGTTCCAGTTCAGGTGAGGAACGACGATGGTAAAGAGATCCTCCGCTTTCATTTCACGTGGTTCTCGGAGAGTGAAGCGCAGAGTTTCGGGATCGAAGGAGGCGATGGTAGATCGCTCCTGAGGTGATTTTCCATTCTCCCAGACCAATTGCCAGCCCTCATATTGGGCGGCGCGGAAGCGGTCCAGTGACAGATATCGCGGGGAGTTGTCAGAGCGGATAAAGGTACGAGGATCGAGCACTTCACCCACACGGGACTGGCCGCGGAGGCTCAGAATACCCTGCTGACAGTTGCGAATGAGATTGTCGTGGATGATGAGATTCGAGACAGGTTCCTGGATACGGATTCCAGTCACTTTGGAATCCGTTTGCGAGCGAACGTATATCTGATTGTCCGATACTGTGAGGTCAGCTTCCGAAAGCAAAATTCCGATTCGGGAGATCGCCTCCTCGCCTATACAGCTCAGATCGATGCTGTTACCGGTGATGATAACATTGCTGGCGGGGTACTCGTAGGAAACGGCTCCACCGACGACAGCCACGGCACCTGAGTTGAAATTGACGAAGGTATTGTTGCGCACGATCACCTGAGAGGCCCCGCGAGAGATCTGGATTCCAGCAGTGCTTCCCCGCTGTCCTCCGTAGGAAGTTCCCTTTTCAAAGATATTTTCAGCGACGATATGCTGCCCAGAACCTAGATCGGGAAAAGTTTCGTCACGATTTCCAGGACCGAGATTGCCTATCCCCACAGGTCCGGCATTGGACACATAGTTGCCGATGAAGCGGACGTATCGCGAGGCTCCCTCCCAAGCACATCCACCGACGTTTTCGATTCGGCACTGAAGAATGTTCGTATTCTCGATCGTGGAATTCACGTCATTAAAGGCATTCCGTGCGCAGTCCGTAGCAGAACATCGGAGGTAGGTGATCGACTGAGAACGATGAGCGCCTGGTTTGATGGTCGTTCGCCCCGGTCCGCCTCCGGCGACAAAGCACTCGGCAGACATACGGCTCGCGTGACAGTTTTCTACTAGAACACGCTCGGTGCCTCGGATGGATGTGGCATTGCAGTGTCGAAAAGACATGCCCCAGATCGCGGATGCCCCCTTCATCGCAATCGAACCCGCACGGTCCGCCTCGTCGAAGCCCATGAAGCCGATCATCCGAAGATTCCGGAGGGTCACTTCTTCACCGTCCCTCATTGAGAAGCAACTCCCTTCGCCGTCACTAATATCGAGAATGGTATCGGCAGCACTCTGTCCCTCGATCACGAGTGCAGAGGCATTCTGGATCGTTAATCCGCGTGAGAGGCGATAGCGGCCCACGGGTAGGAAGACGTTGCGTTTCTCTCTGATCGCAGTGTCGATCACGGCTTGTAGAGCTTGGTCGTCGTTGTGGCGGACCACTGCGTCCTCTGCACTACGGTTCGCCACATCCTTCAGAGTGAGGACTTTGCCTTCGATCCTTTCAATTGTTGTCACGAGTTGGTCGCGTGCTCCCAAGGCGATCACATAACCCGATTCCCAGTCTCGCTGCCCCAGTTTCACCTCGATTCCACCACTCAGTGCTTGCCAGTCGTGTGTAATGGGAGCGCCCGTGTGCCAATTCCGGCCCAGATCGTCTGACCAGCGAAATTCGGCTTTTCCCGGTGCGATGTCGATCAAATGGACTGGCCAACTCCCTCCGGCTCCGTCATAGCCTCGAACTTCGACCGATCCATCCACCTTTTTTGTGTTGTAGTAGGGTCGTCCCGTTCCCCACATCTGGATGGGCTGATAGCGGATATTGCATCGAGAGATCGCGACTCCCTGACCGACTTTAAGATCACCGACCTCGCTCACAGTGATCTGGTTCGATCCCGCAGTCGTGCGAGCTTTGGTTTCAAAGGAAGATCCCGAGGCTCCGTAGTCACACGCATTCATTCGATCCTGCGCTGGGAGAGTCGATGAGAGCGCGAGGGCTGAAATCACCATCAGGAGGCGGGTGAGGCGTTGGATCATTATGATCACATTGGACACGGAGAATCGTCGAAACGCAATTCCGCAGATGCGGAGGAGCGGAGATATGGAACCGCGTCCAGAGTTGAGGAATCAGATGCTCGCCTACTTTCCTACTTTCCGCTAGGCGATCCGTTTGGCGGATCGAAATGATGTGATGAAAGGAGAGTGAGCTTGCTCCGAAATCTATTCGATGCGACGATCAGAAGAGATACAGCCCGTGAGCCTAGCACTGCTCACATCGGAGCTACAGCATCGCATGAATCCTCCTTGTCTCAATACATATTGGCTAGAGCCGGACCGCATTCTCTGTGGTCAGTACCCGCGTGATATATCGGATTACGCGGATCAACAATTCATGACAACCCTTCTCAAGAGCGGAGTTCGAGTATTCGTTGATCTGACCGAAGAGGGTGAGTTGAAGCCCTATCGTGATATCGCATTGGAAAAAGCGACATCACTGGGAATCGCCCCCGAGAAGCTGGCGTTCCATCGATTCGCGATTCAAGATGTTTCCATTCCACGATCTCCGGAGCTCATGAGGGATGCTCTGCAAGTAATTCGAGAAGCGAGAGAGAATCGCAGGATTCCGTATATTCACTGCTGGGGTGGGGTTGGACGCACGGGAACGGTAGCGGGCTGTCTGTTGCGCGAGCTTTTCGGACTGAATGGCGAGGAGGCTCTGGAGGCCCTGAGGAAAAGGTGGAAGACTTGTGCAAAATCAAAAACAAGGCCATATAGCCCGGAGACCGATCAACAGAGAGATTATGTGAGGACTTGGACGCCCAGTTTATTCCTATTGAAGAGCTTTCACGGAGTTCCCTACGGAGGGAGAGAAAGTGAAGATCAGCTCCCGAACCTCTTTCAGGGGATCGGGGAAAGACTACTTGAGGAACAGATCGACCTTCTAGCGAAAGGACAATATCCCATCCGTATCGAACGAATCGTTTCCAAGGGACACGCCTCGCCGAAAGGCTTCTGGTATGATCAGGATGATAACGAGTGGGTAACCTTGCTCTCCGGAGCTGCGATTATGAAAATGAAAGATCCCCTGACCGGTCGACTCAGAGAAATCCGGATGAAACCGGGTGATTGGCTTCTGCTCCCTTCTGGGACTCGACATCGGATTGAATGGACGACGCCTGAAGAAAATAGTGTCTGGCTGACTATATACTGGTGATCAAATCCCGGCGGCTGGGCGAAATCTTTTGGGGAAGCGCGTCTGCGCCAGAAATACGGAAAGCCTTGACCACTCAGGAAATTTTCAGCACCCTGATCAGAAACATCTTTTATGAAATCTCGACTGATCGCTGCGGTATTATTCTTCCCACTTAGTTTAGCCCTTCCCTCGCTGTGCGTAGGTCAAAATAAGCCTGCTCCACAGTGGAAAATCGGGGCAGCGAGTGCGAAAATCACACCTGACAAGCCGATGTGGATGGCGGGTTATGCTTCGCGGACGAAACCATCGGACGGAGTGGAACTCGATCTCCATGCCAAAGCTCTCGCGTTACAGGACTCAAGCGGTGGGAAGTTCGTGCTCATCACCATGGACTTGATCGGAATACCGAGAGATGTCCGTCTCCACGTAGCGGAACGAGCGGAGAAGCAGTATTCGCTCCCGCCAGAGCGCTTGGCTCTTAACGCCAGCCATACCCACAGCGGTCCGGAGCTTCGAGTGCAGAACGCCTATCGCATGGATGATCCAACGAAGCGATCTGCCGACATGTCCGACTATGTCACCTGGCTGGAGGATACTCTGATCAAGCTGATCGGAGAAGCGCTAGAAAAAGCGGCTCCCGCGGATCTGTTTTATTCGCGGGCGCATTGCGGATTCGCGATGAATCGCCGCACGCCCGACGGAAAAGGGGGATGGCGAAACTTCCCGAACCCGAACGGTCCAGTCGATCCTGATGTACCCGTCCTGAAGGCTACCGGTGCAGATGGGCACATCATCGCTCTGCTCTTCGGGTATGCCTGTCATTGCACTACGCTCTCCCTCCAGCAGTTCAATGCAGATTACGCGGGCTATGCGCAGAAGGCGGTTGAAGAGGCACATCCCGGAGCCGTAGCGCTCTTCGCTAATGGATGCAGCGGTGATCAGAATCCTTACCCTCGCCGTGAACTGGCATTCGCCAAGACGCACGGCCAGACTCTGGCGACAGCAGTCGAGGCAGCTCTGGGGACAGAAATGCAGGTGCTCTCGGGAACGATTCGTCCCGCGTTGCGCGTAATTCCACTCGCCTATGATACATTGCCGACTCGAGAACAACTACAGGAAGCGGCAAAGAGCACTGTGACTCTGGATCGTGAGCATGCCGAGCGTGTATTGAGTCGATGGGACACCGAAGGCAATCTGCCGAGTGACTATCCATACCCTGTTCAGGTAGTAAGAATCGGCGATCAACTCACCTGGGTGGGATTGGGGGGAGAAACCGTAGTCGAGTATTCCCTGCGGCTGAAGAAGGAGATCACAGATCCTATCATATGGATCAGCGGCTACACGAACGATGTCCCTACCTACATTCCGAGTCTGCGTGTCTGGAAGGAAGGCGGATATGAAGGCGGAGATGCCATGAAATGGGGCTTTCATCCAACTCGCTGGAGTGAACGCACCGAGGAACATATCATCGGCACAGTGCATGAGTTGAGGAAGTCGCTGAAGTAAGAAATATTCAACTCAGTGCCCCCCACTTCCCTTTTGTTTCCTTTTGCGTGATCGTAGAACCTGAGCATTACGAATGAATGAGGACTAATGGATGAGGCTCTTTCTACTTCCATGAGATTTGATGTCTTTTTTTCATCTGCTGAACGCCATCTGCCTGAGGCTCTTCGTTTGATTCAGAGTCTCGTCGAGGTGAATAGCTACACCGCCAATGCCAGCGGAGTCGCTGAAGTTGCCCAAAAGACAGTTACGGCCTTTGAGTCATTGGGTTTTTCCGCAAAATTCGTTCCCTGTCTGACTCCTGACACGGGGCCTCATCTTCTCTTGAGTCGTCCCGGTAGCGGCGATCCCATCGTATTAGTCACGCATTCGGATACAGTATTCCCGCCAGAAGAGGAGCAAAGCGAAAATTTTCACTGGGACGAGCGTCCGAAGGAGGGACGAATCTACGGTCCGGGTACGATCGATAACAAAGGCGGTACGGGATTGATCTGGCTCCTGATGAAGATTCTTCTGGATGAAGCACCTCAGATCGTAGAAAAGCACGCTTGGCTAGTGGCGGCGAATGCAGCAGAAGAGATCGTCGGAGACGATTTTGCGCAGGCCGTTTCCGCCCACTGCGGGGGCCGTGCACGAGCGATTTTGGTATTCGAGGGCGGCCCTCGTGAAGACGGGCAGTGGCACATCGTGACTTCGCGCAAGGGACGGAGCACCTGGCGATTGGATGCCATTGGGCGAGCTGCCCATGCGGGGAGCAGTCATGCCTCAGGAATTAACGCAATCGATGCCTTGGCCGAGACTTTACCAAAAGTTGCCGCCTGGACCTCATATCCAGAGAATCGCACCGTGAACATCGGTCACATCGGAGGGGGAACTGTGGTAAATCGGGTTCCACACGAGGCCTTCGCCGAATGGGAATGCCGTGCGAGCGATCCGGACTCTCTGGCGAAAGCAGATGCCTTTTTCGAGTCCCTGTCCGGCTCTGCATCGAATGAGGCGCAGCTCATCTCCCATCGCACTGGACATACTGGCGCTTGGCCAGGGGGCGTAGGTACGGATGGCTTAGTCGCCGCTTGGCAAAAGGTGGGAGAGGAAATCGATCAGCCTGTCCGTCCTGTGACACGCGGCGGCCTGAGCGACGCGAATCATTTATGGCATCTCGGTCCCACACTCGATGGACTTGGCCCTTCGGGAGCCAATGCCCATGCCTCTGTGAGATCGGAGGATGGATTAAAGTTGCCTGAATATATCGAAGTCAGCAGTCTTGTTCCTAAGGCGGTCCTGAATGCAGCCGCCCTCCTCGAATGGCTGTCTCTCGAATTCTCGGAGATGGCGAAACCGTGACGCGATTTTCTCAAGCGACGATTGTCTCTTCCAGAATAGACTCGGGTCGAGAGACTTTGGATTCTGCGTGGTTGGGGCGGATCTCATCGTCGTGCAGATAGCAGGCCGGATCAGAACCCCAGAGGGAACCGTAATTGGCGAATGCGGCACGAGTCCGGAACCCGCCACCGCAGACATTGAACCACTTGCAGGTACCGCAGCGCCCCTCGATCCGGGCTTTGCGCTCCTCCAGAGTGAGCAGACCAATGGAGCGAATTTCCTCCAGCAGATGATCGGATTCGGGATCTTTCCCCTCCCAGATCTGCGAGAACGGTGTCTTTTTGACGTTACCCAGATAGACATCCTGCCAGAATTGATCTGGATGGACGTCGCCCTGCGTGTCGATATTTGCGACCCCGATGCCGGAGCTGTTCACTCCGCCACCGTTCCAAGCGAGTAGACGGCGAGCTTCTTCCAGATTCGGATGATTCTCGCGCTCCATTCTCAGAAGAAGATAAGCACCGTCCGCAGGTTGAGTGACGGTGAGCAGCTCCCGCTGAATTCCCGCCTTGTTCCAAGCCTCGATTCGGGCGATCAGGATGTCAATCGCCCCGCGAATGTCCTCGGGATCGAGCACCTGAAGCTGAGAGCCTCGACCAGCAGGGACGAGATGGTAAAAACAGGCACGTCGGATGTTCTCCTGCTCGATGAAGTCGAGAATCTGCTCGATGTTGGCTACGTTGTGTGGTGAAAATGTGAGGCGAAGCCCTGTCTTTTGCTCAACGGCGTGACAATTCCTGAATCCTCGCACAGCGGAGTCGAAGGCACCTTTCTTCCCGCGAAACTCATCGTGAATCGCTCCGATTCCGTCGATAGAGATTCCGACGTAGGCGACATTATGATCTTTCAGAAACTGCGCTCGCTCGGGAGTAATCAGCGTGCCGTTGGTGGAGATCGTTAGTTTAATCCCGGCACCGGTGGCGAGATGGACCAAGTCATTGAAGCGAGGGTGAACCGTCGGTTCTCCACCGGAGAGAAGCAGGGAAGGGATCTGATACGCTGCCAAATCTGCGACAACCTCCTCCATTTGTTCCCAGCTCAACTCTCCTGGATAACTCTTCGATGCAGAGTCTGAGTAACAGTGGAGACAGTGGAGATTACAGGTTCGGGTGATGTTCCAGACCACAATCGGCTTTCGGCTGCGAGCATCAGCGGCGGCATCTTCGCCTAGTCCATAG
The DNA here is from genome assembly GCA_039806885.1 of Verrucomicrobiales bacterium. Classification (GTDB taxonomy): domain Bacteria; phylum Verrucomicrobiota; class Verrucomicrobiia; order Verrucomicrobiales; family DEV007; genus Arctic95D-9. The sequence continues at coordinate 8,461 of JBDHQE010000144.1, forward strand.
CGGAGGCCATCAGCAGGCTGCGCCTTACCAGTCCAGAGTTTCGTCAGATTAATCATAATTTAAATAAAATGAAATGTGTTAAAATGGCCTGTAGTTAACTTTGCTAAAGTCGATTATGAATTACCCAATTACAGTTTGAAGTTCTTCTTCAGGGTGATAGCTTTTTGGAACATATACGCAGGAGGGATCAGTAGCGAGCGGATCTCCGTATACTCCGTAGGCGCGAGCACGCGATCCGCCGCATACATTTCGGAACTCGCAGACTCCACATTTGCCACCGAGAGCATCATTGTCACGTAGAGACACGAAGAGTGGATGCTCTCGATAAATGGTCGCAGGATGTTGATCCTTGATATTTCCGCAGTCAATCGGCATGAAGCCCGAGGGAGAAACCACGCCTGTATGGGAGATGAACATGACCCCTCTGCCGTCACGGATTCCCAGAGGAGAGCGCATTTTCTGCATGGCTCGGGCTTTCGCCCCACGCTTCTGGATGAGCACACGTCGGAAGTGCTGACCCTCTGTCGTCTTGATTCCGAACGGTGCTTTCCCTACTAGATCGGCCATATCTTCGAAGATACGCTCCAAGTCCTCGGCATCGGGCAGTTCCTCTAGCCCCGCACGTCCGGTGGGGATCAGCAAGAACAGACTCCACATGGCGGGCTTCAACTCATACATCAGTTCCTTAAAAGCCTCGTACTCGCAGATGTTTGAACGAGTGATCGTGGTATTAATCTGAAGAGAAATGCCTGTTTCATGGCAGCGTCTGACTGCCTCCATCGTGCGATCAAAGGTACCCTCGACTTTACGGAACGCATCATGCGTCTCGCGAGTCGCTCCGTCGAGTGAGAGCGACATTCGCTGGACTCCGGCTTCCTTGATTTTCTCGAAATCAGTTCGTAACAAGAGTTCGGTCGCTGAGGGGCTGAGTCCCACATGCTGACCTCGATCTGATGCATAGCGAACGAGATCGAGCGCATCACGCCGCATCAGAGGATCGCCTCCTGTGACGATAAGCATAGGCGGGGCTAGTTCGATCAATTGATCGATCAAATGTCGGGCTTGGTCGCCATCGAGTTCATTCGGATCGCGACGAGGAATTGC
>JBDHQE010000145.1:0-9561 GCA_039806885.1 Verrucomicrobiales bacterium
CGAAATGTGACAGTTGCCAATGGAGCGACAATGGACACTGTGTTGACGAAGGGGCACATGTTCGGAGACTTGGTTGGGTGCGCGCTCGCTGAAAGTGGTGCGGTTCCGGTGCAGATCGATCTGCTCCCGGAGTCTGTGGTCAAACGCCGCGATCTGGATTCGCGCAAGTTTAACCTCGTGGCTGCTCTTGTCCTCTTGACTGCTCTGCTGTGTGCGATGGGATTCTATTTCTCGAATGGAGCAGTCGTCGCAGAAAATCACGCTGAAGAGATTAATAAAAAAGCCGAAACATTGGCGGGGTTTGACAAGAAGATCGTTTCCTTGGAGAAAGAGATCAGCAGTATCGACGGCGATCTCAATCCGTACATTGAAGCGATTCGCCACCGTGCCTACTGGGTGCGGCTTTTTAACTATCTGGGACGGAAGATGGAAAATGATATTCTTTTCATGACTCTTCTGGAGCCTCTTTCAGATGGACAATCAGTTGTTGAAGATAGTGTGGCAGGGAATCGTCCCGATGCTAGTTCAGCCGCTGGAGCCGAATCGTCCATTGATGCATTTCAGCTTCAGGGGCTCTGGCGAGAAAACCCCCACGGATCGAAGGTTGTGTATGAGTATTTTCAGCGACTGAAGAGCGATGCCGAAACAGACGGAGAGAATTTCTTCGCTCTCAAGGATCTTGATATTAGCGAGGCAGTGACGGTGGATGCAGGGACTTCTGCTGATCGCTTCGCTTACACTTTTAAAATGATTCTCCCTCTTCCCGAAGCGAACAGGGTTCGATATACGAAATAAAGGGGAGATTTGATCAATTATGAGTTCGAAAGCTTGGTTATCAACATATGGCGTGATTGCTGTATTGGCATTGGGGGGAGGAGGTTATTACGCGGCCTCCAGTTATGGAAAGTATCGAGATGCTCTGGATTCTTGGGATGCCAAAGTCAGCACGGTGGAGAGCATGGAGCGTAAAGCTCCTTATCCGAACGATGAAAATTTTAAGGGCCTTAGTGCGAAAGTCGATTCGTACAAGACATCTGTGACGGCACTGTCACAGACTCTGAATTCCTTCCAGCGTCCTCTCAATACAGAGTTGAGAAATACGGATTTCCAGGTGCGTGTGAAAACTAAAGTCGAAGAGTTCCGTAAGGCGGCAGCGCAGGCGAAAATGGAGATCGAGTCGTCCAGCGATTTCCAGTTGGGCTTCGACAGCTATGCGAACACGATGCCGGGGCAGGATCTCGTCCCGATCCTCGACTATGAGTTAGAGGCGATCGATCACATGCTGCAGAAGCTATTGACATGTGGTGCTGAAAAGCTTTCTGAGTTCCAGAGAGATCCAATTTTTGGCGAATCTGCCGGCCCGAAGGAAGGAGAGACGGGCACTGTCCATAAATATCCGGTTCGTTATCGCTTCACCGGCTCCTATGATTCCCTCCAGAAATTTATCAATGAACTGGCGAATGATCGCGAGTTTTTCTACATTGTTCGCGTGATGAAGGTGCAAAATAGTTCTCTTGAAGGCGCTAGAAAGCTAGCGACTGGTGGAGATGAGGCAACCACACGCTATGAGGACCCGAGCACAAAACAAGTCGCCACGGCAGAGATGCTTGCAGAATGGGGGCAGGGAACGGCTTCGGAAGAGGAGGTCGCTGCCAAGGCGAAGGCGGCGGGGTTCATTAAGGCGGACTTGGACGCTCGGGTTCTGATGGGACTCGAGAAGCTGAATGTCTACTTAGTGGTGGATATTACTCGTTTTGATAATACTAGGGGCGAGAGTTCGGAAGAGACCTCGTCGGCACAAGGAAAGAAGGAGGGTAAATGAACAAGGAGAGCTGGGATAAAATGATTCTGCTTCTCGCGGGGATGATCGCGATTGGCGTAACGGTAATTTTTGCGCTGGAAGTGAAGCACTTTCCAGAGAATTTCACACTGCAGAAGATCGCTCCGAACGATGATCTTCCTGCGACGCAGGAGGATATGACGAAGGTGGCCACATCTTTTGTGGAGAAGACTCAAACTTGGTCAAATCCGAAAAAAGGTGAGCCTGCGAAATCACTGCCTCTCTTCGTATCTGTGCCAATCGTCGAGGCGGGAGGTCGCCTGATTGATATGAGCTTGGAGGACCCACTGCTGCGCCCCCCGGTGAGCAATGCCTGGCTGCGAGAAAATGGCTTAGATTTCCTGAATTCTGGGGTGCTTGCTCAGGATACGGATTCCGATGGTTTCGATAACCTTACGGAGTGGAATGCCAAGACCAGTCCGATCGATCCTAAATCCCATCCTCCTTACGCCGGGAAGCTGATTTTTGCCTCGCGCCAGCAGGAGAGTTATACTCTCCGCTTCGCGGCGAAGCCCGATGCAGAGCGATTTCAGATCAATCGACTCCCGACGACGAAATGGCCCAAAGGAGAAAACTTCTACCTGAAGATTGGCGAAACTTCAAAGGATGCTCAGTTTCGTCTGGATGGATACGAGGAGAGATCGGCGAAGAATACGAGCGGTATCGAAGTCGATGCCTCCGTGTTGAAAATTACATATCTACCTAAGAATGAAGTAGTCGAATTAGTTAGAAATGCCAATACGGTGATCCCGACATATTTTGCGGAGATGCAATTCGAATTGGACCCCTCTTTTAAACAGTATGTGAAGGAGGGAGATACATTTAATCTTGTGATCGATCCTGATACGAAGTATCGAGTAGTGAAAGTCGAGGAAAACTCAGTAGAAATTTCTTATCAAACGGGAACAGAAAGCGAAAAAACCATTCAAATTTCCAAGAAGTAATAGTTGACAAGCGGGGCGTTTTTGGGTTTAGATGGCCCGCGTTCTGCCATTTTAGCCAAAAGACGCACGAGTGAGACGAATTTATGAAAATAAGAGGATTGAAAACCATTGCTGCCGGAGGAATTTTGGCATCGGCCGTGCCGCTGATGACTCTTCCGGTATTGGCCGGATCAGGTGGCTATGGAGGAAGTGGTAGCGGAGTCCCCGCGATCGCCACGAACTACGTGATTCGCCTGCAGGAGAATGTGAAAAAGGCTGACGAAGCCGCTCTGCGTGGCTCTCAGTTGATGGCTGACGGGGATTACCAGGGTGCGATTGATCAGTATCGTGCTGCGCTGGATCTCCTGCCGGATGCCCCGATGACAGAGCCTCGTCGTCGAGCTTATATCAAGCAGTTCTCACGGGCGAGTGTGCTCTTGGCGACGCAGCGTGCTGAGGAAGGACGGTATCCTGAGTCGATTGCCTTGGTGGAAGAGGTGCTTCAGCCGAGCATTGATCCAGATAATGTCGATGCTAAGCGGCTCCTAGAGAGACTGAACGATCCGGATTACTATTCGCCCGCTCTTACCCCTTCCTATCTGGAGCGCGTGCGCCGTGTGAAGCTGGCCTTGAAGACCGCCCATGGATACATGGATCTGGGGGATTATGATCGTGCGGATCGCGAGTACAACAAGGCGCTGAACGATGATCCTTACAATACTGCGGCACGCCGAGGGATGGAGAAGAATGAACAGCATAAGCTGGATTATTACGATCAGGCTTATAATCACACTCGGTCCAAAATGCTACGTGAGATCGCGTCAGGTTGGGAGACTCCTGTGCCAGATACTTTGGAGAGTGGAGCGATGATCGATATTCCGACGGATTCCAGCACAATGGAAATACGTCGCACTGAAGATAAGTTGAAGACAATCATCTTGCCGAGTGTTGAGTTCGCAGATACTCCTCTAGCAGATGCCTTGGACTTCCTGAGTCAAAAGAGTGTCGAGCTCGATGTGAAAGAGTCCGACCCGACGAAGAAGGGGATCAATATTATTCTGGATGCTGGCTCGTCCTCTGCTGCGCCAACCGCAGCTCCGGTCGCCCCGGCGGGCGGCGGGGCAGCGTTCGACTCTGCTGCTGCTCCTATGGCTGGAGTCGGTGGAGGAGCGGGTGGGGCTGCTGATAAGCGTATTAATCTTCGACTGACAAGCATTCCACTCGCGGAGGCGCTGCGCTATACGACATCTCAGGCGGGACTGAAGTATAAAGTTGAGGCATATGCAGTCAGGGTGATTCCGTTGACTGAACCGGTCGACGAGTTGCACACGAATTCGTATACGGTACCTCCGACCTTCCTGACTTCAGGTGGCTCTGGCGATGCCGGCGGCGCGGCCCCCACCTCTTCGAATCCGTTTGACTCGAAAGATAGCGGTGGAGGAGCTCCGCTTCCAGGAAGGAGAGGACCAAAGGAGATTCTGACCGCAGCAGGGATTACGTTTGGCCCAGGTGCTAGCGCAATCTATAGTCCGGCCAGTTCTCGATTGATTGTGACAAATACTCAGGCCCAGATGGAGTTGATCGAGGCCTATATTGAATCTCTCGCAAAGGACGTGCAGAAGCAGATTTATATTACATCGCGCTTTGTGGAGGTCACTCAGACTGATAGTGATGAATTGGGTTTCGATTGGATGCTTGGACCCTTTAATTTCGGGTCAACTCCTCGTGTCTTTGGTGCTGGCGGGACTGTGGGGAATCAGGTTGGTGCTGGTAACCCTTCCAACTATAGTTTCGTGAATCCTGGTTCTGCAACGCCGGTAGGTTTCAATAACCTGACGGCGGGGCTTCGTTCGGGTGCCCAGGCGATCGATCATAACTCGATTGATGCATTAATTAAGTCTGCTCAGGGGATTGCTACCAGCGAAGGTTCGTTGATGGCTCCGGCGGTATTTGGGATCGCTGGTGTGTTTACCGATCCTCAGTTTCAGGTGATGATTCGTGCCCTCAGCCAGAAAAAGGGTGTGGACATGCTTTCAGCTCCTTCGGTGCTAGCCCGCAGCGGACAGAGAGCGAAGATCGAGATTATTCGCGAATTTATCTATCCCACTGAGTATGATCCACCGGAAATCCCGAACCAGTTTGGCGGTAACGGCGGCGGTGCTACCGTCATGGGGAATATCTTTCCCGTGACTCCTGCGACGCCGACTGCATTCGAAACGCGGAATACGGGTGTAACGCTCGAAGTAGATCCTCAATTGGGCGCCGATGAGTTCACGATCGATTTGAATCTTTCTCCAGAAGTTGTCGAGTTCGACGGATTTATCAACTACGGAAGCCCGATTCAGTCCTCGATGACGAACGCTCTCGGATTGAACGAGAAGGTGACGATCACTGAAAACCGAATCGAGATGCCTGTCTTCAATACGCGGAAGGTATCGACGCAGGTAACGATCTGGGATGGTCAGACTGTCGCTCTCGGGGGATTGATTCGCGAAGACATTCAGGATGTGGAGGATAAGATTCCATTCCTGGGCGATATCCCTGTCGCGGGACGCCTGTTCCGCTCGAGTGTCGAGCAGCATCTGAAGAGAAATCTCACGATCTTTGTGACGGCACGGCTGATTGATCCTGCGGGGATGCCAATCAATGGGCGTCTCAAGGATGAGCCTCTGCCGGAGCCTGTTCCGCGCCCGCCGGTCACGGCACCAGCCTCCTTCGCCCCTGGCCCAGTTCCCTTCCAGAAATAAAGGGGAGAGCCGCAGCGAAATGAAAAGTTCGGAAAACGCAGTCCACGAGACTGCGTTTTCTGTTTATAAAGAATGGTCTCCATGCGCACGCTCGCTGTTACGGGAGGAGTCGCCTGCGGAAAATCGCATTTTTGTCGGAGCTTTTTGGCTTATGTAAAAGAGGGAGCGGCTTCATGCTTTAGCAGCGATGAGGCAGTCCGCCAGGCGTGGAGTGATCCCGATGTTCTCGTGGAACTTTCTCGATTGGCGACGGAGTTTGATTTGCCGCCCACTATGGACGGGAGTGTGAATCGGAGCGCATTTCGAGAACTCTTATTTGATAATTCTGAATTCCGACTGAAAGTAGAAGGGTTGCTGCATCCGCTGGTGCTCCGTCACATGAAGGAACACATCGATGCACTTTCTGGAAGCGTGCGGATCTTGCTGGTAGAGGTTCCTCTCCTCTATGAGGTAGATTTTCCCATCGCAAGAGATGCGGATCTGGTGGTTGCTGCCTCCAGAGACGTTCAATTAAGAAGACTCACTGTCGGACGGAGATTATCCAAGCCACTGGCGATGAAGATTCTGAATTCACAATTTCCAATAGAAAGAAAGATAGCGCAGGCTGATCTCGTCGTATGGAATGACGGTGATTTGTCTGTGTTAGATGAGCAGACGAAACAGCTAGCCCAAAGATTTCTTCCTCCAGCTTAGAGACCCAGTAATGGAAGCCAGTACAATTAAAGATACAGACTCTGACATCGATAAACCTGATTTGTCGGTGACGGCCACTCCGGTTCCAGAATCTATCGATATCAATCAATTTCAGAAAAAGTTGATCGCGGAGTTGCACTTGATCGCTCAGTCCTATGGTCTGCGCAATCTTGGCGTTCGTTCCAGGCATCAGCTCGTATTTGAGATCCTGCGCCATTGCGGGATGCATGGAACAGTGATGCATGCGGAGGGTGTTTTGGAAATTACCGGCGATGCTGTTGGGTTTCTCCGGTGGCCGGATTTCAGCTTCGCTCCGAATATGGACGATATTTTTGTTCCATCTGGATTCATTCGCTCGCTTTCTCTCCGAGCGGGGCAGCGGGTGCGCTGTCAGGTGACATCTCCGAGGGATCGGGAGAAGTTTTTATCTGTGTCTAAGATTACAGAGATCGAGGGAGTCCCTGTAAATGAATGGAAGGCACCGACGAACTTTGAGGATCTGAGGGCGATGTTTCCATCGGAGCGCTTTATTCTCGAGAGCCTCGATTCTCCTCTGCTTTCACCTCGGGTACTTGATTTGGTTGCGCCCTTAGGAAAAGGGCAGAGAGGATTAATCGTGGCACCACCGAGAGGTGGGAAGACGATTCTTCTCAAGAATATTGCCGTATCTATCCGAAAAAATAATCCGGAGGTAGAACTGATTGTCTTGCTTCTCGATGAGCGGCCGGAAGAGGTAACCGATTTTCGTGAGACTGTGGATGCGGCGATTTATAGCTCTACTTTTGACGAGTCATCGGAGCGCCACACGCGGATCGCGGATATTGTTCTGCACCGAGCGAAGCGACTGGTTGAGATGGGGAAGGATGTGGTGGTGCTGCTCGATAGTCTTACACGCTTGGCCCGAGCACATAACTCGACGCTACAATCCGGGCGTTCTGGCGGTGGTGGTGCCCAAAAGGGACGTCAAAAAAAGAGGCGGGAACCGGAAGGAGGACCGATCGGCAGTGGCGGGATTTCACCGAAGGCACTCGAACGCTCTCGCCGATTCTTCGGTGCGGCTAGGAATGTCGATGGAGGAGGAAGTCTGACGATTCTGGCGACTTGTTTGATCGAGACGGATAGCCGCATGGATGATGTTATCTTCGAAGAATTCAAAGGAACCGGAAACATGGAGATCGTGCTGGATCGAGAGTTAGCGGAATCGAGAATTTTTCCAGCGATCAATCTCCAGAAGAGTGGGACGCGAAAGGACGATCTGCTGTATCATCCAGACGAGTTTCATCGGATAACATTTATCCGGCGTTCGTTGGTGCAGCGACCCGCTGCAGAGGCGATGCTGACGCTACTAAAAGGAATTCGCTCCACCCGGACCAATGCCGAACTGCTCCTTCGCGGACTTCATTGAACACGCGCTGAATGGGAGAGAGCAAGATGTCTGGCATTGACTTCGGAGCGATTCGGGAGTTCTACATCGAGGATGTAGAGTCGCTGATCGAGTTCATCGAGACGGCAGGAAGATCAGGGGATGATTTTCACGCTTGTTCGATCGATACCGAGGCCGACAGTATGTACTCTTACGAGACAAAGCTGTGCTTGATTCAATTTTCGATGCAGAACGCTCTCGTGATCATTGATCCCCTGTTGATCGATCACGAGGCTTTACTAGAATTCACTCGCTTTGTGGATCGATTCGATGCGGTCTGGATGCATGGAGGTGACTACGACTTGTCGCTTCTGAGTCAATCTCTTGATTGGATCCCGCAGACGCTGTGTGACACACAGATCGCGGCTCGTCTCTTGGGTGTCCCCCGGTTTGGACTCGCTGATCTGCTATTGGAAGAGTATCAACTCAAGGTGTCCAAGCAGTCTCAGAAAGCGGATTGGAGTAAGCGGCCGCTGAGTCAAAAAATGCGAGATTATGCGTACAATGATGTGCGTTATCTGCTGGACATGGGTGAGCGATTTCTCTCGCGTTTGAGTGAGCGCGGCAGAATGGCATGGTTCACGGAGAGCTGTGAATCACTGAAGCAATCGGTGCAGTCAAGAGAGGGAAAGTCGGAGGATGATCTTTGGAGAATTAGCGGCTCTGGCAGATTATCGCGTCGAGGAATGCACTTTTTGAAGCATATCTGGCATTGGCGGGATGAAGAATGCCGTCGTCTTAATCGACCGGCGTTCAAGTTCCTCGGAAATCGGGAGATTCTAGCGATGGCGGAAGAACTGGAAGGGAAGGGGACTGTCACTCCACCTTCCTATCTCCGGCCTCCTTCGGTCCATCGGCTGCGTGAGATCATTTCTTCGATTCGTGATATCTCTCCAGACCAGTATCCGCTAAAACATCGTCGCTCTGAAGAGGGGCGTTTGGAGATCGATGAGAAAAAGTTTGAAAAGCTCAGAAAGTATCGGGATCAGCTAGGTGTAAGCTTGGGATTGGAACCGACTCTGATCGCTACCCGTCGCGCTTTGGAGAAGCTGGCGGCTACGAACCTTCCTTCCGAGCAGAAGGAAGGGCTATTGATGCAATGGCAGCAGTCCCTGATGAGTCCGGAACTGTAATTAGTCGCCTTCCACGTCCCCAGTATTGAGGAAATCATTCGCCAGAGCGATCAGATCCTCACCCGTGCTGAGGTAGCGGGAGCGATACTCGCTGACGACGTCATCGTTGCGCTGTAGAAAGGAAGGAATCGCTGTTGATCCGCCGCTTTCACTCCGCGCCCATTGTAAAAATTCAGCGATGCATCGATGTGTGGAGCTCGCTCCGATCGCGTTAAGAGAGTCTCTAAAGCGAGTTGCGTGATCCCAGTCCATCTCTGCGACGAGAAACTCTACGCCGTCGGTCCGAATGGCTGAATCGATTTCCTGAAGCTCATCCAGCTTGATATCGCGTGGATTGTAGGGAACGCAGGCGATGAGTTCTTCGATCAGATCTTCACGCGAATGAATCTCTTTCATACGCTTCTTTGATAGAAAGGGGGATGGATCCGCCCCGTGATCGAGGAGAAAGGCGATCAGTTGTCGATGACGGTTCTGAATCGAAAGGAATAGAGGTGCTCCCGATTTACACTCTACGTCCGCACCCTCTGAAATGGCTTCGATCGCATTCTCGTAGGAGCCTACAGCACAGGCGAGTTCGAGGTTCAGGTCGGTGAGCGGATCGGTCATGCTGAAATTTGCTTTTAAGTATCTAATAATTCCTAAAATAATACAATTTCAAAATTGCGCAAATTTCATCCCGAAATTCAATCAGGATGTTTGGAGTGTCCCTTCGATCATGAGAAGGGGCAACGGTGTCCAAAATTCACCTGCTATTGATAGGCGTAGCGTGCCTTTAAAGCCCGCCCAGCTTGATGCCAGTCGC
>JBDHQE010000146.1:0-9480 GCA_039806885.1 Verrucomicrobiales bacterium
TGCGCACCCAACCTGAATCGGAGTGGAGGAGATGGGCCAGTTCCGACTCCGTCGCTTTCGCGATCTCAGGTTTTTTGTCGAGAGCACGGCCTTCGAAGGTAATGCGCCAGATGCGTCCATGGGTGTGATCGCGACGAGGGTCGCGAAAGTCCACTTCCCCGTGCTGGATGATCGGATTGTACCAGTCAGCGATGTAGATCGCTCCGTCAGGTCCCATTTTGACATCAATCGGGCGGAAGGCTCCGTGCGTGGAGGATACTAGGTCAGTCTGTTGAGTGGATGTGTAGGAACTCCCGCGATCCGCCAGTTGGAACAAGTTCACGCGATTCCCACGAAAGTCACAGGCGGCGAGCATCCCGCGAAGCGCAGGAGATACGTGCTGACCGGTCAAAAACTCCAGCCCGCAGTGTTTCGGCTGGCCGGGATTGAGTCCGTGCAGAATACGGGATGCTCCGGGAGATGTGGCGAATACGCTGCGAGGAAATACGAAGTTGATTCCTTCTCCTCCGGCTCCGTCTGTCATGAAACTCTGTCCCCACTGATCAAAGGCGTGTCCCCAGGGATTGATCAGACCTTTCATAAAGACCTCCGCCCGGCGCGTCTCGGGGCGATAGTGCCACATGCCTCCGCCGAGCAGTCTGCGGATGCCGTAGGGCGTATCTAGGTGGGTGTGAATGTAGATCGATTGATTCATCCAGAGCATGCCCTCCGGTCCCCAACGGAACGTGTGGACGAGATGGTGCGTGTCTTCTGTGCCGAAGCCTGAGAGCGCGATGCGCCTTTCATCGGCGACTCCGTCACCGTCGGTGTCTCTTAAAAACAGAACTTCTGTAGAGTTGGCGATATAGGCTCCGCCGTCGCCAGGTGCGACGGAAGTGGGGATATAGAGATCCTTCGCGAAATCTGTATGGCGGTCGGCGACTCCATCCCCATCGGTGTCCTCGAGGATCACGACTTTATCTTCTTCTTTTGCCCCCGGTACGATATGGGGATACATACCGCTGCACACGACCCAGAGTCGCCCCTGAGCGTCCCAGTTCATCTGTGTGGGATTGACGATGGCGGGTTCACTCGCAAAGAGCTGAATTTTTGCCCCATCAATCGTTTTGAAGGCCTGAAGTTCCGCTTCAATCTTCGTGTCGGGAATATCCTTTAGCCCGTTTTGCGCGAGGGCCGGAAGAGCAGCAATCAGAACAAGAGTGAAAAGACTTCTGAGAATCATCGTGCAAATGGTCATCGTGCAAATGGGAATGCGATTTAGCCTCGGTGCGTCCTCACGGCTTTTCGGAGAATACGAGAGATTTCGCCGTATCGATCTTTTTCTGCTGGGAATCAATCAGTGGGTCGAATTGGGGAATCTCTTGAGCGTTCTGCCCTTGCTCGTGTTTTCGAAACAGGAAAAGATAAGTCTCGTTGGCCGGGCGCCAGCGATGGAAAAAGAGACGATCCTTTTCGATGATCGCAGATCGGAGTCCGGCGCTGGCGAGAGAATCGGACAGCGAGAGCGGCAGTTCTGGGTAGCCGAGCTGCTTGGCTAGAGCCTTGGCGATAATATCGTGCCCGGCCTGAGTGTAGTGAATGCCATCATCCGTCAGCGGAGGATCGGCCTTCTTCAGATCGGATGTATCTCCGCCCAGTGCGGCGAACAGATCGACGAACCGTGTTTTCTTTTGGGTTGCGAGATTCCGGATGGCATCACGGACGCGAGCCAGACGCTGATTATTCTCGGTCTGATCGGGCAGAGGTGCCCCCAGATTCTCAAATGGAGGAGGGGATACGAGGATGATCTCGCGTAGAGCCCCTCCTGCAGCGGAGCGGGTCAGATCAATCAATGCCCCATATCCGCTGATGAAGAAGGCCAGAGCTGAATCGAAGCTCCCCTGTTCCGCCGCTTGATCCCTTGGAACGGTCTCGCCAGTCCAAGAATGCTCGGTGGAGAGCGCAACTTCCGATCCATACCAGAGGAATACCACGCCCGGATGAATCTCCGCTAGGTTCTTCTCCAATCGCTGACGACCTTCTAGAGGAGGTCCAAAATAGGAACGTGAGTCAGAAAAGACCGAGTCTCCGCTCCATCCCAGATTGCGAAAAGTTAAGCCTTTAATTTCCGGCCCGACGGCAAGCTGAAGGACAGTCTCCAACGATCCGAAATGCCGATCCCTCTCGACATAGGTCCCTCCGACGAAGGCGACTCGATCATTCGATTGGAACAGTGGAGGCTCAGCGGCGAAGAGACCGATGCAAAGTCCTGCGAGGCCGAGCGCGAGTAAGCAATGGAACTTCATGTGAGACCGGAGGTAGAGAAGTCTGTCAGCGATTCGCCCGTAAAATCGGTCCATGAAATTCCTGCTCGCGTCATCAGCGCTTATCCAGCTCTTTTAGGAAGCCGATGAATTCTCGCAGATGATCCTCCTCACCCGAAAGAAGCGTGATCGCGAGGTCCTGAGTCACATAATCTACGCCATCGCAGAGTTTGATAATCTTATTGTACTGGGCAATCGCCGATTTCTCGGCTTCGATGACTCCGTTGATTACCCCCAAGAGATCCGTGGTGTCGGCGAGAGGTTGCAAACTCTCCTGACAATTTTCAAGAGCGAAGCTGCCGGGGACAAGCCCGCCGATGGTCTTGATTCGATTGGCCAGCAGTTGGGCGTGTCCCAACTCTTCAGTCACGTCAGCAGCGAGGGCTTTTTTTACAATGTCAGACCGAAGTCCGTCTAGATTCACGGAAGCAGCGATGTAGTTCTGCACGGTTTCAAGCTCCATCGCATACGCGGTCTTGAGAGCTTCGATGATGTTTTCGTTTTTTGAATCACTCATACTCACAACTGATAAAGCCGTTCGTCTCGTTCAGAAAGGAAAAAAACTTCCGGATTCATGGCGAAATTCAGATGATTCAGCGAGGGAAAATCTACAGAATTCCAAAAGCGAGAATCAAAACTAAGAGAGTTCAATGTTTTTCAATATTTCAGTTCACATTTCGAAAATTTTAAAATAATTTATGAAAGTTGTGTGAAGTGATTTATAATTTCCATAATAAGTAGAATCATGTAGGGGCTTGCTCTCGCGTGAATGATGAATCGGATCGAAGTGAAATGGTAAAAACCCTCTTGGGCATCCTTGGCGTATCTATCGCCACCGGGACGGCTGTGCTGCTAGGCTTGCAGCAAGTCGATCCTCTGGGTGTGTGGGAGCGGCTGTTCCCGATTCCACCGCCCGATGCGGCGTATCAGAGGGGATTCCGATCTGATGTCATGGTGGGGATCAACCGCATTCGGTCGAGTTCTGGCCTCAGTGAGATCAAGGGTGACGAGGCGATCCAAGGATTTCTTGGAAGCTGGATTTCATCGATTTCAGCGCCTCAGGATTTATCGCTCGATGATGTTTTCGATGTCGTACAGTCGCGTTTTCCCGGAGCTCAGTATCTGGCGGCAAATCTGGTAGTCTCCGGGAGTCGTGAGAATCTGATGGAAAGAATTTCCGGATGGACTGCTATCGCAAATCCTGATTTTGACTCGGTCAATACAGCGGTATTTCGCTCGGGGCGTCAGCTCGGAGCTCTGGCGGTAATGTCGCGTCGCATTCCGGAGTATTCTCTCAAGACACTGAACGATGCGGGGGGGCGTTTTTACAATCGCTGCCCCCATTGCGACAAGGTTCATGCGCTGGAGTTGGATAGAGATTCGCGCACTCTCATTCTTTCCTGTCCGCATTGTGACTTGCCGTTCGAGATACTCGCCGTGGGGACTGATGGAAGGATGCGGAGAGCGAATGACTTCTTCGAAGGATTCTCTCCTCCGGGAGGTTTTTCGACAGATGGTGAGATGAAGACACGGATTCTCGCGATTTGGAGAAAGATGGCCGAACACTGCCGCTACCAACTCGATCAGGATCGCAAGGTGCCGGGATCGCCGCAAGCGGATGAGATCTGGAAGAGTTCAGGAGAGACCTGGGCTGAGGCTGCGGGCGACTGCGAGGACACGTCCATCTTGTTGGCGGATATGCTGACTACGGCAGGCTTTCAGGCGCGAGTCGCCATCGGCTGGAACGGAAATATCGGTCAGCACGCGTGGGTCGTCGTAAAAGTGGGGGAAAAGCAGTATCTTCTCGAGACCACTTTACAAAAGAAGGTCGGGCTCGAAGATTTGGCAGAGGTGGAGAGTGTCGCTTCTTACTACCATCCAGAACAGGTGTTCGATCACGACGGGATGTTCTTTACCACAGCTCGACCGGATCGATTTGGGCTAGATTATTTTTCACCGGAAATCTGGAAGCGTGTTCCATCGCGCTCACCAGACGCAGGATTGACTTTGCGGTGATAAATTCGACAGGAGATTCATTCGCTGATTTGACGAACCCCGCAGATGGGCGTTAAGGTCGCGGCGATGAAACTACTCCGTTTTGGTTCACAGGACTCTGAAAGACCCGGTTTACAGCTCGAGGACGGTTCGCGTATCGACGCGAGCGGGTTCGGGATGGACTGGAATAATGAATTTTTTGCTGATCCTGCCCATCTGGTGCGCTTGGCTGACTGGCTGAAACTGAATCGCGATTCGGCTCCCCGCATTCCGGAAGGCACGCGCCTCGGCCCCGCGATCTGTCGCCCCGGCAAGCTGATTTGTATCGGCCTGAATTACTCGGACCACGCTGCCGAATCGGGGATGCCGATTCCGGAAGAACCCATTCTGTTTTTTAAAGCGACGAGCGCGATCTGTGGCCCTGACGATCCCGTGATCATCCCGAAAGGAAGTGAGAAAACGGACTGGGAAGTGGAACTCGCCTTTGTGATCGGAGAGCGGGCCAGCTATGTCAGTGAGGAAGATGCGCTGAAACACATCGCTGGCTACATGTTGCACAATGATTATAGCGAGCGGGCGTATCAACTGGAGAGAGGCGGTCAATGGGTAAAAGGAAAGAGCTGTGACACTTTCGCCCCGATCGGGCCATTTCTGGTGACTTCAGACGAGATCGAGAACCCGGAAAATCTCAAAATGTGGTTAAGCGTGAACGGCGTCATGAAGCAGAACAGCAACTCGTCGAACTTGATTTTCGGCTGTGCGAATCTGGTCAGCTATATCAGTCAGTTCATGACTCTGGAGCCGGGCGATATCGTCTCTACCGGTACGCCTCCAGGGGTGGGGCTGGGTTTCAAGCCACCGCAATATCTTCAGGCGGGTGACGTGGTCGAGTTGGGAATCGAGGGACTCGGTTCTTCTAGCCAGAAGGCGGTCGCTTGGCCGGGGTAAAAGCAGGGCTGACTCGTTGTTGGCTTTCAGTCGATCATTTCCTTCGTCTTTTCTTGAAGACGAATCGAACCGATGACCATTGCGTGATCGATGGCTTTGCACATGTCGTAGATCGTGAGTGCCGCGACCGATACGGCGGTGAGTGCTTCCATTTCCACTCCTGTTTTTGCATCAGTTCTTACGGTGGACTGGATGGCTATTCCGTGAGACTGAGGTGTGAAATCTACCGTTACTTTGGTGATCGGCAGAGGGTGGCAAAGTGGAATTAGCTCTGAAGTCCGTTTCGCTGCCTGAATGCCAGCGATGCGGGCGACTGCTAGGACATCACCTTTCGGGAGTTGACCGTTTAGGATCGCGTTCAGGGTATCGGCTGAGAGGGTGATTTCGCCGACGGCGACTGCTGTACGCCGCTGGATGGGTTTCCCCGATACATCGACCATGATTGCGCTACCGTCGGGACGGATATGAGTGAGCTTCGCTTCCGGCATGGAACAGACTTCCTTCTCGCCGCCCATCCTGCAAGAGGAACTCTCGCTAGCAATGCAATTTTTCTTGCCATGTGCTCGTTTCTCCTCCCATTATTTCCGCATGAAGTATTCGATAGCTCACTTTTTTACGTCTTGCGCCTTAACTGTTGCCTTGATTGTTGCTTTCTCGCCCGTGTCGAGTCTGCGAGCCGATCAGCAATCAATGAGGGAGGCCGATCAAAAGGAAATCAGTCGACTTCGGAATAGTCTGCATGAGGCTCATCGTGAGCTCGCCGAACAGAAAGGAAGGATCGGTCGCGTGGAGAGTGAGTTGGCTCGGACGAAGCGGGATCTAGCGAAAGCTAACGAGGAATTAAAGAAGCGAGCGGATCGCGGCGCAAACGAGGCAAAAACACCCAAAAGGGAAGAAGCGACTGCCCCGAAGGCCGCTCCGGTGCGTGAGGTGAAAACAATCGAGCCCAAAAAGGCTCCTCAGAAGCCAGTTCCAGCGCCCGCTGTAATCAAGAAGCAGGAACCTGCTCCTTCGGCGACGAAGAGTTTTCACATTGCTTACGCTCAGAACTCTGCCGTAAATTATGAAGCGAGACAGAAAGCGCTGGCATGGGTTCAGGAGCAGATTAAAAAGGACAAAGGAGCCCAGTTTTCGATCACTGCTTCCGCCAACGATAGCAAGTATCCTGAGGCGAATCTAGAGATTGCTGAGAATCGCACCCGCTTTCTGAAAGCGTTTCTCGTACAGGGGGGCATTCCTGTCGCTGCGATTGCTTCCGCTCAAGCAGGAAAAGGCAAAATCGGTTCTCAAGATACGGGGCGCTCTGTGTTGATTTTATTGATAACTCCGACCGGAAAGGCAGTTCCACAAGCGAAGCCTGCTCCTCAGGTAAAATCGGCTGCCAAGCAGAGAAAGTGACGTTTTCCGTAGCGACGTGCGATTCACCGAATAGCGAGTGAGCGAGGACGCTCGTAGGGCGGATCCTCGGATGGAAGTCGTTCTTTTCACGCAAACAGGTTGACCTTTTGCTAGGATGGGGTGAACTCCCTCGTTCAATCGAATCGTTATCGAAATTATGCCAGAATCTGCCACACGCCCTCATAAACCTGTCTCGCTCATCACGGGAGGCACGGGATTCCTCGGCTCACACTTGGCAGATCGACTTCTTGCCGCCGGGCACAGAGTCGTAGTAATGGATAACCTGATTACCGGGTCCGTGGATAATATCGAGCATCTTCGCAACAACCCGGATGTGGAATTCATCGAGCAAGACGTGTCGAAATACATCGACTATGCCGGGTCGCTTGATTTCGTCTTTCATTTCGCCTCTCCCGCCAGCCCGTTCGACTATCTGGAGTTTCCGATCCAGACGTTGAAAGTGGGTTCTCTTGGCACGCACAATGCGCTGGGACTGGCCCGGGCGAAGAAGGCCACATTTCTTCTGGCATCGACTTCGGAAGTGTACGGAGATCCCTTGGTGCATCCTCAGCGGGAGGACTACTGGGGCAATGTGAATCCCATCGGCCCGCGCGGGGTCTATGATGAGGCGAAACGCTTTTCCGAGGCGATGACGATGGCGTATCATCGTGCTCATGGACTCGATACGAAGATCGTGAGAATTTTCAATACCTACGGTCCTAGGATGCGACTGAAGGACGGTAGGGTGATTCCAGCCTTTGTTGGTGAGGCTCTCGCCGGTAGGCCGCTCACCGTCTTTGGAGACGGGAGTCAGTCGAGGAGTTTCTGCTACGTCTCCGACCTAATCGAAGGCATCTATCGACTTTCTCAGAGCGATTGTCATGAGCCAGTGAATATTGGAAACCCTAGTGAAATGACTGTCCTCCAATTGGCTGAAAAAATTCAAAAATTGATCCCTGGAGCACCGATGATCGAGTTCCGTGCACTTCCGGTAGACGATCCCAAGGTTCGCAGGCCTGACATCAGTCGTGCTCGTGAAAAATTGAGTTGGGAGCCTCAGGTTTCGTTCGAAGAAGGAATCGCAAATACGATAAAATATTTTAAAGAAAAAATTACTCTCGACAAAATTTAGCGAATTGCGCAAAATTTTCTTTCCACTTTGTGTTTTCCTTGGCAGGATGCACTAGATTGTTCCAAAATTCCAAATTAACGACCTCATCCCCATGATCCGATCCCTCTCTGTTCTGCTTTTAATCGCTACAGCTTCGTTCTTCACTGCCTCTGATGTCGATGCTCAACAGGTAATTCAATTACAGATGGGTGACGTGAAAGTCGATAGCCCGTCCTATGACACGCAGAAGACTCCGAACTTTCAGGCGGGCGATGTAAAGACAAAAAATATTCCCAATCCGCGTGACTGGCTGGAAATCGAGATTCCATTTGAGGTGAAGGGACCTCGTAAGGCGGTGATTAAGGAACTCCTCTTTCGCTACTACGTGGGTCTCGTCGACAAGGATGGAACTCCGAAAACTCTCACCGGAGATGTAAAGCATGTCAACGTGCCGACGGGAGAGAAGACGTTTTCCAGCGCTTACATCTCGCCCTCTACGCTGGGCGATCTCACGGGAGACTTTCGTCGTTTCCAGAGCAGTAATGTGAAGGGAATTGGAGTCGAGGTGGTCTACAACGGTGTCATCGTAGGGGGCGTTTCTACGACCAATAGCAAGTTCTGGGAGGCTACTGGCGTTACGCCCGGAGTTCTGGGCAAGGCAGAGACTCCTTTTGCCCTCCTGTGGATCGACCGTTACGCGGATGTTGAGCGTCCGGCGAAGTAAGGCGATCATTGAGTTTATCCGAATTTTTTAGCAATAGAGTCGCATTATGGCGAAGAATCGAATTTTTGCCCTGAGTTTGGGGTCTCAGCAAGTGACCGGAGCCATCTTCTCCAAGACTTCAGGAGGGGGATTAAAACTCGAGCGAGTTGAGCGGAAGGATCTGGTTGGCGATCCGAGTGAGGAAGACGCTCGGAATGCCCAGGCAGGGCAGGCGATTCGACAGATCGTGAATGCTCTCAAAGTGAAGGGCGAGTCTTCGCGCTATGTCATTTCCTCTCTCCCTGTATTGATTAAATTCGCCAGTCTTCCGGCTCTGGATGGATCACAGGTGGATCAGATTGTAGAATTCGAAGCCGCGCAGCAGGTGCCCTATCCGATCAATGAGGTCGTCTGGGGTTATCAACTGATGGGAAACCAAGATGACGTAGAGATGGAAGTCGTTTTGGCTGCTGTGAAGGCTGATGAATTGGGCGAACTAGACACCCTGGTCTCTGACGCTGGTCTTCGTTCGGAAGGTGCTGCGATGTCCCCGGTGGCTCTCTTCAATGCGCTTCGGTTTAATTACCCCGATCTCAAGCAAGAGGCGACTCTTCTCGTCGATATCGGTGCTCGGATGACCGATATGATCTTTATGGAGGGGAATAAGCTCTTCATTCGGACGGTCAAAATCGGGGGTTCTGACCTATCGCGCACCATCGCGAAGGAGTTCGGGATGAATTTCGCTACGGCGGACGCTCGCAAAGTGCTCGATGGATTTGTTGCGCTCGGTGGGCCGTATGCCGATCACGAAGATCCGGAAATTGCTGCCATGTCGAAAGTGGTTCGCCAGTCTCTGACGCGCCTCCATTCCGAGGTGATGCGGACGATCAATTTTTATCGGAGTCAACAAGGCGGCTCTGCTCCCACGTCTGTGCTACTCAGTGGAGCGACTGCCAGTCTTCCGTTTATTCGCGAATTCTTTGCAGAGAAGCTCAATCTCCCGGTCGATTACTTTAATCCTT
>JBDHQE010000147.1:0-9444 GCA_039806885.1 Verrucomicrobiales bacterium
CACCGGGGTGTTCAGCCCCGGCATTTCCGCGACACCTACGCCCTTTTTGCCCAGCAGTTCATACACAGGACCCGCGTGCAGGGCGGAGAGGAATTCTCCCTTTGGATCCGCCCATTCATCCTCGACGGCGCTGGCGACATAGACCAAACGAGGAGCGATCAGAGCGATCAGCTCATGTTGATCCACGGGCAAAGCGGCTTCGTTTTCATTGTATTTTCGAAAATTCTTGGCGAACCAGTGGGGGAAACTCGTGTTGATCCTCGCCACGCGCTCCCCAAAACGCCTCCGACTGAGCGCCGCACCGCCACAGCCCGAATCATTGGATACCACCATCGCGAAGCGTTCGTCTTGCGCTCCTGCCCACAGTGCCGTCTTCCCCAGTCGCGAATGCCCCATCACGGCTACGCGCTTGAGATCGATACTCCCGTCTGTCTCCAGATAATCGAGCACTCGACTGCATCCCCAGGCCCAGGCACCGATCGCACCCCACTCATTATCCGCGGGTTTTCCGTAGAGCGCATGGATGCCATTTTCGAACCCATCATCGAAGTCGGGATCGAGATCTCCATAGTAGAAGGTCGCGACGGCCACCCCCTGATCGACAATTTTCTCCAGCGCCCAGCGAGAAGCCTGAACTCCACGCGATTTCTCCGTCGCGTGATGATCGACTACCATCCCTTCCTTGACCGCGTCCTTGGTTTCACGAACCCAGGATTGGGTGATCGTGATTTCCGGGGAGGCATTGACTCCCTGATTCCCTGGGAAGTTAGGACTGACAAAGGTAGGGAAACCACCTTCCTTTTTCTTCGCAGGTTTCACCAGTAGCAGATCGACGAAAGGTCCTTTATCTCCGGCGGAAAAGTGAATACGGATTTCCTCCATCGTCGCCTTGCCACCGTGAAAGTCATCGACCTTTTTACGAGGCTCGAACCACATTTCGCCGGGGCGCCCGACGGGAGTTTTTCCATACACATGCTCGGCGAAGAGCTTCAGCAGTTCCGCACGTCGCTTCGACCAATCCTCCGCCGATTTCACTGGTTTGCCGTCCTCGAAGACGAGAGGGTCCGGCAGTGTATACGCAGGGACTTTACTCTCGTCGTAGTTCGGCCCTGCGATTTCCGCAGCACTGAGAGGCAGCAGGGAAAAGAGGAGGCTGGTGACAAATAATGGAATCAGTGAGCGCATGAGCAGAGTGTAGGATACAAATCTCCCGGATGACAATGGCGTAGAAAGGGTAAAAAATGAGAGCATACTCACTTTTTCTCTCAGAATATCTTGCGAAGTCGCGGATTCGTTCCTTCGTGGGAGAAGTTTTTGCTCGTCGCACTCCCCATGTTGTCTTCGCCACCTTTTGTCCTCGGCGTCATCCCTGCTCGGTGGGGATCGACGCGATTTCCGGGTAAGCCACTGCATCTGATCGCAGGCAAGCCCCTCGTTCAGCACGTATGGGAGCGCTGTCAGGAATGTCATCGCCTCGACCAGATTACGGTGGCGACGGATGACGAGCGTATCCAAGCAGCCGTCGAAGCCTTCGGTGGACATGCTACGATGACGCGCTCTGATCATCCTAGCGGCACCGACCGAGTGGCAGAGGTCGCAGAGTCCTTCCCCCAAGCGACACACATTATCAACATCCAAGGTGACGAACCGTTGATTTCTCCTGTACTGATTGATTCTCTCGCACAGACACTGATCGACGATCCCACCCTGCCCATGGTAACGGCTGCCAATCCTGTAGCCTCGAAGGACCCCATTCTCGACGATCCCAATGTGGTGAAAGTCACCATCGACTGTGGAATGCGAGCGCTCTACTTTTCTCGAAGTCGCATTCCCCATCTACGCAGCACCTCGTCCTTTCTACTGTGCTATCGACACAAGGGCATCTACGGTTTTCGACGCGATTTTCTTTTCGACTTCGTCGCATGGGAACCCTCATCGCTCGAACAAGCAGAGGGTCTCGAGCAACTCCGCGCACTGGAAAACGGGGCGACAATTCGCGTCGTATTGACTGATGACGAATCACCCGGCATTGACACACCAGAACAGGCAGCCATACTCCACAATTCGCTTTCCCAATGAAATACATTTTCGTCACAGGAGGGGTAGTTAGCTCCCTCGGCAAAGGACTCGCTGCAGCCGCTCTCGGAACTCTGTTAGAGCGCCGGGGGTTGCGTGTCCTAATGCAAAAATTCGATCCCTACCTGAATGTCGATCCTGGCACGATGAGCCCTCTCCAGCACGGCGAAGTATACGTGCTAGAAGACGGTGCCGAGACCGATCTCGACCTGGGGCACTACGAGCGCTTCACTAGTGGGAAGCTGTCTCGCCTAAACAGTCTAACCAGTGGCCAAGTCTACGAAACAGTAATCAAGAAAGAGCGCGACGGCGACTATCTCGGGGCGACAGTGCAGGTCATTCCTCACGTGACCGACGTAATTAAAAATCGCATTCATGAGGTAGCGAAGCGAGATGATATCGACATCATCATCACCGAGATCGGTGGTACGACGGGTGATATCGAGGGCTTGCCTTTCCTAGAAGCCCTGCGCCAATTTAAGGATGAAGTCGGATCCGAAAATGTGGCCTTCGTACACGCCACACTAGTCCCCTATATCCAAGCGGCGGAAGAGCTGAAGACAAAACCCACCCAGCAGAGCGTAGCGAAGCTGCGCGAGATCGGGATCGCGCCCGACGTCATCATCTGCCGAGCCGAGCACCCCATCGATCAGGATGTTCGGAAGAAAATCTCGATGTTCTGTAATGTTCGCCCCGAGGCGGTGATCCCTTTCCTCGATATCAAAGGCACGATCTACCGTGCTCCTCTGAACCTGCACGACCAACACTTCGACGACATCATCTGTGCCCGCCTCGGTCTTGAGACTCCTGAACCCGATCTGCTGGAGTGGCGGAACATGGTGGATCGCATCGTCAATCCCACCCACACCGTCCGCATCGGTCTGGTCGGAAAGTATATCGATTTGAAGGATGCTTACAAATCGATCTACGAAAGCCTAACCCATGCCGGGGCAGCTAACGATGTGCATGTGGAAGTCGTGCGCATCGACTCGAGCGATATTGAAGAATCAGGTCCGGACAAGTTTCTCGAAAACGTTTCGGGCATTCTCATTCCTGGCGGCTTCGGAGATCGTGGGATTCAAGGGAAGATCACCGCTGCGCGTTATGCGCGGGAGAATGGGATTCCCTACTTCGGAATCTGTCTGGGGATGCAGATTGCGGTCATCGAATTCGCTCGCAACGTCTGCGGCTTCGCCGGTGCCCACAGCACAGAGTTTGACACGAGCACGCCTCACCCCGTCATCAGTTTGCTGGAGGAGCAGAAAACCATACAGGAGAAGGGCGGCACAATGCGTCTGGGTACTTGGAAAGCGAAATTGCTCCCCGATAGTCGCGTCGCTGAGCTCTACGGCAGCACTTCCGTCTCCGAGCGCCATCGCCACCGCTACGAGTTAAGCCAGAAATATCAGTCGTTTTTGGAAGAAAAAGGACTTCGGGTGGTCGGCACCTCTCTCGATGGAAGTCTCGGCGAGATCATCGAGATTCCTTCCCATCCATTTTTCGTCGCCGTCCAGTTTCATCCGGAGTTTCAAAGCAAACCCACGGCTCCACATCCGCTCTTCAAAGGCTTCATCGCCGCTGCGATGGGAACGCGACGCTGAGATCGATCTGTCCGAGAGAGGCAGCGATTTCTGGGGCGAATTCCATCTGTTCGAGAATCTGGCGTTGCAGATCCATACCGGGAGCGATCTCGACCAAGCGGAGTCCCTGCGGCGATAGCTCGAACACGGCCCGCTCGGTGACGTAGAGCACCTGCTGACCTCGGGCGAGTGCGGAGGGACCGTGGAAGGAGACATTCTCAAGGGAACGGACGAATTTGGGATGTTTTCCCTCCCGCACGATTCGCAAGCGTCCGTCCTCGACGGCGACCTCGAGATTTCCCGCCCGGAAGGTGCAGCAGAATACGATGCGCCTCGCCGCCTGCGAGATATTCGCAAAACCGCCGATCCCGGCGAAACGTCCGGCGAAGTGGGTGACGTTGACGCTTCCCTCAGCATCGATTTCCACCGCACCGAGGGCAGCGATGTCGATGCCGCCACCATCGTAAAAATCGAACTGCGAAGGATGATCGATCATCGCCTCCGGGTAATAACTGCATCCGAAACTCAAGCCCGACGCGGGCACTCCCCCGATGGGACCGCTCTCGACGGTCAGAGTGAAATCCGCTAGCCTCCCTGTCTCGGCAGCGAGGACGGCGACCGCCTCGGGCAAGCCGATTCCGAGATTGACGATGCTGCCTGACGGGATTTCCTGCAGCGCACGCGCCCCGATCAGCCGTCGTTCGGGCGCAACGAGTGCGGGCATCGCCACCTCTCCCATTCCGGTTTCGACAAAGGCTGACTGAAAAGTTTCCGAAAAAGTCTGGTCGTGTCCTTCGCCATCGGACACCACGATACGATCTACGAGAATGCCAGGCACGCGCACCGCCTTCGGATCGTCGATACGGTCCACGATCCGCTCGACCTGCGCGATCACGAGCCCACCATGGTTTTTCGCAGCCTGAGCGATGGGCAGCACCTCGCCGATGAAGCCTTCGCGCTCCATGCTCAGATTGCCCTGACGGTCGGCCGTCGTCGCCCGAATCAGTCCGACCGTGATCGGCATCGCTTTGTACCGCAGCCAAGTTTCTCCATCCAGCTCCACTCGCTCGACGAGATCTTCGGTCGTCCTAGAATTCAGCCGCCCTCCTCCGTGAATGGGATCGATGAAGGTGTTCAGTCCCACTTTGGTGAAAATGCCGGGTCGTTTCGCTGCGATTTCGCGCAGTAGAACGCAGAGAACGCCTTGAGGGAAATTGTATGCCTCGATTTCGTTCGCTAGCGCTAGAGCACCCAGCTTCGGAGCCAGATTCCAGTGGCCCCCCACGACGCGGCGCACTAGGCCGCGATGGGCGAGATGATTCAGTCCGCGCTCTCCACGGTCGCCCTGTCCGGCGCAGTAATAGAGCGTGAGATTCGTCGGCGTCCCGGACGCGAGAAAGCGGCGCTCCAGAGCAGTAGTCAGCAATTCTGGATGAGCCGCACCGACGAAACCACCGACGGCGACGCATGCACCATCAGGAATGGCGGCGATGGCTTCATCAGCGGAACAAACGAGAGAGGGAGCACGCATGAACTTTTTTCTGACAGTTCATTTACCATGCTCCACTTCCTACGGCAAATTCCAGAGAAAAAAGATTCCTGTGACTTTTCGCTATAGCCTTTAGGGGACTCGAACAGAAGCAGCTGTCGATCTGCCTAATTTCCGTCTCCGTGACCTGATCGTTTGGCGGCAGCAGCACGAAAAGAGTCTTCCTCCACATCTTCGTTACCCCATTGATCCCAACTCTACCGAGCAACTCGTGCGAACAGCTCCAGATATAGTCCCAGCAGTATCGATGAGAGTGACCGTAGAGCCATCGCACCGAAGGCTGCGCGTCAT
Source organism: Verrucomicrobiales bacterium (assembly GCA_039806885.1). Taxonomy (GTDB): domain Bacteria; phylum Verrucomicrobiota; class Verrucomicrobiia; order Verrucomicrobiales; family DEV007; genus Arctic95D-9. The sequence goes on from JBDHQE010000147.1 coordinate 5,497, forward strand.
ACCGAGTGTACTATCGCTGTAGCTGATACTGATGAGATCGCTGCTCGCATGGTAGCCATAGGTGGCCGTCAGTCCTCGTGCCCATGTGTGCGTCGGGAGCAGGCCCGCCTCTGAATACGCATACGAAACACCTTGTCCGGTGGCGTCCTATTTCTGAACAAGCAGACCAGAAGCGAGCGGAAGTTTTGTCAAGAAATGTTACATGAGCCCAGAATTTCAGAATCCTTGCGTTTTATAGGCCTGAAAATAGCGAATTTTGGACTCGAGTTCTAAAAGTTGGGTTAAGCAAGTCTTTTGCGAAAAAGCCTTGGAGGAAGCGAGCCATCGAATCGACAGAAGCAGATCTCACAGGATGCTCGCAGAGCCACCCCAGCACAGTAGATTTTTTGACTGATCACGTCGGAAGTCAGCATTAACAGATAGCATAGTCGCGCCATGTTAGCCCTCAGATAGGGCTTGAATTGCCGAGAAAGTTCCCCGAGCGTATGCTCGACGGCTCATTGGAGTCGGTCTTTATTTTTCTTGCCCAAATCGCTTTCGTTTTCTAATTGGCCCGATCCTTTCGAACATGAATAACTTCGTCTTTTCCCGAGTTCTGCAACTTGCCTTGTGCTCTCTTCTCTTCATCGGGTTCTCGCCAGCGTGGGCGGATCCGGTGGTGGATCATGTGATTGCAACCCAGAGAAGCGGAACTCAATTGGTGGATATTACTTATGATGTGGCGGCCCCTGGATTCACGGAGGTGACGATATTTTTGGAAATTTCAGCTGATGAGGGAACGACTTGGACAGTGCCAGCAAATTCCGTAACGGGGGATATCGGAGAGGGTGTGAGTGTGGGAACTGCAAAAAAAATCGTCTGGAACGCGGGAAAGGACTGGCCTGGAGGCTATAGCACGAAGATGCAATTTCGTGTCCTAGCTGATGACGGTGTAGACCCTCCGATTCCCAGCGATTTAGTTCTTATTCCCGGCGGGAGCTTCACAATGGGGCCTACGAGCGGGGACGTGGACGCAAACTTCCAGGAGCCAACAGAGGTGACGCTTAATGCTTTCTATATGGCCGAGACCACCACAACGAAGGCGCAGTGGGACGAGGTACGTGCGTGGGCGGTGACGAATGGATACTCGGACCTAGCCCTTGGTAGGGGAAAGGCAGAGGACCATCCTGTCTACTTAGTGAGTTGGTTCGACGTAGTAAAGTGGTGCAACGCGCGAAGCGAGAAGGAGGGTTTGGCTCCTGTTTATCGGGTGAACGGCTTCGTGTACCGAACAGGGAACAGCGTGCCGGAGGCGAACTGGGCAGCAAACGGCTACCGTTTGCCGACGGAAGCCGAGTGGGAAAAGGCGGCGCGGGGTGGTGTGGAAGGGAAACGATTTCCTTGGGGAACAGACGAGATCAGCCATGCCTTGGCAAACTACATTGGTAGCGGCGGGGATGTAGGCGGTGCATACTACGATCAGAGTCAGACCGGTGCCCCCCATCCGGCCTACGATGATGGCGTTCGGCCGTACACTAACCCAGTCAAGGACTTTGCCGCAAATGGTTACGGCCTATATGACATGGCGGGGAATGTGTGGGAGTGGTGCTGGGATTGGAATGCGCCCAATTACTACGGCTCAGAGACGAACAATCCGCATGGTCCTGTGTCAGGTACGGTCCGGATAACTCGAGGCGGCGCTTGGGTTTACAACGCAACTTTTGTAACCTGCGCACGGCGCTACAGTTGGAACCCGCTAGTCAGGAATGACACTATCGGATTCCGAATCGTCCGCATTCAAAATCCCCTATAACAAGCGGCGCAGCTACGCGAAACGCATGAAGCGAGAGGAACTGCGCTAAAACTCTTTATCAAATCACCCGATTACACCTGTCGTCACGAAAGCCTTTCAATTCATCGCCCTCACGAAAACAGAATCTGTTAGCCATTATTGGGGCTAAACGCCCCTTCTCAGCATGAAAAATCTAGTTCTACTTCTTCTGGTCGGTCTCGTCGGGATCGCTACTACCACGCCTTCCCATGCGATCATTAGCAGAGCCGTAAGTAACACAATGACGCTGGACTTCCGTACCACAAATCCCTTGATAACAGTCGGCCCGAATGCCGCCAAGGCGACGGGCAAGAAGCTGGTGCTAAAGTCCCAGAAGGCGAAGGCGGTGAAAGGAGTTGCCGTGGTGACCAACCGTGGGGCTCGTCCGGATGCCCAGCTCATACGCGGAACGAAAGGTAATTCGTTTTTTGCCGTCAAGTATACTAAAGGGGGAAATATCACAGGCGCAGTCACCACGGGAAAATATCGTACCACCGCTTTAAGCAACGGACAGAAAGTTCCGATTACGGTCGCGGTAACCCCGAACACGAAGAAGCTGATCCAGACAAAGGGTAAGACGAAAAGATATTTGGGGAAATCTCTCGTGCTCAAGATCACAGCGACATCGACCTTCAATGCTTCACTCCGGAATCAGGCAACCATCGAGGCGAAGACGATTCCGGGGAAATGAGGAGATACAAGCCTATCTGTCAGGATTTGGGAGAAGGGCGACGTTTGGACCATCGCACCATTGTTCTCCTTACGGAGATGGGTGCGCGAATTCAGTAAAAATAGCAACAAGCACCCCTCTAGAGACGGACTCAACGAGTGCAAGGGTTCGTTGCACAAGCACTGTGCGACGCAATCGCTCTATCACTCTTCGTTCAGCGACTGCGTCCGCTCAATGCATGGCTCTATGATCCTTCCGGATCGCTTGACGAAGTGAAGAAATGCGGATCATTTAATTGAATCCGCAGTGGGGAGTTCTGTTCTTCTTTCGAAGCGTGTTTCGCCTTCTTCGTTGCCTCATATCCCTCATATCGCCCCCTCCCTATGAACCATTTTGCCCCTGATACTGACTTAGGTCAGGCACTGAGCCAATCGCGAATCGTCGCAGTGCTGGTGATCGACGAACTTGCATCGGCAGTACCGCTCGCGGAATCACTGCTACGAGGCGGGATCAATGCGATGGAGCTGACATTGCGTACGCCTGTCGCACTAGAGGCTGCGGCGGCGATTCGCTCCGCTCTGCCGGAAATGCGGCTCGGTATCGGAACCATCTTGAATACGGAGCAGGTCGATGAGGCAGTCGCTGCAGGTGCGGAGTTCGGGGTTTCACCTGGTATCAATCAGGAGGTGGTTCGTCATGCGCGGACAGTGGGGCTTCCCTTCGGTCCTGGGGTGATGACGCCAAGCGAGGTCGATCTGGCACTGCGCGAGGGTTGTCGTCTCTTGAAGTTCTTTCCCGCTGAATCAGCCGGAGGTCTGGCCCATCTGAAGAACATCGCGGCACCCTATGCTCATCTCGGAGCGAAATATCTGCCGCTGGGTGGAATCAATCTTCAGAACCTGGAAAGCTGGCTGTCTTCTCCCTTGGTTGCAGCGGTTGGTGGAAGCTGGATCGCTCCTCGTGAGGTCATCCGAGCGAAGAATTGGGCGCAAATCGAGAAGAATGCTGCCGAGGCGATGGAACGAGTTCGCTGAGAACTGCACACTATTTCTTCGCAGTTCCGGGTACGACTGTGTCGATCAGATACATGGCGATAGATCGGGCGATCACCCGAAATTTTGATGGGCGGTCTCCTTTCAGCAGGCCAGCTTCGACAGTTGGATTATCGAGGAACTCCACCTCGAGGAAGCATTTCGGCTTCCCTTTCATGTGCTCCTGTCGATTGAGTTGATAAAAGAAATTCGATCCTAGGCCACCATGCAAATGTCCGTCGGTGATCACACCCTTGTTTTTCGAGTTTGGTAGAAACTGGCGCACACCCGCTGAGCAGGCAGCGGCCAAACCTTCGGCGAAAGCTTTGTCAATTTCGTATTCACGAGCGCTTTTCGCTTTTGCAGCGATCATCGTCAGAGAGCCAGAGGCCGGGGCGCTACCTTGCTCTACTGCATTGAAGTGGATGCTGATCATG
>JBDHQE010000148.1:0-9426 GCA_039806885.1 Verrucomicrobiales bacterium
TCCGCCGAGCCAGTTCCGTTTTTCTACACGAGCCACGACCTCGACATCCTCGCCATCACAGGTCGTCGCATGATGGAGATCTGTGAGTCTAGTCGGAGCAATCGCCACCTGAACCTCTTCCCCTTCGCCCCACATCTCGCCTTTTGGCAGACTCATTACGCCGGTACGGGTTACGGCACCTTCATGCTCTCCACCGGTGGCGGCAAGTCCATGGGAACGGAGGCCAATGTGCGCCTGCTCGGCAAGGTGAAACCCGATGCTCTGATCGGGATGCCGACTTTCATCTATCACCTGCTTCAGATAGCGACGGAGAAGGGGATTCGTGTTCCGAATTTGAGCAAAATCGTGCTTGGTGGTGAGAAAACACCAGCGGGCACTCGGCGAAAATTGCGTGCTTTGTGCGCGGAACTAGGCGCGGAGAAAGTCGATGTCATGTCCACCTACGGCTTCACCGAAGCGAAGATCGCATTCCCTGAATGCCCCGGCAGTCCGGATGGAACACCGACTGGCTTCCATATTTCACCCGATTTCGCCATCATCGAGATCATCAATCCGGATACGGGCGAAGTTGTCGGCGAAGGAGAACCTGGCGAAATCGTCTTCACCCCGCTCGATAGTCGCGGCAGCGTGGTGATCCGCTATCGAACCGGCGATAGCATCTCGGGAGGACTCGTTTATGCACCCTGCCCCGGATGCGGTCGTCGTATACCTCGCCTGATCGGTCAGATCTCCCGCGTCTCGGATATCAAACGCCTCCACTTGGACAAGGTGAAAGGCACTTTGGTAAATTTCAACGAATTAGAGGTCCTTCTCGATGATATGGATCGCGTCGGTGCTTGGCAAATTGAGCTACGGAAGCGCGATAATGATCTTCACGCACCTGATGAGATCATCGTCCACGTCGTCTCGCGAGGAGAAGGCTCCCAGGATTCGCTCCGAGAGGAAATCGAAAATCGCTTCCGCGAAGTCACCGAGCTGACTCCCAACCATATCGAGTTTCACACTCCCGAGCAAATGCGCGAACTTCAGGGTGTCGGGCGAGCTCTGAAAGAAGAGCGGCTCGTCGATCATCGATCCACTACGGAATCCACGCATATCCCCTGCGAACCGGAAGAACCCACAACAGTATTTGAAATATGAGCACCAGCGCAGAAAGATCGTTCGTCATCGTGGATGGCGTCCGCACGCCGTTTTTGAAAATGGGCAGCGATTTCGCGACGATCGACGCGGTTGAACAGGGTCGAGTCGTCATTCAGACCCTGTTGAGTCGCACCGGAATCGATCCCGAAATCGTCGATGAAGTCATCTTCGGCTGCGTTTCCCAGCCTGCCGACGCCGCGAACATCGCCCGCGTGATCGCCCTGAGAGCCGGACTGCCGCAGAGCATTCCGGCGATGACCGTGCATCGCAACTGCGCCAGCGGACTCGAGGCCCTGACTACCGCCTCTGATCGCCACGCCGCCGGGCACGGCGAAGTCTTTATCGTGGGAGGCACGGAAAACATGAGCCGCATCCCTCTCTTCTTCCCTTTGGCGGCTGCCGCCAAGTTCGCGGCTCTGTCGCGAGCGAAAACTGCGGGCGGCAGGGCGGCTGCCGCCATCCGATTCCGACCCTCGGACTTCGCTCCCGTGGTGGGTCTGAAACTCGGACTGACCGACCCCGTATCCGGCATGAACATGGGCGAGACGGCGGAGCTCGTCGCCCGCGACTACGGTATCTCTCGCGAGGAGCAGGATCTCTTCGCCCTGTCCTCGCATCGCAAATCCACCGCTGGACGCGCAGAATTGGCGAAAGAAATCATCCCTGTCTATCTGCCGAATACCTCTCAGGGCTATGTGGACAAAGACAACGGTGTCCGCGAAAACCAAACCATCGAGGCGCTCGCCCGGCTCCGCCCCGTCTTCGAGCCGAAGACGGGTACTGTCACGGCGGGGAATAGCTCGCAGATCACCGATGGAGCCGTCGCCCTGCTCGCCATGGATGAAAAACGCGCCGAGTCTCTGGGGCTGGAGCCTCTGGGGCGACTCGTCGATTACGCCTACAGTGGATGTGATCCGCGACGCATGGGACTCGGCCCCGCTTTCGCGATTCGGAAGCTCCACCAGCGCACCGGTCTGCGACCCGAGGAGGCGGATTTGATCGAGATCAACGAGGCCTTCGCCGCCCAAGTTCTGGCCGTTCTCAAGCTTCTGAAAAGCGAGGATTTTTCCGGCTTAGCCATCCCCGAGGACAGGCTCAATCTTCTCGGGGGAGCCATCGCGCTGGGACATCCGGTCGGTGCCACCGGAGCACGACTCGTCCTCACCGTTCTGAAACAACTCCAGAGTTCTGGAAAAAAACGAGCACTGATCAGCCTTTGCATCGGTGGAGGCCAAGGCGGTGCCGCCTGGCTCGAACGCCTGTGATTTAATCCTTCTTCGCCATGTAACCCATCTCTCTCCATGAACTCAGAAACCACGTCTCGCCTCAGCCTTCAGATCATGGATGGTATCGCCGTTCTCACGCTGGACAATGCTGAGCGACCGATCAATCTCGTCGATGATGCCTTCCTCACTGAGCTGGAATCCGCCATCGGGCAGCTCTCCACCTGCGGTGCCAAGGGCCTCGTGATCCTCAGCGCCAAGGCGAAAGTCTTCCTCGCCGGAGCAGACCTGCACTCGCTCGGCTCCCTGCGCGGAGAAGCTCTCTCGGCCATGATCACGCGTGGGCAGCAGGTTTTCGAATCCATCGCCCGCCTTCGCCTTCCCACCGTCGCCGCTATCCACGGTGCCTGCCTCGGAGGTGGGCTCGAACTCGCCCTCGCCTGCCGCCAGCGCATCGCCAGCGACAGCCATTCGACGAAAATCGGCTTCCCGGAGACCCAGCTCGGCCTTCTCCCGGCTTGGGGAGGCTCCACCCGTCTCCCTCGCCTCTTGGGACTGCCGAAGGCGCTCTCCCTCATTCTCTCGGGCAAACAGTTGGACGCTGGTGGTGCCAAACATGTCGGTCTCATCGACGAAATCGTGCCGAAAGAGCGACTGCTCGAACGCGCCATCGCCCTGATCCAAGGCCGTTCGTCCCAGAGAAAAACGCACTTCTGGACCAATAATCCTCTCGTCGCCGCTCTCATCCGCCAGAGTTCTCAGCGACAGCTTTTGGCGAAAACTCATGGACACTATCCCGCTCTGCTAACCGCCCTCGATGTTGTCAGCCGAGCCGGAATGTCTCCGCAGGCTAGCACGGCAGCTTCCTTTGAGCGAGAACGGAACGCTTTTCTCGAATTGGTCGAAGGCGATACGACGCATCAGTTGATCCGTCTGTTTTTTCTCCAAGAGGACGCCAAAAGTCGCCGCTACGACGAGGGTGTGGATATCCGATCTCTCCCGCCGACTCGGAGCGCCGCCGTCATCGGAGCCGGGGTCATGGGCTCGGGCATTGCTCAGTTCACCGCCGCACGCGGCATTCCTGTCCTGCTCGCTGACATCGACGCCGCCCGCGTCGCTCAGGGGATGAAATCTGTCGCTCGACTCTTCGACGAGGCCGTGCGTCGCCACATTTTCACCCCTCACGAAGCCGAGCGAAAACGCGATCTCGTCGCCCCGACCGCCGATCCTGTCTCCCTGCGCGGCTGCGATCTCGTCATCGAGGCCGCCGTTGAGAATCTTGAAGTGAAAAAGAAAATCTTCGCAGACCTCTGCGTGCGCAGTTCGGATCGCACTGTCCTCGCCACCAATACCTCCGCCTTGCCCATCACCGAGTTGGCGAAGTCCGACGGCATCACCCATCCCGAGCGCATCCTAGGCATCCACTTTTTCAATCCCGTCAGTCGCATGAAGCTGGTCGAGATCGTCGTCACCGAGCTGACTTCACCCGAGACGGTCGAGCGGGCGCTCGCCTTCGTTCGCGCCTTGGGAAAAACGCCCGTCGTAGTGAAAGACTCGCCCGGATTTCTCGTCAATCGCATCCTCATGCCCTACCTCGTGGAGGCTGCACGACTCGTGGAATCGGGAGTCTCCGTCGCACGCATCGATCAGGCCATGCTCGACTTCGGGATGCCCATGGGACCGCTGCGCCTGCTCGATGAGATCGGACTAGATGTCGCCGGACACGTCGCCTCCACCATGACCGCCGCCTTCGGGGAGCGATTCGCCATTCCCGCCCTGCTCGACCAGCTCACCAGCGAGGGAAAAATCGGACGGAAGAGCGGATCGGGTTTCTATGACTACGATCATCGACGCGAGACCCCGCGCGTCTTCCAGTGCAACCAAGATCAGCCCGGACTCGACCATATCGCTCGCCAGCTCGCCGACTGCATGAGCCACGAAGCTCAGCTCTGCCTAGACGAAAAAATCGTCGCCGATGCCGACTCCATCGATCTGGCCATGGTTCTCGGCACGGGATACGCACCCTTCCGAGGCGGCCCGATGAAATATCAGTCCATCCTCTCGGAACGCACTGCCACCTGATTCGCCACTATTCGTTTCTTTCACCAACTTCTTCTTCACCCACTCCACCCGATCAAACGCCATGGACACGCCCCACCAACCCATCATCGACACATCGAAAATGACTCCCGAGGAACGAGCCGCGCTCGAACTGGCCGAGGCTTCGCGTGTCGAGGCAGGACCGAGTGGCAGTTTTGGTGGATCGCTCTTTCTCGGGCATCCGCTCTTCGATTCGATTTTTCTATTCCCTGCCCAAAGCGCCGAGGACAGATCCGAGGGCGATGCCTTTCTTGACCAACTCTCCGATTTCCTCGAAAAGAAAGTCGATCCAGACGAGATCGACCGCACAGGTGAAATCCCCGATGAAGTCATCGACGGCTTGGCGAAGCTCGGAGCCTTCGGTATCAAAATTCCCAAACAATACGGCGGACTCGGCCTTTCTCAGATGAACTATTCCCGGGCCGCCATGCTGCTCGGATCGCACTGCGGCAACCTCACTGCCCTGATCTCCGCCCATCAGTCCATCGGCGTGCCGCAGCCGCTGCTCGTGTTCGGCACCGAGGAGCAAAAGCAAGCCTACCTGCCGCGCTGCGCGAAAGGTGAGATCTCCGCCTTCGCCCTCACTGAGCCGAACGTCGGTTCTGACCCGGCCAAGATCGAGACCACCGCCACCTACGACGAAGCGACGGGCGAATACATCCTCTCGGGTGAGAAACTCTGGTGTACGAATGGTACACGGGCCAAAGTTCTCGTCGTGATGGCCCGTATGGTTGGATCGTCGCCCGAGCGGCCCAAGATCAGCGCCTTCATCGTCGATGCCAGCACGCCGGGAGTGAAAGTCGCCCATCGCTGCCACTTCATGGGACTCCATGCGCTCTACAATGCCGTCATTCACTTCGACAAAGTTCGCGTTCCTAAAGAAAACCTAATTCTCGAAGAGGGACGGGGGCTAAAAATCGCGCTCACCACTCTGAACACAGGACGCATCACCCTACCTGCCGCTTGTGTCGGCATGGCACGACGCTGTCTCGACTGGGCCACACATTGGGCTGCCGAGCGAGTGCAGTGGGGAGCGCCCGTCGGACGCCACGAAGCCGTCGCCCAGATGCTCGCCCGCATCAAAGCCGAGACTTTCGCCATGGAGGCCATGGTTCGCTACGTCTCACTGCTCGTGGACCGCGACAAGAAATCAGACATTCGGCTCGAGGCCGCTTTTGCCAAAATGTGGGGCACTGAGCGAGGTTGGGAAATCGTCAACGACACCATGCAAATCCGGGGCGGACGTGGCTATGAGACAGCCCAGTCTCTCGCCGCTAGAGGCGAGGAAGCGATCCCCGTCGAGCGCTTCCTCCGCGACAGCCGAATCAATACCATATTTGAAGGTTCCAGCGAGATCATGCGCCTGCTCATCGCTCGCGAAGCTCTGGACCCGCACCTGAAAGTAGGCGCTCCTGTCCTGAACTCGACACTCCCCATCGGAACCCGAATCCTCGCCGCGATCAAAGCGGGTTGGCACTACGGACTCTGGTATCCGACCCTCTGGCTCCCAACTCTCTGCGGAGCCTCCGTCGCCGGTGCCGAGTTTCGGTCCGAGGCCCGTCGCATTCGCTCGCGGAGCAAGAAGCTCGCCCGTACACTCTTTCACGCCATGCTGCGCCACGGGCCGAAGCTAGAGAAAAAGCAAGCCATTCTCGGCCGCTTCGTCGAGATCGGAGCCGAGCTTTTCGCCCAAGCCGCCGCCATCGGCTACGCCAATCAGCTCCTCGAAAAAGAACTACGAGACTCCAGCGAGAGAAAGGATCTCATCGCCACCGTCCATCACTTCTGTCGTCTGAGCCAAGTGAAAGTCGACACGATCTTCAGCCAGCTCCGTCACAACGCCGACAAAGGCGGCTACCAGCTAGCGAAACACATGCTCGATGCTGAGATCGAGAGGCAGGGGGAGTAAGAATGGCTCTTCTCAGCGCGTTCGGAATTCGGTATTCTCTTCGGTCCGTGCGCTTAGTCCTTGCTGCGTAGAGGGGCACTCCACTCCAGAGGCGAGCTTTGATTGATTTGATCCAGTGCGGTGCTTTCTCGACTTCCTGGAGTGAGGATTACGATCAGATCCAGCTCTCCAGAGCTAGGTGCGACTGCGGTGAATGCAGCCATCCCTGTGCCGGGGTTCGGAGAATCCCATGCCTGGCGTGGAGCCGACGTATCGATCCATTCCCAGACGAGTCCCTCATTCCCCCCGATTCGCATCGTGAGAGAGGCTTCTTTCTGCCGAAGAATCATTTGCGAAGTTCCCGAAATTTTCGGCTTCCCTCGGGTCTCCATTCCCCAGCGGACACGTGCTCCAGGCTTCAGTCCAGTGATCTGATCGTGAATCAGAATTTCGCCGTTCGGCAACAGGGCGAAACCCCGGATCGCCTTCGATACTTGGGTCTGATACACCGGAGTCAGATCCACGACCGTGTGGGGGAAGTCGCGGGAGTCTGAAAAGCGGATGATTTCTGCGTGACCCGCCGCCGTCTGGAGAGCATCATCGATCACTAGCGTATTGTGACTGTGATTCATTTGACGAAAAATTGTCCAGCGATCTGAGTTCTGCTTCATACTCCAGAGGCTCATGCCACGAGACTCGATGCCATTGTATCCTTCTGCCCCCAGATCAATCGCCCAGCGCACTCCATCGGAATCGAGCACGAAAGAGCCGATGTCCATGTGTGCATGATTGTCAGAAGGCGAGCCTGCCTTGACACCTAGAAAGACGGCCTTGGGATCTTCCCAAGAACTGCGGTGAACAGAGATGGGGACACGGCTTTCGCTCGTCCAATGTAGGGGGAGATCACCGCTGGCAGCTTTTTGAGAAGTCTCCCAGTCTTGTGCATGAAACCAGAGGGGCATTAAGGCGAAAAAGCGATCTCCCTCTCCTGCTCTGTCCACTTTTCTCGATAAAGTCTGGCTCAGATAGGCATCGCTCCCATGCAGCCAGGCAGGATGCTGAAAGCGATGTGCGAACCAGTAGAGCACTGGTTCTACCCCACGTCTCGATCCTCCGTCGGCATAGTTGAATGACTCGCCGGAGGAGCCAGTCATGAGGGCCGGGTAAGCTCCTGTGAGGGAGAAACCGGGTGCCTGATCCAGCCCGAAACTCTCTCCTAGTGCGGATTCGAGCATCGCGATCAGCAGAGCATTATAGGTAGTGCCGTAGGACCAGTAGCCCGGTCCCTCGGGATACGCCCCTTTGGGATCATAGGCGGACATGGAAATCGGCAGATTCTCCAGAGCGCGCACTAGGGTGAGAACGGCGGATTTCGGATCGTCCTCCATCGTAGCTAATGCGCCGGCGACCATTCCGCCATGACAGACCTGTCCCCAATTGTTCCGAGCTTTTGTCCATCCAGCGAACTTTCCCTTCAGCGGAACGCGCACGCCTTTGTTCAGAATCGCATCGCGAATCTGAGTCCGCTCTCTCTCGGGCAGATCATCATAAAGCCAATCGTACCCAATCGCCATGGCAAAGGTCATTTCGGCGACGTCGAGATAGTGTGAAGGGTTCCAGTCGGAAAATTCGCTAACCGTCAGCATTTCACCAGTCGCTCGCTTCAGAAATTCCTCCGTTCCAGAGAGTCGATAGGCCATCGCCAGTGTCAGAATCCGGCGTACAGCAATCCGGGACTTCCCGAGAAGACGCTTGCCTGCGAGTTCTCGTTGAACTGGCTTCGTATTCAATATCTCTTCTGCATCAGCTACGATTCGTTTTGAAAGAAGCTGAAGTTGCGGAGATTCTGTTTTAGCCTCGATCAAAGCCTTGAACCCTCCTGTTGGAATCAGGAGTCGAGGATGAGGCGAAATTTTGCTTGCAACGAGCGACGCGATCTCTGTAGCGGCTACTTTGGGAGGATACGCTTGGCCCGAAGCCGTTCCCGAAACAGAGAGGAAGAGGGGAGCTAGGATGAAACCGAAAAAGTGTTCGTAACAGATGCGATGAATTGTGCGCATGAAGGAGCGAGACTAGACGGTGAATTGTGAATTGCAGCGTATCGGTAGAATTCGACTAGGAGAGGGCGAAGACTCATGAGCTGTACCCTCAAAAACCGGAAGATCGAAGTGCGTAATCGCGGGAGAAATAAAGGTCCAAGTCGAGCCAGTTAGCGCGCAGTACAGGATCCAATCTGTAACGGAGAATACAGCATCTCGATTGATAGCGAAAGTACCTGAAAAATAATACCTTGCATATCAGGAAACCTTGAGAATTCGATTGACAGAAAGATTGCTCTGAGATAAGGGCTATCATTAGTCACTGTTTATGCGAAGAGTAGGATACTTCCTCTTTTCGCCCATCGCTCCCCTCCCATCGCATGAAGCCGAGTCAGAACTTTCTGAGATTCTTCACCGGATATGCCGCCCTTTGGTGGCGGTCGCTTTCGCTCCTGATCATCGCTCCTCTCTGGATTAGCTCCTTTGTCAGAGCCAATCCCACTGACGGGCAAGTAAGAGCTGGGCAGGCGACGATTTCGACGAGCGAATCGACGCTCACGGTGAATCAGCTCACGGATCGGGCTATCATCCACTGGCAGGATTTTTCCATTCCGGCGGGCAGCACCACGAAGTTCGTTCAGCCTTCAGCGACCAGTGCGGCGCTCAATCGCGTGCTCGGTGGCAATCCCAGCCAGATTTACGGGAATCTCGAAGCAAATGGGCAGGTCTATCTCATCAATCCCAACGGAGTGCTCGTGGGTGCGAGCGGAGTCATCAACACGGCGGGCTTCATCGCCTCGACTCTCGATCTGCCGGATGGTGATTTCCTCGCGGGGCAGGATATGCGTTTTCAGGGGGATTCAACGGCTTCCGTGGTCAATCTGGGAAAAGTAACCGGCAGCGAGAGGGACGTGATCCTGATCGCCCGGACGGTGGAGAACCATGGGACAATCGAAGCACCCAAGGGAACCGCTGCTCTGGCGGCGGGGAGCGAGGTCCTAGTGAAAGCGACAGGAGACGAGCGTGTATTCGTGCA
>JBDHQE010000149.1:0-9362 GCA_039806885.1 Verrucomicrobiales bacterium
ATTCCGCGCAAAAAAATCGGTGGACAGTCCGTGAAGGCAGGCATTCAGCGTCGATCTAAATTGCCAGGCATTTTGCTTGATCGGATGGTGGCCTATGCCGAGGATGCTGCGAGTTGGGCGCACGGACGGAGAGGGACTGAGCCTACCTTATCTGCCGAGCGGCGAAATCGGAGTTTTTGTAATGAGCTAGAGCAGAGCCCACATCAAAGCGAAGCGGGAAAACTCCAAGCTCTGGTGGAGCTGTGGTACAGGACCCGAGAATCGTCAGTATTTATCGCCGGAGATCAGCAGCAGGCGATCCAAGAGAGCGAGCGCTGGCTGACAAATCGGATTGAGAGGCGACTGCGCGAGAGGACGATGGGGAAGGGATGATCGTCGTTCTATCGACGAGGAGCCTCGCCTCCTGTCAGAATTCGAGCCGCGAGCTGATGGAGAACCACTTTCGGATCTAGTGAGGTGGTCACGAGTCGCAGATTTGCTTCCAAACAAGCTTCAAAAGCGGATCGAAGATGAGTTAGGGTGAATTTACTGGCTGCAGACGTGGCGAGGAAGAGGGGATAGAGATTCACCCCACCGTCCTTTGATCGGGGGAGATGACTCGTTGCCTCGGGAGGCAGTGCTGTCATCTGCTGCTGGAAATCACGGTAGTTGTGACTCACGGAGAGCTTGTAGTGGTCCATCAGATCGCGGACGTAAAGGAGGCTTCGCACTTTGGGAACAATGGCGGCGAGAAGAATTGTGATCGGACTTTCTTCTCGGCGAAGTTGGAAGTCGATTAGTTTCAGGGCTAGAGGCAGGTTTTGATGCGAGATCGCCTCGCCGATATCGAAGATGAATCCCGTATGGCTCTGGGAGACGATTGCATCGATATCATGATCGCTCACAGATTTCTCGGCGATGTAGAGAGACAGTTTCTCGAGTTCGGCGTCGATAAAGCGAGTATCGGCTCCGACACGAAGGGTAAAACGCTCCAGAGCCGAACGAGAGAATTTTAACCCCAGTGCATTCGCTCGATCATTGACGTGTTGCATCACGGCTCGCTCCCAGCCTGATTTGGTTGCATCTAGGCGATCATGAACCGTGATCTTCGCGACTTTTCCCAGTCGCTTGTAAAAGGAGCGGCGCTTGTCGATGGCCGTAGCACTGAGGATAAAGGTGACATCGGGAGGCAACCCGCCTTCTAGGTAGTTCATCAGCGTCTCCTGCGCAGATACACTAGCTTCCGCTTTTCCAGTTTCCGTATCTCCGAAAAAGTTTGCTTCCTGAAGCCACACTACCTTGTCACCTCCGAAAAAGGGGAGTGTCCGAATCGCCTCTAGAGTCCTACCGATGATGGGACCGACTTGGCCTGCATTATCCGCTATTCCTGCGATGATCTCCAGCCCGAAATCGTTGTCCGCTGGAGCCAGTTGACGAGCCTGCTTCAGCGCGGATTCTTGGACCATAGCTTCGTCGGTGCCGACAAAGGCGTAGATTTGAGTTCGATTGGCCATGCGAGAGTCACCCCTGTCATAGCGCGAGATGGACTGTCCTGCAAGATGAGGATTTGCGAGTGGAGAATTTCGCATTTCTCATCAGTGCGATCCTGAGAAGAAAATCCAAGCTGTTGTGGCATTTTGCTTGAATCCTGCTTCAAATCGGTTAGGGAATCTGTCCGCATTGTTCACGGAGTTGCGGTCGAGCCATCACCAAGTTCCCGTTCATGCGGGAGATTTGTATGCACTAGGCCCGGCCCACTAGGCCACTCTGCAGCTTCTGGAGAATCGATCAGGAGTTCGAGTGATCGGAGAAGCCGGGATCGAGAATCCCCATCCCATTCACCAGATATGAGTTTGATCGCCCAGAAGTTCGCCCAGATTAGTCCCTCCATCACTCTCTCCATTACGGCTCAGGCCAGAGAAATGAGAGAACAAGGACTGGATGTCGTCAGTTTCGGAGCCGGTGAACCCGATTTCGATACCCCTCAGCACATTAAAGACGCGGCGATCAATGCCCTTCAGGAAGGAAAGACCAAATACACCAGCGTGAATGGAATTCCGGAATTGCGCAAGGCGATCGCGAATAAGCTGAAGACAGAGAACGGGCTAGACTACTCACCCAGCGAAATCTCCGTGAACTGTGGAGCGAAGCATTCCTGCTACAACGCGATCCTAGCCTGTGTCGATCCCGATGATGAGGTCATCATCCCCGCTCCTTATTGGACGAGCTATCCAGAGATGGTCCGCTTGGTTGGTGCCGAGCCTTACGTGGTGGAGACCAAAAAGGAAAATAATTGGAAACTGACTCCCGATGAATTCGAAAAGGCCATCGGCGGATCGACTCGAATGCTGATTCTCAACAGCCCAAACAATCCTACCGGGTCGGTGTATTCGAAGGAAGAGCTGGAAGCTCTGGTGGAAGTGGCCGCCTCTGAGGATATTCTGATTCTCTCTGATGAAATTTACGAAAAGCTGATCTACAACGAGAAAAAGCACGTTTCTACCGCCTCTGTCAGCGAGGAAGCGAGACGTCTCACGATTACGATCAACGGATTCAGCAAGGCGTACTCCATGACTGGTTGGCGATTGGGCTATACCGCTGCTCCTGCGGAGATCGCCGAGGCGATCGATACGCTCCAGAGTCACACCACATCGAACGCTACTACCTTCGCCCAATACGGAGCGCTGGCGGCCCTCCAAGGTGATCAGGGATTCGTGCAGGAGATGGTTGAAGAGTATGATATGCGCCGTCAATACATGATGAGTCGCCTATTGAAAATCCGGAACATCGATGTGATCGAGCCGGAAGGGGCTTTCTACTTCCTAGTTGATACCACCAAGATGGGACTTAGTTCCGTCAATTTGGCAGAGAAGTTACTTTCTCGCTATCATGTTGCCGCCGTGCCTGGCCGTGCCTTCGGACACGATCACTCGATTCGCTTCAGCTATGCGACGAGCCTAGAAGTAATCAAGAAGGGATTGGATCGCTTCGAGGAATTCTGCCACGCGCACTGAGAACCCGAGTGGGGGCTTTGATTTGCCATGTCACCGGAACTTGAATTGGCCTGCTCTGCTGCCAGAGAGGCGGGAGAGCTATTGCGGACACACTTCGGAAAGTCGCTCGAAGTCGATGTGTTGAAAGCGCACGACATCAAGCTGGCGTTGGATGTGGAGAGTCAAAAACTGATCGAGGGTCGCATCCTATCTGTTTTTCCAGGGCATGCGATCTTTGGCGAGGAGGGCTTGGCGGGGGATTCGAGCAGTGATCAGCATTGGATCGTCGATCCTATCGATGGAACGGTGAACTACTACTACGGCATTCCCCATTTCTGCATTTCCATCGCCTTGCGACAGGGAGACAAGTTAGCTCTCGGGGTGATTTACGATCCGATAATGGACGAAATGTTCGTCGCCGATTTTGAAGGTCCAGCCACGCGAAACGGCGAGCCGATGTATTCCAGTCAGCGAACTGAATTGAGTGAGGCGATCATCACGGTCGGATTTTCTAAGTCGCCCGAGTCCATCGAATCCGGTCTGGCTCGCTATCGAGTGATCGCGCCTCGCGTGAGAAAAATGCGCATGATGGGGAGTGCAGCACTCGCGATGGTCTACATCGCCTGTGGCCGATTGGATGCGTATATTGAAGAGCGAATCAGCCTCTGGGACATCGCGGCAGGACAGGTTCTGCTCGAAAGAGCCGGTGGAACGTCGATTCTGACTCCGACCAATGAAAAAGAAGGAGCGTTTTCGATCATCGCCAGCAACGGGAAGATTTCCTTCGACGGACTGCTTTGAAGATCATGCGATACCGATCCGGCATAGGATATGATGTCCACGCTTTTGCAGAGGGGCGCCCCTTGGTGATCGGCGGCGTCACGATTCCGCACGCGCGCGGCCTGTCTGGGCACTCGGATGCCGATGTGCTGAGTCATGCGATCGCTGATGCGGTCCTCGGAGCGATCGGTGAGCGTGATATCGGATATTGGTTTCCTCCGTCCGATGATAGCATCGAGGGGATCAGTAGTTTAGTTATTTTGCAAAAGGCAGCCGAATTGGTTGCTGCCCAGGGCGGAGTGATCGAGAACGTGGACAGCAGCCTGATCGCTGAAGAGCCGAAGATGATGCCCCACGTTCCGATGATGAAAGAGAAAATTGCCGCAGCACTCGGCATTACTGTCGATGCAGTGGGAATCAAGGCGACGACCAATGAAGCGATGGGCTTCGTGGGACGGAAGGAAGGAATTGCCGCGATGGCGGTGGCGTCGATCCGACTCCCGGAGTGATGGGTGAGGCAATGGCTGATGCTTAGGATCGAGTGAACGGGGGACATATACTCCGACAAAAAGACGCTATTTACAGTGTACGTCTCGATAGAATTCCCGTTTACACAGTGCCTCCTACGGGGTAAAGGAATTCTGTGAGAACCTATGACTTTATTGTCGTCGGCAGCGGAATCTCGGGTCTGAGCTTCGCTTTGCGAGCGGCTCAACACGGGCGCGTAGCTGTCATTACCAAACGGGATGCAGGGAGCGCCAATACGACTTGGGCGCAGGGTGGTATCGCGTGCGTGCAGAGCGATGATGACTCCTTCGACAAGCACGTCGCGGATACCCTAGATGCCGGAGCGGGACTCTGTCCTGAACCAATAGTCCGCCAGATCGTCAGCGAGGGACCACAGGCCATTCAGGAGCTGATCGATTGGGGGGTGCATTTCGATGGGACACTCTCAGATACTGGAGAAGAGATTATTGAACTCGGTCGTGAGGGAGGGCATACCGCCCGACGGATTCTTCATCACAAGGACACGACGGGGCGAGAGATCGAGCAGAGTTTGCTGGCTCGTGTTCGCGAAGAGCCGAGAATTGATCTACTGGAGTATCACTTCGCTATCGATCTAATTACGACGGCTCGGGTGGCTCCAGATTCTCCCCTCCGCTGTGTGGGACTATATGTGCTGGATGAAAAGGCGGATGAGGTGCTCACTCTGCGCTCAGATCGAATTTTGCTTTGTACCGGTGGCAGTGGGCGCGTCTACCTCTACACGACCAATCCCGATGTCGCGACCGGCGACGGTGTCGCGATGGCTTGGCGAGCTGGGTGCGAGATTGCGAACATGGAGTTCATCCAGTTTCATCCGACCTGTTTGTATCATCGAGAAATTAAGTCATTCCTGATTACGGAGGCGATGCGCGGGGAGGGAGCTGAACTGGTGGATCGGGAGGGAATACGGTTCATGCCGGAATATGATCCGCGTGGTTCGTTAGCCCCCCGTGATATCGTGGCTCGTGCGATTGATCATGAACTGAAACGGACGGGAGCCAGTTGCGTGTATCTGGATATTACACATAAGCCGGCAGAGTTCGTGAAGGATCGCTTTCCGTATATCTATGAGAGGTGTCTAACGGGAGGGATTGACATCACGAAAGATCGTATTCCCGTGGTACCTGCGGCGCATTATCAGTGTGGCGGAGTGCGGACGGACGTGAACGGGGCCACTTCATTGCCCGGTCTGTGGGCGGTGGGGGAAGTCGCGTGTACGGGCCTGCACGGCGCCAATCGACTGGCGAGCAATTCGCTGCTCGAGGGGGTGGTAGTGTCTGCCCGAGCGCTTCACGACTGTCTGGAAAAGAGTCCTCAGATCGGAGAGGCAGAAGAAATCGTGCTTCCGAGGTGGGAATCTGGTGATGCTTCAGATGTGGATGAACTGGTGGTGATCTATCACAATTGGGATGAGATCCGGCATCTGATGTGGGATTACGTCTCCATCGTGCGCACCGACAAGCGGCTGCATCGGGCGGCGACACGCTTGCAAAATTTACGTCAGGAGATCCAAGAGTTTTATTGGGATTTCCATGTAACGCCAGAGCTTCTGGAGCTGCGGAATCTCGTGGAAACTGCGAGTCTGATCGTGGAATCGGCGACGCGACGAAAGGAAAGTCGCGGTCTGCACTACACGCTGGATTATCCGGAGCGGGATGACGTGAATTGGCGGGTAGATACAGTACTGCGGAAGCAGGGGTAGGCGAGCTTTTCGCAGGTAGTCAGTGTAGCACAGACAATCGTGTCTGTGATCTCGTATGGGAAGACTCAGACAGGATTGTCTGAGCCACCTTGGCTACCGGTAGAGCAAATGAATCCCTTACGCCGATGCTATTCGAACTAGACCGATCAGCGGGTTTGACCCACCACATTCGGGCGTTTCTCCGGAATCGGCGGGGGATTTTCGTGACTGAGCAAGCCATCCCGTCGCCAGACGGCCTGAGTGCGGAGTGATCCGTCGGGTCGGGAATATGATTGGCTCTGGATGAGTCGGTAGCCTTCGCCTTGGAGAGCGGCACTGTCTTGTGCAAAATCTGCCTCCGTTAGATCGATTCGGTGTTGCCATTCGAACTCGTGTGGTCGCTTCATTTGCCCCAGTGCGATGCGATATTCCACATCGCCACGAACCCAGCGTCCTTCCACGGCTCGGATCCAATGTCCCGCGTCCCAATAGCTCACTGTATTGCCACGATTCTTTTGCAAAATGTAGGTGCGCAGGGCGAGCTGAGACATCCACGGAGTAAAATCCGCCTCTGTGGGAGGAAGGATCGCGATGGGGGTGACGGCGATCTCGGGAAGCTCTTCCGGGGAACTCGCGGATCGTGTCAGATCGGATTCTGACGATTTTTCTTCGCTCGAGGACGGTGCCGACTCGTCTGCAGCAGATTCGTTTTGCGAGGCGACGGTCACGGTCTTTGCCTCGCTCGCTACCGTCGGATCCTGCTGCCAATAACGAAAATAGAGCAAGGCCATTCCCAGCATCGTCGCACTCATCAGCAGAGGCATGACTACGGGAGAACCCGAGCTCTGCGGGGTATGATAATAGCTGTCGCGAATATAGGAAATGGGGAGTCGATCACGCAAATTTTAAATCTTGATAGTTATGCTACTCATAAATACCTAGATTTAATAAAATTTACAAATTTAAATCTTAGAATTTTAAAAAATATCAAATTTGATCTTTCTTCGCCCGAAAATCGATCTTACGAGAGAATCGCTCGCACGACATTCCCTTGCACGTCGGTCAGGCGGAATCGTCGTCCCTGGTAGCGATAGGTCAGGCGTTCGTGATCGATGCCGAGGAGATGAAGCACAGTTGCTTGAAAATCATGTACATGGACTTTGTCCTCGATGATATTGTAGGCGTAATCGTCAGTTTTTCCGTGCTGGTAGCCTTTTTTGACTCCACCTCCAGCCATCCAGAGGGAAAAAGCGGCTCCGTGGTGGTCGCGACCGTGGGCCTTGGGGTTGTTGATGTCACCTTGTCCGAAGGGCGTTCGTCCGAATTCACCTCCCCAGATCACCAGTGTATCCTCCAACAGGCCGCGCTGCTCCAGATCCCGCACGAGTCCGGCGCTCGGCTGGTCAGTGTCGCGACACTGGACTTCCAACTGGGTGGGGATGTTGTTGTGCTGGTCCCAGCCGGCGTGCATGAGCTGGATGAACTGCACCCCTCGTTCCGCGAGTCGGCGAGCCAGCAGGCAGTTCCGGGCGAAGGAACCAGGCCGCAAGACGTCGGGACCGTAGAGATCGAGAATATGCTGCGGCTCTTTCGAGAGATCGGTCAGCTCCGGCACGCTCGTCTGCATCCGGTAGGCCATTTCGTATTGAGAAATTCGGGTCGCGATCTCGGGATCGCCCACGGTGTCCTCATGCTCTCGATCCAGTTGAGCGATGTCATCGATGAGGTCCTTTTTCATTCGGCGAGAAAGACCGGGAGGGTCGGAGAGGAACAGCACGGGATCGCCTTCACTCCTGAATTTCACCCCTTGGTATTTACCGGGAATGAAGCCGCTGCCCCAGTAGTAATCGTAGAAAAGCTGCCCACAGGAGTTTTCCCGATCTCGCGATAGCATCACGACATAGGCGGGGAGGTCCTGAGTGGAGGAGCCCAGTCCGTAAGTCGTCCAAGCTCCCATCGTCGGGCGTCCGGGGAGCTGGCTGCCCGTCAGGAAAAAGGTGACTGCCGGGGCGTGGTTGACAGCCTCGGTATTCATGGAATTGATCAGACAGATCTGATCCGAGATCGCACGGGTGTGGGGGAGGAGGTCGGACATCCAGAGGCCCGATTTACGGTTCTGCTGAAAGGGGCGCAGAGGAGCCAGCACCGGATATTCCTTGTAGCTTCCCGTCATGGTGCTGAGCCGGACTCCTGCTCGGACGGATTCGGGGATATTCTGGCCGTGAAGGCTGAACATGTTCGGCTTGTAGTCGAACAAATCCAGATGAGTGGGGCCGCCTGTCTGCATGAGCCAGATCACTCGCTTCGCACGGGCTGCGAAATTGGGCAGGGGCGGGTGATCATCTGCTGTCAGATCGCGTCCGAGCAGGCTGGCAAGAGCTGCGGCACCAATTCCCAGAGAAGAGCGCCCCAGAAAATGTCGTCGTGTCTCGCTGACCAGTTGAGTGTATCGATCCGAGGGGGCGAAGGCTGGTTTCATGCTGCGAGATGATTAGGGACGGCAGAGGGTTTCGTCGAGGTTCAGGATAACTTGTGCCATTCTCACGCAGGAGGCCAAGGAGACGGGATCTTCGCGTGTGTCGGAAGCCAGTCCCGCATAGGAGATCGCTTCGGATCTGGACTTTTGGAAATCATTCATGCTCTTCACATAGCCTCGGACTAGCAGTTCTAGTTCACGAGAAGAGGGTTTTCGCGCTGTGGTGAGCTCGAAGGCGAGAGAAACCCGTGACTGCGGGGTGGAACCGCCCTCCGAGATCATGCGCCGTGCCAGCCCGCGAGAAGCGTCGAGCCAGGTCTCGTCGTTGAGCGTCACCAATGCATGCAGTGGGGTATTGGTGATCGATGGCTTTACGATGCAGACTTGCCGTGCCGACATGTCGAAGAGATTCGGCGGGGCGGAGGTTCGACGGAAAAAGGAGTAGAGACTGCGACGATAAAGTTGAGAGGCTTCTTTCCGCACAGGATAGCTGATTTTACCAAAGGAAAATTCCTCCCACAGCCCCTCGGGCTGACGAGGATAGACTGGCTCTCCACCCACGGTCGCGATCAGGAGTCCGCTGACCGCCAGTGACTGATCGCGCAGGATCATCGCAGATAGGCGCGAGCGGGAGGCGCGTGCGAGCAGGCGGTTTTCCGGATCGAGTTCCCGCTTTTCCGGTGTCGTCGCACTGTCCTGTCGATAGGTCTGGCTGCACGTGATCAGGCGTAGGATGTGTTTCACGTCCCAGCCCGATTCGACGAACTCGACCGCCAGCCAGTCGAGCAGCTCGGGATGTGCGGGTTGCTCACCCTGCACGCCGAAGTCTTCTGAGGTTTTCACGATTCCGGTTCCGAAAATTTGCTGCCAGATCCGGTTCACTGCGACGCGGGCGGTCAATGGGTGA
>JBDHQE010000150.1:0-9294 GCA_039806885.1 Verrucomicrobiales bacterium
ACGATTTCCTCACTCCGACAATCCTTGGCTGCCGATCTCTACACTAGGTCCCTGCCTGATCTTCGCTCACCATGCCCCTCGCTCTGCTGATATGTGGGGCGTTCCGCCTTGTCTCGCAATTAAGGTCATCATCTCTCAGGAGCAATACGAAAAAGTCCGCAAAGATCTCGTAATGCGGCTTTCTGCGAACCCCTTGCCAAAGGAAAATCAACTTGAGCATCTCCCAGCACCTCGTTTTGAAGCCAATCAGCTCGAATCTGCCTTCCGCTGGCTACTGGAGAACTATCCATTCGAGTCAAATCAGGCAGAACGGCTCACCATGCTCTTCGCGGAAAGTCACGATAAACACGGATATGTAGATCGTGATGGCTTCAACGCGATGATGCCCGGCCTTGGCGTCGCGCTGCAATACCTGACAGATGGCCCTCTTCGTCTCTGCTTCAATGCCGAAGACGTGGGAAGCCAGGACAGATTTTCAATCCCCCTCTTGGAGAAACACAACGTCTTCCCCCTCTACATTGGAGATCGTCGAATCTACCTGCTCTCAGCGGAGGAAGATAACTATAACTTCGAAGACGAATGGCTTTCCCAAGGCAATGATGCGGTCGAATTCATTCCTGTTTTGGCCGATGCGAAGCAGATTCGCAGCTTAATTAGTCGGAATGCGAGTCGATCTGTCCAGTCCCAAGGGATCGAAATCGAGAAGTCCACTCTGAGCCTCACTGACTCTGCCGCTCTAGTGGTGATCGAACCCGAGGATATGGCTGCGATCAATCCACAGAACCTCAATCACACTCCCGAGGAAATGGTGCAGTGGGTTCTCCATACAGCAATCGCCAGCCGAGCTTCTGACCTTCACCTAGAGCAGTATTACAACGTCGCCCGCTTCCGAGCGCGGATCGACGGAAAGCTACGTATTCTCTACACCGCACCACAGGAGATGCTCCAGCGCTTCGTGGCGATTCTCAAGAACTACGCGAACATGAATCAGTCGAGGCAAGAAGCTCTCGACGGTCGATTCGGACTCTCCATCGGACGACGCCGAGTAGATGTCCGTGTCGCCGCAGTTCCCTGCCGCGGAGAAATGCAGAAAGTCATCATGCGCTTTCTGGATAAGCAGGACGGGATGAAAGAACTCTCGCAGCTCAATCTCTCCAGAAGGCAAAGCGACATCATCAAACGTGTCATGAGTCGCGACCAGGGACTCGCGCTGATTACCGGACCGACCGGTTCCGGAAAGACGACGACTCTTTATGCCCTCATCAATTCCGTCAATGATGAGAGTGTGAACATCCACACAATCGAAGACCCGATCGAATACGAGATCGAAGGAATCAATCAGACCCAGACTGATCCAACTCATGGCCTCACCTTTGCTACGGGTCTGCGAGCTCTCCTGAGATCCGACCCGGATGTCATCCTGATCGGAGAGTGTCGCGATACCGAGACGGCTACCTCCGCGATTAACGCCTCGCTCACGGGCCACTTGGTTTTGACCACCCTTCACGCAAATGACTCTCTTCGAGCGATCTCACGCCTTCTATCCATGGGGGTAGAACCGCACTTGGTCGCCGACTCTCTAGCGATGTCAGAGGCACAGCGTCTGGTGCGCAGACTTTGCAACTACTGCAAGCAGCCCTTTACTCCGACGCAGGAGATTCGTGAACTCTTCGCTCGCCAAGGGATTTCGCTTCCGCAGGAAAACATTCACCTTTTCAAAGCTTCTGGATGTGCTGAATGCAGTGGTTCCGGGTATTCTGGACGAATCGCTCTGATGGAAATGGCAGAAATCAATTCGGAACTCTCTGACCTCATCGAGCGTCAGGCACCCCAAACAGATCTTCGTTCCGTGGCGAAACGATCCGGCTTCCAGACACTCTACCAAGAAGGCCTGATCCAAGTAATCGCCGGAAATACCACTCTAGAGGAAATTCAGAAAGTCAGCTACACCGCCTACTAACCCCCCATAGATATGAATCCCGTCGCAGAACCAACGATGCAAGCCGCCGCCCCCGGCACGATCCCTGTCCGAATTCTGGTCGTCGACGACGATCAGTCGATGCAAATCCTCGCCTCTACAATTATTCGTCGAATGGGACATCAGGTCGATACGACTGCCAGCGGCGAAGAAGCGGTGGAACTGTTCCGCGCCTCTTGCGAAGAGGGCAATCCCTACGATGTGATCGTGATGGATCTCGCATTGCCCGGTGGAATCTCAGGCTTAGAGGCGACCTTAGCGATCAAACAGATCGACGCTGACGTAAAAGTGATCGTCAGCAGCGGCTACCTCGAGCAAAATGCCCGGAATGCGGCAATGGAGCACGGCTTCGCTGGAATTCTTCCGAAGCCCTATACCACTGAACGGCTTTCCACCGAACTGCGCTGGGTGCTGAAATCGGGTGAGTGAGTTCAACTCATTCTGACACTCGAGATTTCACCTCTCGCTCTTCCAGTGCCTGACAAAGCGCATCTGCTGCCTCTACAGCGTAGCGTGCCTTATCCAGTAAGGAGCAGTTGATGCTGAGTTTAGAAATCGCTCCCTCGAAGAGGTGGACGGCAAAGTATTCTCGCTTCGTCAGTCCAGATTCTACCTCCGCCGTATCTCCGTCAGCATCGGAGATTCGAGACGGAAATGCAAGTTGATCACCGATCTGAGCCATCACTATCTCTTAAGATTTACCTCGACTGAATCCGAGAATATCTGATCCCTTTCTTCGCTTCTCGACTGACATTCCCACTGTGACGATTTCCGATTCGAGACACCTGATTTACTGATCGAGAGTGTTGAGTCGTATGAGCTGTTTGTTTCACCCCCTGAGTAGCTTTTGAGCTTTGGGTCCTCCCGGTAGCATGTGGTCCCTTCTTAGACGTAGCTTGTTCCGACACCGGATGCTCTGCTCTCTTGCTAGAAGCCTGCTTCGGAGTCGCCTTATCGATTCCACTGCGTATTTTGTGACTCCAATTGCGCATCGCTGCCTCCGTCTGCCCCCAGCGTTCCAAGCCCCCCGGCTGGAATCGCGTTCCACCGAAGCGATCTACCAATGCATAAACCTGTCGACGAGAATATGAGTCGACCACCTCGGCCTCCACGGTGGTACTACCCGCTCCCACCGTTTTGCCAGAAGACAGCGTGGCTACCGCAGTTGCCGCCCCAACATAGGGAAGATAGTTGAGGACAAACGCTCCCGGCTTGCTCGGCTGAAGTTCCGTCAGCGTAGCCCTGACCGCCAGAGTATCACGTCCCTTCCGATTCGTTATCTGATAGTGCGAGCGAAGCTCCTCTCGCAAAATTTCCTCGAATCGTCGAGCCAGTTGCTGCGCCTCACTCTGCGAGGCGCGCTCCACCTTTGGATCCGGATGCTTGGGAAGAGCCACTCTTACGTTTTCTACGATCACCTTGTTATATCTCGCTAGGGTGCTTGGATCACTCTTACGAATCAGTGCTTTGTTCCCAAGCTGACCAGCTTCTTCCTGCAAGCCTCGCGTCGTACTCAGATGACTCGGTCGCGTCGTCTCCGTGGTCTCACACGCACTCAGAAACAATACCGGAAGGCATAGAAAAACGATACGACTCATACAGTTCAGTAGCTATAATTATGAAAGAGATTCAGATAAGTTAAGAAACGATTTTTGCAATCGTGATTCTCTCACTCACGCAATTTTTATCATTCTCACACAGTTTCCGCTGATTCACGAACAGCGAGGCAGCCTGCACAATTCTGAATCCAATGCTCAGATTCACATTCCACTAGTTCGGGGCGAGTATCCGAGTGTGGCGGTGCACCGTCCCAAGATTCACAGCGGGGAGCGAAGGCGCATCCATGGATCGGAGTGGCGAGATTCGGGGGAAGTCCCGGGATCGTAAATAACTCCTTCCCTTTTTCTTGTAGAGCGGGGATGGATCGCTGCAGAGCGCGGGTATACGCGTGGCGCGGCGCGATGAAGAGAGTCTCCACCGGTGCACGCTCGACGAAGCGCCCCGCGTACATCACGTTCACATAATCGCAGATTTCGGACACGACGGCGAGGTCGTGCGTGATGAAAATGACTGCTGTGCCGAGTTCCTTTTGCCTCTGGCGAATTAGATCGAGAACCTGACGCTGGATCGTCACGTCGAGAGCAGTCGTAGGCTCATCGGCAATCAGAATTTCTGGTCGTGTGATCAGCGCCATGGCGATCATTACGCGCTGGCGCATGCCACCGGAGAACTCGTGAGGGTACGAGTGGATGCGGCTCTCCGGATCGGGAATGCCAACTGCAGCAAGTTCTTCTACTGCTTTTCCGAAGGCTTCGCGATGGATCAACCCTCGATGAAGCACTAGGGGCTCAATCATCTGCGTGGAAATGCGCAAATACGGATTCAGCGAGGTCATCGGATCCTGAAAGATGAATCCCACACGACCGCCGCGAACGGAGCGAAGCTCTCTCTCGGATAATTGTAAGAGGTCACGACCATCGAAGAGCGCACGACCGCTCTCGATTCGCCCCGGTGGTGAAGGAATCAGTCCCAACAGAGAATAACAGGTGACGGATTTTCCCGAACCTGACTCTCCGACGATACCGACGGTCTGCCCGGCTTCGACTTCGAAGGAAACGCCGTCCACGGCACGCACGACTCCATCGCGAGTATGGAACCAAGTGCGAAGGTCGTTGACAGTGAGGAGTGGCATGAAGAATGAGGGGGGGGATTGCCGAAGAGAGCGTCGGGCGCTCCCATGCGCCTAGGGAAGCCAATTGACGATGCGACACTTGCTCATGTCGAATGGAGAAAAATGGAGCACCACGTCGCGATTAGCAGCGTCCTCATCCTCAGGAATACGTGGCCCATTGCATGCGACGATGGCGTAGACGCGGTACCCGTTCGGCATCTCGACGCGATAGAGCCGACCTGATTCGAGGGTTTCGACGACTCTGCCTGTCGCCACGATGGGGGGACGTTCTGCCATGTCTGGGGTGTGTACACGAAAAATCGGGAAGTCGCAATGACTTCCCGACTTTTCGAAGTGAATCGGGTGGAACTCAGACAGGATTGTCTGAGCTACTCTGGTTCGATTCGGGACTCAGACAAGATTGTCTGAGCTATTCACTAACCGATTTTGGAAACGATGTTGTGTACCACGGCAAAGGCTTCGCGGAGATCAGCTTCGGACATGGTAAGAGGAGGAGAAACGCGGATCACTTTGCCAGCCAAGGGTCCGAGAAGGTGAACACCGAGTCCCGACTCGTCGCCGAGATAGCAGAGACGCACGATTTCATGAGCGACCTGATCTTCCGGCAGATTCCCCACCGCCTGACACTCGATCCCCCAGACCGTGCCTTCACCACGGATGTAGCGGATGGCAGGCAGCTTGCTCAGTTCTATCAGGCATTCCTCGATCACCGCCGAGAGTTTGCGCCCCTGCTCGACGACATGATCCTGCTCGAACTCATCGAGTGTCGCCAATACAGCGGCACAGCCGAGAGCGTGACCGCTCCAGGTGTCGGAGCCTTCTCCATAGCCGAGGCGAGCGAAAATTTCTGTCGAACCGACGACGGCATCGACGGGGACTCCGTTGCCCAACCCTTTCCCGAGAGAGACAAGATCGGGTTCGACACCGTATTCGCTAAAGGCATACATGGAACCGGTCCGTCCGAAGTTCGCCTGCACCTCGTCGAGGAAGAAGAGGATGCCGTTTTGATGACAGAAGTCACAGAGCATCTGCATGTATTCCTTCTGCGGATGGTAGGAGCCTCCACCGCCGAGATAGGGTTCGGTGATCAGAACGCAGAGGCGATCTCCGAACTCGGCTTTCAGCGCCTCCAGCTCCGCGCGATACGGAGCGAGATCCAGCGGCTGCTTGCGGGCCTCTATGCTGTGACACTCCTCTCTGGGAAAGCTGATAAAACGCACGCGAGGATCACGCTCTTTATCTTTCTCGCTGCCAGTCACGGCACCGGACAGACCTTTCTTCCCATGAAAGCCATACCTTGTAGCCAGAATGATGCCATCGCCATCTGGGCGCTTGGCCAGAGAAGCCCAGAGGCCCTTCTGAATCGCTTCGCTACCGCTGGCGGCCCAGAGCACCTGCTCCAGTCGCTTCCCCCCGGGAGCGGACTGAAGGCTTTTCAGTAGACGTCGATTGGCCTCTGATTCTACAGATGTAGCAGCATTGTAAGAACAAAGCGGCACCGCACGATGATAGCCAGAATCTCCCTCAGCTCCTTCGAGCCCCATGTATTCGATCACACGCTTCCACCAGCGCTTGGGATGGTGGCCGAGATTCGCCACCAGAACGCCCGAAGTGAAGTCGGCAAGCTTGCGACCCTCCGGCGTGTAGTGGTAGGATCCTTCGCTCCCGGCGATCAC
The DNA here is from genome assembly GCA_039806885.1 of Verrucomicrobiales bacterium. Taxonomy (GTDB): domain Bacteria; phylum Verrucomicrobiota; class Verrucomicrobiia; order Verrucomicrobiales; family DEV007; genus Arctic95D-9. The sequence continues at coordinate 6,347 of JBDHQE010000150.1, forward strand.
GGCCATACTGGTCGTGCGCGTGCGGATGCAAAGGGGTTCGGTATCCACCAGATCGTGACGGACACGGTTCGATTGATCCTCGCCAGCATGCTGGACGAGATTGTCGTGATTGTGAGGTTGATTGCTCATGATTTTCGATAAAAAGTGGACGAAATACGAAGGATCAGACGGCGTCTGTGTAGAGCACTTCTGGCTCGGCGACCCCAGGCAGGAAAAGCGCGAGTCCGCCGTGCTTTCCATTCACCTCGACAGTGCCATTCGGCTGGCCGGCGGCATGACGCTCCAGGATAATCTCCATGGCCTGCACGGCCGCGACCACTTGGCGATCGGAGGAGAGATCGTTGTATGAAAGCTGATTGATTTCGCGCAGTCGATCTTCACGTGTCTCGGCAGTGCCTCCCTGCTCGACGTAGGCTACTTCGCGAGCAAAGCGCTCGATCACTTCGATGCCGTAGCCACGACGACTGCGCTGCCCCCAAGGTTCGAGAAAGCTACCATTGTAGTGATTGTTGATCGTCGTCTTCAGCTCCATCGGAGTGCGACCTTCCACGGTCAGCTCGACTCCACGCTTGCGGCTATGGCCATTCCAGACTCCGTTGTCGAAGCGGAACTGCACCTCCTGCTCGACGTAACCAGGAAAATTGTCGGGGGTGACCCAGCTCGTGTGGATGTCGAAGGCTGCCTCGCGTCCGCTCTCATACTCATAGACCAAACGGAGCTGTGTGGAGTCCCAAGTATCGCCATCCTTCGCTCCTACCAGCCCACGCTGGCCTGAGCACTGAACGCTCTTCAAACGACCGCCGAAGGTGAAATCGATCAGCTTGATGTAATGAACGGCGACATAAGTGCCCGGATTGCGTCCCCGAATCCACGCAGCGAACTGACCACCAGAGATCGATTTCGGTTCCAAGAGGGAGCAATAACCATTATTCACATGAGAGAGCACATCGTCATGGACCAAAGCGCGCAGCTTTTTGTGATCCGGATCGAGCAACTTGTGATAGACGACCTTAGCGAGCACATTATTCTTCCGCGCCAGAGCGACCAATTCGTCAAGCTTAGCCAAGTCCAACACCGAGGGCTTTTCGATGATTACATGTTTCCCTGCTTCCAAAGCTCTGCGGGCGGCATCGAAATGCTGATCATCCGGGGAGGCCACACAGAGAAAATCAATGCCCGCACCGATCAGATCTTCAATAGCCGACTCACCGATATAATTCCCGAAATCCTCCCGTTGTCTCGCCTTCGCATAGGCAGCAGTACGGCCACCCGTTCTCGTTGCAGCACCGATCAGATTGACGCGAAACACTCCGCTCCGAGGATCATAGACTCCGTGTTCCGCTGCCTCGAAAAAAGGTGCGTAGGTCTCGTCAAAAATCATGCCCATACCGACCATACCCGCACGCAAAGACGGGCAGCAAGACGGAGAGAAAGGAGTGTTTGTATCTTTTTCCATAAAGGGAATCAATGCTAAAGCAGATAAATTCTGCTTGAATGAATGCACTTTTTAAAGTGTATTCACTTTGATCGAATGCGCGACTTTGTCAATTAATTTCCTACAGCCAAATGAGTTTTCATCCCAGACGCTACCCCGCCCTTTGCGAACTGCTGGGGGAAGAGGTCGTCGCGCCGGAAAGCCGCTCTCTGGCCGACGAGGCACACGACCTGATTCTGCTGCGCATTGTGCGTGACGAATATCCTCCAGGCACGGAGTTCAAAAGCACTCGTCTGGCGGAGGAGCTGGGGATGAGTCGAACTCCCGTAAGTCAAGCGCTCTCACGCCTAGCGGCAGACGGAATCCTGAGTCAGCAGAGAAATCAGAGAGCAACTCTGCGTCCGGGTGCAGAAGATTGGCTGCTGGATCTGCACCGAACTCGGCAACTGATCGAACCCGAGGCGGCACGGAACTGTGCAGGACAGGTGCCCGAAGTGGTGCTTTCCGACCTGCAACTACTCGTCGCAGATGCCGAACCTGACAGTCGCAGTGACTGGGCAGCAGCAGCGCGTTGGCTCGATCAAATGCTGCACCTAGTGATCGCAGAGTGCTGCGGAAATCTGTCCATGCGCGAAATTCTCAAGCGCTGCTGGGATTACAAGCGCATCACTTACGAAACTGGAGGTGGCGGCAGCGACAGCTTGTTGCGTGAAGGCTGGTTACAACACAATGCGATTTTACAGGCGCTTTCTTCAGGAGACGGCGAGGCCGCAGCTGCCCGAATGGCCGATCACTTGGCCGAAGCTGATCGTCAGCGCGACGGACGGATCGTGTGAGCGTAGGACCGTCTGAACAGCCCGATCAGTGAGATTCCAACAAATCTCTATTCTCACACTTCTTTCTCTTTACAGAAACTCACAAATCCGTTTTCCTTGATACTGTCGCACGCATTCGCGTCCTTTGTCGGCACTTTTTCAATTCTTTCATCCTCACTTCAATCCGTATGATCAAATCCATCGCACTCACTCTTCTCTCTCTGATTCTCGTCATCTCCTCCGTCAATCTGGCTACGTCGCTCCGCAAATCTGGCGCTGCTCTGCAGAAATTTGAATACCAAGTTCTGAATTCTGCACAAATGGATAATATCGGCTTTCGCGCCATCGCAGACGAGGAAGGCCTGAAGGTCTCCGACAAAGGCGAGATCACATTTCCAAAAGAAATCGCAGATAAGATTGTAAAGGTAAACATGCTACCCCACACGATAGAGCTGGTGGAAAAAAACGGTGATTGGCAATTCGTAGCCGTGACGAACGACGACCACTACATCTTCCGTCGCCCTTTCACCGGCAAAAAGCGTGAACTCACGCACATCGCTATGCCCGAGACACAAGCGCCTGCCGCCGACGCCCCCGCTGCTGAAAAAGCTGCTCCGGCTGTTCCGGCAGAAAGTTCACCAGCGCCCAAGAACTAAGCCGGCCCAGACGGCGAGCAGCCCCAGCAACACGCTGGCGGC
>JBDHQE010000006.1:0-44284 GCA_039806885.1 Verrucomicrobiales bacterium
ATGCGATTGGGATTGCTCTTCAGGAATGTATTGATCGGGACGCGTACGAGCCGATCCTCATAGCGCAGGTTTCGCTTCGCATCGATAAAGGTCTTCGGTGTGTAATATGTTTGATAATTGCGAGGATAAAGATCACGGCGCATTCCGACGCGAAGATCTTTGCGGAGTTCGAAGTGAAGATGAGCCGCATACATCCGGTGCGGGCCGCATCCGATCGTCCCGACGACCTGACCACGCTGGACTTGTTGCCCCACGCGAACTGCTCGCATTTTTAGATGACCATAAAGAGAGTCGATAAAGGTGATCTGACCGTTATTTTCCCGATAGGCGTGGCGGATGATGACGACGTTGCCCCAACCTCGAGCATAGTCTTCAGAAAATACGACGATTCCGTGAGCGATCGAGTAAACGGGGTCGCCTTCGTCAGTATCGCCACCGCCGTTTCCGTTCCAGTCTTCCCCGAGATGGCCATTCGGAGAAAAGCCACGAAAGATGTAATACCCGTCTCCGTTCGGCTTGCCTACCGGATAATCGAAACCATCAGCGACTCTGGTGGTCGTGTAGGACTGAGAGGACTGCGCAAGAGCGGAACAGGGAGCGAGCATCAACGCCAGAAACAGTCCTGTAATAAAAAGCAGGCTGTCGGGAACCGGAAGGCGTCTGACGAATCTGGGCATAAATGGATGAATGACTATGTGAGGATCTTTCCAATGGAAGCACGAAACGAATACGAATCGAGAGTCTCAAAAATTAGACCCTTTCAAGGATCATGACGCAGGAAAGAGGGAGAAGAAAGCAATCATTCTAGCCTGAGTCAATCTTCCTGATGGACTCGAATGATTCATCTCTTCGCAAAAAAGAATCTCAGAAATGAAAATTTTTCCAGAATTCGCTTGTATTTTTAATAAAGTTGGAGACTATTCAGAGAACTGACTGTTATTTGTTGAAATTGCGAATTTTTAACGATCTCCAATTCCATCAAATTCTTACGAGAAAACACTGTTTTTAAAAACCACAGATACTTAAAATGGCAGAAGACGAAGACGTACCGGAACTGATGACCGTGAAAGAGACCTCAGAGTATTTGAGGATTCCTCTTCCGACGGTGTACTATCTTGTCCAGCGTGGACAATTGCCTGCCATCCAAATTGGCGGACGCTGGAGAATTAAGCGCAGTCGCCTAGACAGCGAGATTCTAAAAAAGGATGAGAGCGGTCAGCCCACCGTGTTGGTCGTCGATGACGACCCAGGACTGCAAGCGCTCTTCAAGCAGTTCCTCAAAAAGGCGGGTTTCGGTCGTATCGTGGTCGGCACGGGTGCTGAGGCGATTGCCTACGCGGAGAGACAGCGCTTTGATTTGGTTTTCCTCGACCTAAAGTTACCCGATATTCCGGGTGATGAGTTGTATGCGAAGCTCAAAAAGCTGTATCCTGACCTGCCTATCGTGATCATCACGGGGCATCCGGACAGTGATATTCTGACCAAGATTCTGGCATCTGGTCCCGTTACGGTGATCAAGAAGCCAATCGAATACGAACAACTGAATCGAACCGTGAAAATCCTTGGCCACAAGGGCGCAGACGCTGCCTGAGTTAGATTCCTTCGATCTTTTTCTTTTCTTCACCTAGTCCTCACGACACCTCCGTTAGAATCCGACTTCGGAATCTGCGGAGGTGTCTCTATTTTGATAATTTGTGGGTTTGACGGTGTGTTTCAGGTGTTTTGCAGCGTCTGTACTTGCGCGCTGGGAAAATGGATTGATCGTTTCGCCTCCTCTGTATGTACGAGATAGACAGCGAACAATTGGCCGAACAGATCCAGCGACAAAACGTCTGGGTTCCGGTAGTAAAGGAAGAGATGGCGCGAGTAGTCGTAGGTCAGTCGACGCTGATTGATCGCCTTCTGATTGGACTTCTCACCAATGGGCACGTTCTTCTGGAAGGTGTTCCAGGATTGGCCAAAACTCTCACGGTAAATACTCTGGCCGGGGTTATTTCTGCAAAGTTTCAGCGCATTCAGTTTACTCCAGATCTCCTCCCCGCCGACCTTCTGGGGACACTGATTTTCAATCCGGGGACAAATCAGTTTACCCCCAAGCTGGGGCCAGTATTCGCGAATCTGGTGTTGGCAGATGAGATTAACCGTGCTCCGGCCAAGGTGCAGAGCGCCTTGCTGGAAGCGATGCAGGAGCGACAAGTGACAATCGGTGACACGACCTATCGCCTGCCTGATCCCTTCCTCGTGCTGGCCACGCAGAATCCCATCGATCAGGAGGGCACCTATCAGTTGCCCGAAGCTCAACTCGACCGCTTTCTGTTCAAAGTGATCGTCGATTATCCCACTCCCGCCGAGGAGAGGGTCGTATTGGATCGCATGGCGACTTCTGCTGCGAAACTCGGAGTGCAGGCGATCATCGATCCCCAAACCGTGATCACAAGTCGTGAATTGGTAAACTATATCCATATCGACGAAGGCGTACGCGATTATATTGTGCGCTTGGTTCATGCGACTCGACTTCCCGGTACCGTTGACCCTGGACTCGCCCCGCTCGTAAGGGCGGGAGCCTCGCCTCGTGGTTCGATCAATCTGGCTCTGGCGGCGAAGGCGACGGCGTATCTGAAAGGTCGTAGTTTTGTCGTGCCGCAGGACGTGAAAGACCTGGCCTATGATGTGCTTCGCCATCGGATTCTGTTGAGTTATGAAGCCGAGGCTGAGGAGATCAGCAGCGATGCGATCATCACGTCGATTCTGGAGCGCGTTCCGGTACCCTGATCGAAAATCACTTATGGCGCGAGCGCTCTAGATCAGGTAGAATGTCCTGCGTTCTCTGCGTGAGATCGATTCGTCCATGAAGCTGGCTCGCCTTTTCGCTCTGCTCTTCGCGATCATCGCCGTGATCGTAATCATGGTGCTGTGGAAAAGTCATCATCGGCAAGCTGCCATTACAGAATTGGAGGGACGCTACGGAGCGCAGGTTTATTTCTCTGAAGGTGAGGCCAGTGATGAGTTTTACATCGGATGTTCGAGTCCCTTGATCGAAGATCTGGAGACTTTGGCGACTCTCGCTCTGCGGATTGGGAATCTGACCACTCTCGATCTGACGGGAGCGCCTCATCTGAAGACCCTAGCTGGAGCCAATTGCATGTCGGGGCTCCGCTCTCTCAGAGCCTTCGATTGCCCAGCGTTGATTTCTGCCGAGGGAGTAGCAGGGCTACCGGAGTTGCGTGAGCTTATTTTTACCGAGAGTGCTGCTCTATCCGACACGAAGGGGATTCGCGATCTCGCGAGCCTAGTGACCCTCGATCTCAGCGGATGTCATAGTGTACGCTCGCTCGAGGCGGACAATCTGCCAGAATTAAAGAACCTCTATTTAAGCCGCTGTCAGTCATTAGAAAAGCTGGATGTGTCGGCATTTCCCTCGCTTCAGCAATTATCCCTAGATGAAAGTGAGAAACTGGAGGAGCTGATCGGACTGGAGCAGGTGAGTGATCTTACAGACCTGAATTTGAGCAATGCCAAGGGGCTGAAGAAACTGCCACGCATGGGGTCTCTGTCGAAGCTGGTGGTGCTGGATTTGCAAAACGTCGGAGTGGCTGAACTTTCGGAAGTCGCGTCTCTGCCCGCGCTGCGGGTGTTGCGTATGGGTGGACAGGAGGGAATCCGCTCACTGGAACCTTTGACGCGGCTCTCCACCCTCCGAGAACTTCATCTCGATAATTGTCCGAATCTCGTGTCGCTTCAGGGAATTCCTTCGGGGCTTTCTCAATATGCGGGATTCACGAATTGTCCGAAACTTGTTTCCCTGTCGGGAATTGAAGCAGCGGTCGGACTGGAACAGCTCGATCTGAGCGGCTGCACTGAGTTGACTGATGTATCTGCGCTGTCCGGGCTACAAAATCTCGTCCAGTTAAATCTGATGAAATGTGGAAAGGTGAATGATATCAGCGTGGTGGAAGGCTTGCCTAAGCTGGTCATCGTCATGCTGGGAGGATCGGGCGTTACCCCAGAATCCGTGAAGCCAATCCAGGAGAGACGGAAGGAACTGATCCTAGAGTTCGCTCTACCGGAGTGAGCTAAAGCAGAGATGAATGCGGATAAGCACAGGAGGGAGTTCTAAAGGTCGGGCTAAATAATTGAAAATAGCCCGTCCCTTAAAATTCGAAATATCTTCCTGGCGGGTGCCAGTTCCATTAAATGTTGCCGACGAGGACGTCAGCGGTCCCAGGAATGGCTTCTCCGAGCTTCCAGTCGATCACCGTTTCTTCCCCATGCCCCCGAACTGGCGCATGAGTTGATTCATCTTTCCCTTGTTTTTCATTAACTTGCGCATTTCTCCGAATTGCTTTAGTAACTGGTTCACCTGAGTCACGCTGGTTCCGCTCCCGAGTGCAATACGGCGGCGGCGTGAGGACTTAATGATCTCTGGTCTGGCTCTTTCCTTTGCCGTCATGGAGAGAACGATGGCCTCAGTGTGCTTGAGTCGCCGCTCATCCACATCGATTTCCTTGAGTTTATCTCCTACTCCGGGCAGCATTTTTAGCAGCCCTGTCATTCCGCCCATGCGCTTCATCATGCGCATCTGGGAAAGGAAGTCATTAAAGTCGAACTCGGCTTTCTCCAGTCGTTTCGCCATGTGGAGAGCTTCGTTCTCGTCGATGGCTTCGGCGGCTTTTTCGACTAAACCCACGATGTCACCCATGCCGAGAATTCGGCCTGCCATGCGGTCTGGTACGAAGACTTCAAGATCGGAAATCTTTTCCCCTACTCCGACGAATTTAATCGGCTTGCCCGTGATGCTTCGCATCGACAGGGCAGCTCCGCCGCGGGCATCCCCATCAAGCTTGGTGAGGATGAGACCGCTGAGTCCGATCACTTCATCGAAGACTTTAGCGACGTTCACCGCTTGCTGACCGGTCGCCGAATCGGCCACGAGGAGCGTCTCGCGAGGTGCGAGAAACTCATGGAGCTGTCTCAACTCTTCGATCAGAGCATCATCTACCTCTTGACGCCCTGCAGTATCAAAGATCAAAGCCGTACCGTTTTGGGTCTCGGCCCACTTTAAAGCCTCCTTAGCGACCGCCAGAACATCGGTAGAACCAGGCGCGGGTTGAAAAACAGGGATGTCGATCTGCTTCCCCAGCGTGACGAGCTGATCGACGGCAGCCGGGCGGTAGAGGTCGCAGGCGATGAGTAGTGGGCGGCGCCCCTGTTTGCGCAGATGGAGGGCCAGCTTCGCAGATGTGGTGGTTTTTCCCGCGCCGTTCAGACCCACCAGCATGATACGAGCGGGAGGATTGAGATCGAGCGGGGCGGCATCACCTCCTAGGAGTTCGGTAATTTCGTCCTGAAAGATCTTTACGATTTGTTGGCCGGGCGCGACGGTGCGGAGAACCTTTTCGCCGAGCGCCTTCTCTTTGACCCGAGCGATAAATTCTTTAGCCACTGATAATTCGACATCCGCTTCTAACAGAGAGAGACGGACTTCGCGCAGGGCTTCGGAGATGTTGGACTCGGTGATCTTGCCGTGACCACGCAACTTCTTGAAGGTTTCCTGAAGACTATCGGAGAGATTGGCGAACATAGTAAAAAATCAAAAATCGGATCGGATGAAAATGGATGAGGACGAGCGGGGTTACTGAGACGCAGTAGCTTCGGTCTCAGTGGTTTCAGATTTAGTCTTGTCATTCACCCTCGAAAGGTAGTCGGCGGAGAGATTGATGCGGAAAGTCCAAGCGATCATCTCGACTTTCGTAGAGCCGCCGTGCCGAAAGCTGATCTGGACGGTGCAAGTATCTGAGCGAAGAGCTTCCGGGGTCTGATACGACAAACGGGAGGTCGCCGGATCGTACGTCGGTGATACTCGCCCAAATCCCGAGACGCGCAGCACCAGACTGGAAGGGTCGAGTCCCTCCAAGCGGGAGAAATCGATCTCGATTTTCGGGAGACGACTATCGATGGTGGCGTTTGCTTCAGGGAAGACAGTCACCAGTGCATCTTGTTTCGTGCCGTCGGCGGCGACTTGAGCTGTCAGGAGGGAACGCCCCGCACTGGTTTCATTGCCTCCGCCAAAGTTGAGCGCTGGGTCGAAGTTCGCCAGTGTTTTGCCATGAACGACATAACGACCAATCTGGAGGTCGTCCGTAGTCCAGTTTGTTTTCTTTCCGTTGACGGTAAACGCGGCTTCGTATCCGGCTTCCTTCGCTAGTTCCAGAACGCGATCATTGTAGATACCGAAGGGGTATGCGAGAGTTTTTTGCACTGCTCCGGTATCACCGTAGGTCTGTTCCAGATACTCGATCGATCCTGCCAGTTCGTTCCGCAGCCAGGTGTCATAGGCTTCCTGGCTACGACCGCCTCGGGCGGAAAGATTCTGGTGACTGACGGTATGGCTGGAGAGCGTTCCACCGTTGGCTGCGATTTCACGCACTTCCTGATGGGTGAGGGAGCGTCCTCCGATATTGATATAATTTTTGTAAAGAAAGACGGTGAAGGGATAGTCAAATTCCTTCAACACTTTCATCGCCAGAGTATGTACGGCTTTCCATCCGTCGTCGATCGTGATCATTACGCATTGGGCGGGGATGTCCGCCTTTTCATGCTTCCAATCGAGAAACTGCTTCATGCTGATCACGGGGAGTTGAGCGTCGCGGATCGCCTGCATCTCCCGGCGAAATTCCTCGATATTGATGATCATGTCATTCGTGGATGTGCCCTCGGTGAAGTCATGGTATCCCAGAACGGAAACGCGCGCTTCTTTATTGATGACGGGTTCCATCTTCACCGGAGCGGGCGGAGGGGGGATAGGTTCGGTGCTCTTCACAGGCTCCGCTTCCTGTACGGCAGGCTCTCCATCGAGGATGGCTTTGGCTTTATCCATATAGGGACTGACCTTCTCACAGGAGGAAAAAGCAGACACCACGCCCATGCCGATCAGAATCAGAGCTGTGCGGAAGGAAAATGGCAGTGTCATGTGGGCGAATTCAATAGGAAGTGTTCAGTATAAGGGGGAAGTCGGACAATGAAACTGGGAATTCGGGATCAGGGGAGGGGATAGCGCGAATTTTAGATTCTTAACTCTTGCCGAGTTCTCGGCGAGTGATCGATACTCATCACCGATGAATGAGAGGAGCATTCTGTGCGAAACCGATGCCGAGGAGCGAGCCAATTCGCTGAGCCACGGAGTCGGCGTGTTGCTCGCGCTGGCCGGGACGGCGGTGATGCTGCACCTAGCCATGCGGCTTTCAGGACTGCATGTGATAGGAGTGACTGTCTTTGGAATAAGTTTGGTCCTGCTCTATGCCGCATCGACTTGGTATCACAGCGTGACGACGCCTCGGGCGAAGGCTCTCCTGCAGGTGTTGGATCACGCCTTGATTTTCGTCCTGATCGCAGGCAGCTACACTCCCTGGCTGCTGGTCAATCTTCGAGGAAAGCTTGGCTGGACTATGCTGGCGGTGATCTGGGGGCTGGCGATCGGAGGAATCGTGCTGAAGACGATCCTTCTTCCGCGCTTCAATCGTCTGGGGGTTGCGCTCTATGTCGTGATGGGCTGGATGGTTTGTTTCGTATTGCAACCTCTGGTGGCGGCGACGAATGCCACTGCTGTCGCATGGCTGGTCGCGGGTGGCCTTTTTTACACTGGAGGGATTGTTTTTTATCTGAAAGAGAGTCTGCGCTACGGACACTTCGTCTGGCATCTCTTCGTGATGGCCGGTAGCATGTGTCATTTCATCGCGGTGGTGACCGGAGTGCTGGTGTGAACGCGGCGACTGTGGCGTGAAGAGACCCTGGATCGCATGAGGGCGAGAGCTGCGCGATTCAAGTCTCGCCTGCTCGTATTCACAAATTCGAAAGCTGATGCCAAAGCTGCATGACGCCGTAGGAACGCCACGGACGCCATGACTCGGCACTTGCACGAGCCTCCGTCGCTTTTTGCAATCCGAGCGAATGCAGAACGCCATAGTCTGCGGCGGGAAAGGCATCCGCCCACTTCAGTACACGCATGGCAATGTAATGGGCGGTCCAATCGCCGATTCCGGGAAAAGTTTTCATCTTCTTGACCGCCCTTTGTGGCTCCAGCCACGGAGTGAGGGCAAATGGATCCTGCAACTGCCATTGAGCCAGCGAGTGAATCGCAGAAATGCGCGTGCGCAGGATGCCGAGCTGTCCGAGCTGATCCTGAGTCGCTGCCGCCAGAGTCTCCGCATTCGGAAAAAGTCGAGTCAGGGCTGGATACGGAGTCTCGATTCTGCTCCCCAGATTCTCTGCAACTCGCCCGGCCAGAGTCCGCGCAGCGGCGACAGTAATCTGCTGACCTAAGACTGCTCGAACTGCGGTTTCGAGAGGATCCGATCCGCCTGGGACACGCAGACCGGGATGAATTGTCCGCAGAGAGGCCAGAGCTGCGTGAATTATCTCTGGATTGACTCCGAGGTCAAAAAGACGAGCGATGATCGCGCGCACTCGAGGCAAGACTGGTAGTAAATCGGGGGAGATGAGCAGTTCCAGCCGGTCAGATTCTGCTCGTTCTGAAATATTAAACCACCCCTGATAGGCCTCGGTTCCCTCGATGATGCGCAGTGTGCGACGATATTCCGACTCCGTGACCTCCTCCACGCCGGGAATCGTACGAGAGCGCAGAAATGCCAGAAGCGCATGAAAATCGTAGGGCTTTTGATAGGACAGGGTTAGGCGAATGACTGGAGAGGGTATGATTTCTCGTATGGGACGGAGTTCTTGTGGGCGAATCTCGTAATCTCTTTGGAAATCTCGGATAAACTCTGCCTCTGAATTCCACCGCGTGAGCCGGGCGATGACGGAGATAGACAGGTTCGTCTCCTGCAGAAGCTGTCTCGCAATACGGAAGCGACCAGCACGTAAGCAAGTCGCCGGAGAAAACCCAAACTCCTGCTCCCATCGCTCAGTAAGTCCCTGCTCCGTCGTTCCGAGCGAATGAGCTAGGGCTTCCAGCCCATCCAAAGACAGCCACTCCTCCATCCAAGCCGCCGCACGCCACACCGAGCTCCAACCTGTCGAGGCATCGAGCGGTATCGTCGCGGTCTCAGGAAGATTGAGAAAATGGGAGGAGGTCATCAATACAGGAGGCGAAAGCTGAGCAGAGTCGCATGAGTTCAGAAAGACATCCGGCAGAAACTACTGATCGAAGGTCTGAAGGATGCGAAGGTGCATCTGTATCCACCGTCCGGTGTGCCCGATGAGAAAATCAGTGTGCAACTCAACGTGCATCCTCTGTCCATGGAGGGGAAAGTCAGCTTTTCATCAGAAGATTCCAGAGATGGGCGGACCGTCACCGTCGAGCACGTTACGGGTAGCATGGTGGTCACATGGTGAGAGCAGGTGGGAGATGATCCTGCTCAGTATCCTCATTCACGGGGTTTTCTCAGGCGTGGATGCGCTCTTCTCCCAAGGAACGCTTCCGCCTCGCTGAATGTGGCGCGATAGGAGATCGGACATCTCGTTGAATATCTTCGGTGCTTTTTGCGCCAGATTCTTGGTTTCGCCGGGATCGTTTTTGAGGTTGTAGAGTTCGAGCGGACTGTAGGGATCGTTTTGCAAAAGCTTCCAGTCCCCTCGAATCAGGGCTTCATAGCTCTTTCCACCGTACCGACGACCACCTTCCCGGCGGACGAAATACAACTGCCGAGGCGTTTCAATTTTTCCTCCGTTCAGAATAGGAACCAGGCTGATAGCATCGAGTTCCTCCGGATCGGAAGGCGTGATTCCCGCCAATTCGAGAAAAGTGGGGAAAAGGTCGAAGCTAAGTCCGGCGTAATCGCTACGAGAACTGGGCGCGATCTTCTCCGGCCAGCGAATGAGGAAAGGCACACGCAATCCGCCATCGTAGTGGCTCTGCTTCCCGTCGCGCCATGGGAGATTACTGGCAGCGTGCGGGAGAGACCCGCCATTGTCTGAAGTAAAAGCGATCAGGGTATTCCTCGCTAGGCCGAGATCGTCGAGTGCATCCAGAACCCGCCCGATCCCAAAATCGAGATGCTCGACCAAGGCGATATTGGCGATCCGAGCAGGATCGGCATCAGGCAGACGCTTCTTTGTTTTCTCCAGCCACTCGGCAGGCGGCTCGATGGGGAAGTGTGGAGCATTGTAGGCGAGGTAGAGAAAGAAAGGACGATCCTTCTCCGTCGCACGTTGCCTAAGGAAGTCGATCGCCCAGTCTGTGAAGATATCCGTCGCGTGACCTTCAGCTTCCACTGCCTCCTGATTCAGTCGCAGGTAGTTGTTCCCTTGGCGAAGATGAGTGGTGTAGCTATCCATCATGTCGCCGAGGAAGCCGTGAAAGAAAGCGAATCCTCGTTCGTTCGGCAGATTCGGAGATTCTAGTCCGAGATTCCACTTCCCGATGTGCCCCGTGTGGTATCCGGCACGGTTGAGTTCGTCCGCTAGGGTGGGAACGCCGGGTTTAAAATAGCCCCAGTTATTGACGGGTGTCGTCCGGACGAGCCCAGGAACTCCGACGCGATCTGCATAGCGCCCCGTCATGAGAGCGGCGCGGCTGGGTGAGCACACGGTAGCATTCGCCCGCATCGAGGTGAAAACTATTCCCTCGCGTCCAATCCGATCAATATGGGGAGTCTGGACATCCCTTGCTCCGTTGATCGATACATCGCCGTAGCCTTGGTCATCGGTGAGGATGATTAGGAAGTTCGGCGCTGCCTGAGCTTGGCTCTCTGACCATGAAATGCCGAGAAGGATGCCGAGAGCGAAGGTACGGAGCAAAGCACACATGGCCAGAGGACGGTTTCGCTTACCTTAGCGCTTCCTGATCGGCAGGATGATGTGCGAAGGATGATCAGCATCCTGATGGATGGTATTGACCGCGACTTTCACTTGGCGATGCTGCTGCAAAGGCTCGCCGGTATTCGGATTCAGATCGAAGCGAGGGAAATTGCTCGAAGAGATATCCACACGGATGCGATGACCTTTCTTAAACACGTTGCTGGTAGGATAGAGGCGGACTGTCAGGGGGTAAATCTGGCCCGGCTCCATCAGCTTTTCCTCCTTCAGGCTGTCGCGGAATCGTGCTCGGCAGATTCCGTCGGCGATGTTGAGATCGAATCCACCAGGGTAATCTTTGCTGGGCGGATAGATGTCGAGCAGCTTGGCCGTGAAGTCGGTATCGACACAGTCAGAAGAGATCCAGAGCTTGACCTCCAGCTCCCCCGTGACCTCCACGTCTTCCGTCAGTGGCTCGGTCTGAAATACGAGGATGTCATTGCGGGCAGAAAGTGGCACGGGCTTTTGCCAGTTCCAGACGTGCTCGCCTCCGCGCTGATCCCAGGCACCTTGGAGCAGGATATCGTTACCGCTGGAGATGTTGCCTCCGATGGTCGGCACTGGATTTGCGGGATCGTAAGTGAAGCTGGTCGATGCTTTCGTCTCAGCAGGCGCTTTTTTGCTCAGTGATCCATCGGATTGCAGGTAGAAATTCACGGCCTCGGTGCCTTGAGGAGGCCAGACGTCCGAATCATGCCACTCGCCGCCGTGAAAAAGCTTCTCCTGTTCGGTCTTGTGACCGTCGCCGGTGCCCATGGTAAAATAGCGGACTTTTTTCGCGAAGGGAGCGGCTTTCCCGACACTGTTGTCCTTGCCCTTCACAGCGTGATCATACCACTCCAGACGCCAGGCTTTCTCGTCGGGAATGGCGGCTTCTTTTCCGAAATCGACCATGCCGTGAACACTCCGAGCCTGTGCGCCGTGAATCCATGGTCCCATGATGAGATAGACATCGCTCTTCAGAACTGGCGTCAGAGCATTGAAGTTAGCGGTGGTATTTCCCGCCCAGGAGTCATACCAACCGCCGACGAGATAGACGGGAATGTCTTTGTAGTCCGATGCATGATCGATGATGTTGTTCGGCTTCCAGAAATCGTCATTCGTCCCGTGACGCATGGCACTGATGATCCAGGACTCGTATTCCGGAGAGAGCTGTAGGGGGATCGTGCCGTGACGCAGGGGCAGGAGGGAGAGGTAGGTGAAGCGATTGTCTGACATCTCCTTGAGCACGGCCTCAGTGCCCTCGTCCCGTGCGGCATTACTACCACGCCCCCCGTTGATCATGATCCAGTTCCAGAAGCGCATTTCGAAAGCTCCTGCGTTCCGCACTGATTGGACACCGCAATTGGAGATGGCATCGACCGGGATGACGGTGGCTAGTTCCTTGGCCCCCGCCAAGGCCATCGCATGCTGAGTCCCGCCAACGTAACTGGTGCCGAGCATACCGATTTTGCCATCGCTCCATTCCTGCTTGCCGATCCAGGCCGCACAATCCACGCCGTCTGGCCCGTCATCGCTGACCCAGTGCCAAGTTCCCTCGCTGGCGTAACGTCCGCGCACGTCCTGAGCGACGAAGACGTAACCATTCCTCGCGAAGTATTCTCCGAAGCTCTTCGCTCCCGTTTTGTTGTATGGAGTGCGCGTGAGGATGGTGGGCAGCTTTCCATCCAGCTTTTCTGGTAGATAAATATCTGTCGCAAGTTTGACTCCGTCTCTCATCGGAACCATCTCCGTTTTCACCTGAACCTTCGGAGGTGGTGCCTCGGCTAGGACGGCGAAGGGAAGAATCGATAGGAAAGCGAGCAGTTTCAATGAATAGGTTGGACTCATGAGAACAGGCTAGCACGAGCCTTCCAGTGCTGCAATCATCGGAAGCGTTCATCCTGATTTACGTCCCCGCTCTGATCCGTTTTATCCAGCCCCGAATCCACCACGAGAAGATTCGGACTACTTCGAGGTGAGTGTTCTTTATCGAATGACTGAATGACTGAATTATCGGATTTTGATTGCAGGTTCGCAGCATTCATACAAGCTGAGGACCGTAGATTCCTGATCAGACCATGGCGATTATCAAAATATGCTGTCCGAAGTGTGGACAGAAAGTTTCCGGCGACGAATCCTACTACGGCAGGGTCGTGGAGTGTCCGGTTTGCTCGTCAGACATTCGTTTTCCTGGGGAAAGGAAAGAGGGCTGGCCTTCCGAACAATCCTCTGCACGAGCGACAGGGGAGTCTTTTGCAGATCCTGTGCCCATCCCTCCAAAGAAAGAGGAAAAAAAAGCCTATTTTTCAGAAGATGATCAGACAGCGGGCGAATCTGACGAAGAGGATGCGACGGAAGTTCCCTCTCCTCTGTGGGGCTCGATCTCCATCGTATCGGGTGTATTGGCCATCGTAACCTGCATCGGTGGAGTAATCTTCGCTCCTTTGGCAATTGCCTTTGGTCACACCGCGCTCGCACGGGCACGGCGCAGTGAGGTGCAACCTGCTCCCGGTCAGACTCTCGGAGCTGTAGGGCTGACGATAGGATATGCCAGCTTGGTTTCGACGCTACTGATTCTGATCGTGGCAGTGTATTTCAAAGACTCCATCCAGGAGTGGATACACACGCGATTTTCAGAATAAAAGCTCAGTCTTGAATCGAGATCATGTCGATAGTAGCCCGTATGTCCTCTCCACCTTCGACCGTTTCTCGACGCCTGATCGCTCTCGATGCCTTGCGCGGTTTTTCTATGTTCTGGTTGCTGGGAGGTGCGGCGATCATCCGGGTGCTAACGAAGGATGCGGCGGAAGGTTCCTTTGGAAAGTGGTTGAGTGATCAGTTCACGCATGTCGATTGGGCTGGTTTTCACTTTTACGACTTCATTTTCCCACTCTTTCTCTTCTGTATCGGCGTAGCGTTAGTCTTTTCCGTAGAGAAAAGGCTACAAGGGGGAGATTCGAAAGCAAAAATTCTGCGCCATGCTGCGATCCGCCTAGGCGTGATGATCTTTTTCGGCTGGTGGGTGAATGGAAATCTCTTGAGTTGGGATCCTTCGAAGATGGGCCTTTCCTACAGCGTGTTACAGATGCTGGGATTGGGTTATTTTTTCGCTGTCTGTCTGGTGCTCTATACTTCCATGCGAACGCAGATCATTACCACCATCGGGGTGTTGCTAGCTTACTGGATCGTGCAAATGGCGATCCCTTTTCCCGGTCGGACTCCGGGGCAGTTTACGGCAGGTGGTATCTTCAGCGACTGGTTCTATGATGAGACGATCGGTCGACTTGATGCTCCTTGGCGGGGGAAATACGGTCGTGGCTTCCCGATTACCATGTGGAATCACGGAGCGACGGCGATGCTCGGGGTTTTCGCTGCCTATGTAGTGAAGCGCTCGCCCTCACCACGGCATCTCCTACGATGGCTGCTGGTTGGCGGAGTCGCGATGCTACTCTTGGCCGTCCTGTGGAGTCCTCTCCTGCCTATTGTGAAAAATCGCTGGAGCAGCAGCTATGTTCTGTGGTGCGGGGGACTGAGCTGGCTTCTCCTAGCCCTGTTCTACTGGCTGATCGACCTGCGACAGTGGAGACGCTGGGCCGAGCTTTTCGTCATCATCGGCAGCAATTCGATCCTGGCCTATCTGATCTCGACGCGATTTATGGAACCCTTTCGCAGTATTTCGTCGACACTTTTTCAGGGCAGTTCTCTCTGGTTGCCGGAAAGGACTCACGAACTGCTCATGGTAACTCTACCCTATGCGTTGGTCTGGCTGCTCCTGTGGTGGCTGCGAAAGCAGAATGTATTTCTACGCTTGTGAGTGGGTGATTCTGATTTTTCATGAGTGTGACGAGAACTCTTGCCCTGCGATTCTCTGACGAGTAGCTTCCTAACATGATGCGACGTGACTGGATCAAAACGACAACAGCAGCAGGAATCGCGGCAACGGCCCCGGATTGGGTCTTGGCCGCGGAAAAGGCAGCCGCTCTGTCGGAGCAGTTTCCCGCGCTGGCGGATGCGGTATTGGCCAAAGCGCAGGCGATGGGAGCGAGTTTTGCTGATTTTCACCTCATGCAGTTGGAGGAGGAGTCGCTCTCGGCAAGAGAGGATATGGTCCAAGGGGTTAGTGCGAATTCGTCGTGTGGTGCCTCCGTTCGGGTTTTAGTGGATGGGGCTTGGGGATTCGCTGCGAGTAGTGAAATCTCACAGAAATGCGTCTTGGCGCTCGTCGATTCTGCGGTGGATTTTGCGAGAGGGCAGGCTGGAAATCGTCTGCAATCTGTAGAGCTGGAGCCACTGAAATCCTATCGTGGCACTTGGGAAATGCCCCTCAAGATCGATCCCTTCATCATCTCTGTTGAAGACAAAGCCGAAGCACTGCTGGCGATCACACGGACAGCTTTGCTCAAAGGGGCGAATTTCTGTCAGTCTTTTGTTACCTCTGTGCGCGAGCGCAAATGGCTGGCGAACACCGCCGGTACGCGTACTGAGCAATCTCGAGTGCGCATTCATCCGGGTTTCAGCGTGACAGTGCTGGACGAAAAGAAAGGTGGATTCGCCACGCGCAAAAGCCTGCTACCGCCTCGTGCGGCGGGATGGGAGCATTTTTCAGAGTGGGATTCCGTGGCCGAATCTGCTTTGGCTGTGGAACAGGCGCGAGAGAAAATGGCAGCCCCCTCCGTCAAACCTGGGAAATACGACCTAGTGATCGCTCCGAGCAATCTCTGGCTAACGATCCACGAATCCGTCGGGCATCCCACTGAGCTGGATCGTGCCCTTGGAGATGAAGCCAACTTCGCCGGCACCTCCTTCTGCACGCCGGATAAGCTAGACAAGCTGCAATACGGCAGTCCATTGGTCACGATCATAGGCGACCGAACCGCAGACGAGGGCTTGGCGACGGTGCGGTGGGATGACGATGGAGTCGAGACGGCAGAGAAAGAGTTCGCCATCGTGCAAGATGGAATCTTCCGTAACTTTCAAATGGCGCTGGGGCAGGCCTCTCGGATCGGACGAGACGGCGGATCGAACGCTTGTGCCTACGCTGATAGCTATGGTTCCTTTCCTATCCAGCGTATGCCTAATATCTCACTGCAGCCGGGAAAGGATGATTCCGTGACTGCAGAAAGTCTGATCGCCGGGATCGAAGATGGGATTTACATTGAAGGCGACGGAAGTTGGAGCATTGATCAGCAGCGCTACAATTTTCAGTTTACTGGACAGGTCTTTCATCGCATACGAGGTGGCAAGCTCGACGGGATGCTGCGCGATGTCGCTTATCAGGGGAACTCTGTCGATTTCTGGAACGCCTGCGACGGTCTAGGAGGGCAGGGGACATACGTGCTCGGCGGTGCAATGAACTGCGGCAAAGGTCAGCCGCAGCAAGTCGCCCCCGTATCACACGGAGCCGTGCCCGCCCGATTCCGACAGATCAATGTGCTGAATACAGTGAAGGAAAGCTAATTGCTAGTCGCTGTATGTGAGATCTGAACGGAACCACGCTTGGAGTCATCATCTCATGAGTGATTATGAGTTCTCTGAAATCCCCTTTGGTTCCGCCGCCTACAGAGCGAGCGTTGCTCTTCGGAATGAGATTCTGCGTGCACCTCTCGGTCTCGAGCTGAAAGAGGGGGATTTGGAGAAAGAGCGCTCGGATTATCATCTCGCTTGCGAAAGTAAGGGCGAAATCATCGGCTGTTTGATTTTATCGCCTGAGAGTCAAATTCGTGTCAAATTGAGGCAGGTTGCCGTGAGTTCACGCTTCCAAAGACTTGGCATAGGACGTGCTCTCACAGAGTTTGCCGAAGAGTTTGCGCGCCAGCACGACTTCACGGAAATAAGTCTTCATGCTCGTGCGACGGCTGTGGGGTTTTACGAAAAATTAGGGTATGAGCGAGTGGGGGAACCGTTCGAAGAAATCTCGCTTCTTCATTGGGAAATGCAGAAGCGACTGTAGCATTCGCGACTTGAGAAAGCGCTGATTGAGGTTCACAAAAGGTGAGGAGAGAATCGCGCAGAACTTCAGCAGAGATCAGGGTGTGTCGCCTGCGGTATTCCGGGCCAGCAAACCGGGATGGATGATGATCGCATAATGATGCCAAGCGTCTCCTGGTCCGCATCGCATCCACTCACTCGCCGTCTTGGTCTGCGCGTTGATCTGTCGTTGCTGCCACGCGAGACGCATATCATCATCGGCTGGCCCGCTCTCGGGACGGGCTTCGATGGCCTGCACTTCCTTGACATCGAATTTGTTACCCGACCATTTTTTTTCGTCGGTGCCAAGATCGTGGTAGTCGCTCACGATGAGAGGTAGGGAAATCTTTCCGTCATCACTTTCGATGGCCATGATGAAGCTGCGGAACACCACGTTGGATTTCATTTTCACCATCAGGATGTCTCCGTCTTTGAGCTCGATATCGCGGATGATTCCGATCACGTACTTATCCCGTTCGCCCGCCAGATTGCGATAACTGAGTCGGACTGAGTTATGGCGAATTTCGACAGTGCCTTTGCCGACGAAATGGAGACTCCCCTTGAACGGTAGCCCTGGACTCGGTGAAATATCCTCATCTGCCAGAAAGCGGCGGTCGGACGTTAGGCTTTCCCTTGCGCGACGAATATTCAACGCTCTCCCAAGATCGGTCGTGCGTGTCATTTCTTGTTCGAGTGCGGCTAATTTTTCGTCGTAAGCGGATCGAAGTTTCTCCCGAGCGACTTTGCTTTCATTTCGCATGCGAATACGCTCCGTGCGATAGGTTGCTCGCAGTTTCTCCAATTCCCCCACCTGGGACGGACGGCTGTTGAAATTAGCTAAGGTTTCATCATCTCCACTACCGAAAAGCTCGATTTCTGTTCTCACCGCGAGGGCATTGTCCAGATTACCTGCTGCCGACTCCTGTTGAAGTAGTCGCTGTAAGGCGACGAGATAAGAAGCGTTGAGTCGGGTAAGCGGCTCGTTGAGACGTTCGTAGGCGAGATCAAACTGCTTGGTGATCTCGAGAAGTGACGGCGCGTTCTCTTCGCCCTTGGCAACGCCGGAACAGAAGAAGCCCATCACGAAGGGGATCATCATGCATTGAACAAGGTTCCTAATCATCACTCTAGACTCTAGGAGGTTCCCTATTTGAGTGTCAATCCTTTTATCCACTTCGGTAATGGCGGTCGGCTTTCATACTCACTAACCTAAAGCAATGCCCGCAGGGGAGGCTGTGAATCGCTATTTCTTGAAAATTTCACGAAAGAACTGCTTCATCGCCTCCCAGGATTTCGCGTCGGCCTCGGCGTTGTAGGCAGCTCCTTTCGACGGATCATCACCGGCTCCCTTTTGCGTGAAGGCATGAACTGCACCGGGATAGGCGACTAGCTCGTATTTCACTCCGGCGTCCTCCATTTCCTTGCGAAAGGCCGCTACCTCTGCCGGTGGAACGGCTGGATCGTCCGCTCCATGGAGCACAAGCACGCGACAGGTGATATTTTTTGCATCCTCCGGCGTTGGGGTAGAGAGGCCACCGTGGAAGCTGACGACCCCGGCGATCTTCGCTCCTGAGCGAGCCAGCTCCAGAGCAATAGCCAATAGCTGCGATTCGATTCGAATCTGTGCCAGGCATCGCGCGAAGCATCTCTAGCCCCGCAGCAAGTCGCTGGCGATAAAGGGTACGATCACCCTTATATTTGCCTGCGTATTTCCCAGACTCTGGCGGTTGAGGGCGAATTCCCTTTCCGTAGATATCGAGCACGAAGACATTGTATCCCATTTCAGCTAGCATTCCGGCACGCATCTTCTCGTAATCGGATAGACCGGTCCACTGATGGACGATGAGAACGCCGGGGCGCGAGGCGGAGCTTTTATCCGGTCGGACGCTCCAGCCTTCGCAAGTCACATTGCCGACTTGGTATTCGACTGATTGAGCAATGGGGGAAGCCGAAGCGACTGCGGCAGATAGAGCGACGGACGCGGTCATGGTGATAAGAAGGGAATAAAGACGAATTTTCATGATGGGGGCAGAGTGAACGAGTGCCACTCTATCCGATTTTCCTTTCGTCGGGTATCGAATTCGCTGATTTCTACCATACCGTTGCTCTCGTCTCTTTGCCAAAAACCCATTGGACGAGTGCCTCAGGATTCTCGGGGATGGGATGCGCGTCTGAGTTTATCGAGAATCGCACGGCCAATCCCTCGATCAGGCACAGGTTCCGCGATGATCTCGTCATAGCCGCCTTGATCGAGCTGAACCATGAGATGAAACAGGCGGATTCCGGCTTCTGTCAGTCGTCCTGATCCAGGACTCAACACAGCTACTTTCGCCCAGTCGTGCAGGGTCAGATAGCCATCTTTCTCCTGTCCGCGATAGCTGAGTAGTGCATAACGTTTTGCGAGATCGGGTGTGAATGTGGCTGGATCTTCTACTAAACGCAGTGGAGTGCGCGGGGCATAGTGGCTGGCGAGACGCCCCGGTGCCTCAGGAGCGGATTCTTCGACGGCAGCGTTTCGTCCAACGAATACCACTTTCCCGAATTTCTTCAAATCATCCTCCGTAATCGGGCCGGGACGGAGGACTTCGATTAGGGGCTTTTTCGGACCCGGTGATACCCGAACAATGGTGGATTCGAGGCCGCGTGAACAGGCCCCCCCATCGATGATGAGAGGAATTCGCCCCCCGAGCTGCTCAGACACATGCGTTGCAGAGGTCGGACTGATAGAACCGAATCGATTCGCACTGGGGGCAGCGATGGGAGTCCCGAATTGTTTGATGATACGGCGAAAGATTGGATGGTCGCTCTGCCGAACAGCTACGGTTTGCAGTCCAGCCGTCACAATGTCGGGAATCACGTCTCGTTTGGGAAGAAGTAGAGTGAGTGGTCCCGGCCAAAAAGTTTCAACGAGCTGAGTAATGGTTTTCTCGATTTCATCCGGAATCTCCGTCACTTCTCGCAGCGCAGTTTTGCTCGGGAGGTGGACGATCAAGGGATCAAAACTGGGTCGCTCTTTCGCTTCGAAAATTTTCGCTACGGCTTCTGGATCGAGGGCGTTCGCTCCCAGCCCATAGACGGTCTCCGTGGGTAGGGCAACCAATTCGCCTGCACGGAGCAATGCGACCGCCTGCCCCACGGCTTCTCGGATATCCAGATCGCTGTCAGTAAAAATAATTTTGGTCTCCATTATGGAAGGTAGAATAAAACGGAACTTCTTTAGAACGGAATCTGTTTGGCGAAGTCGATTTTCCCGCTATGCTGCAAGCAGTGGATACGACAGGAAATCGCCCTCGCAATCTCATTTTGATCGGATTTATGGGAACCGGTAAGACGACGATAGGTATGCGTGTGGCTCGCAGCCTAGGTTTCCGCTTTGTCGATACGGATCGACTCATTGTTAAAATAGCGGGAAAATCAATCCCTACGATTTTTTCTGAATCAGGGGAGGCGTCCTTCCGAGCGTTGGAGACAGAGGCTCTACGCTCCTGTGTGGGAAGTTCTCGCTTGGTTATCTCGACGGGTGGAGGCATCGTGACACGAGAGGAAAATCGGGCACTCTTGAAGCAAGCGGGCTATGTGATCTGGCTGCGTGCCTCTCCGGAGGCGATCTATGAGCGAATTCGCCGAAGCCGCAACCGCCCTTTGCTTCAGACTCCCGATCCGTTGCAATCGATTCGCGATTTGCTCGCGATGAGAGAGACTCTGTATGAATCTTGTGCCGATCTGGCGATCCGCTCCGATGATCTCACGGTCGATGAAACTTGTTTCGGAGTGACCGAGTCTGCTCAATTAGCGCTGGGCGAAGGCAGCTTTGAGGGATGAGGCTGAGGCGATGCGAACGCCCTCATCTCTAGAGAAGAATTTCCATAGCTGTTTAGGTGACTCATTCGGAGACTTTTGCCACCGTCGGTTCATTAGTAGAACGCGATTCGACCTTCGAAGGCTTTCGCGTCCTTCGGACCTTGGAAGACGAGAAGGATTTTTCGGGAATATATGGCTTCTCCTTTTGCAGCCGTTCCACCCATGAGCCGTCAGACTGAATGTAGAGAATTCCCATGTCTCGCCAGAGGCGGAGACGAGCCATCGTATAGTCGATTAGCGCGCCAGTCAGCAGATTCTGAGCATCAACCAAGTCCTCCTGAGCATCGACTAGGTCTTTCGCTTCGCCCTGTCCGAGTTCACTTCGCAGTTGTTGCTCCTCAAGACGACGGGCAGCGAGACTGACCCCTTCCTCCGCAATTCGATGGCTGGCCTTTTCCTGATCGAGTGAGCGCCACGCATCAAAGATCTCCTGCTGAGCGCGATCCCGAGCCAGTTGTTCCGCTCGTATCGACCGATCCCTTGCGATGAAGGAGGATCGATAAACATTTCGCTCTGCCTTGCGGTCAAGTGGCAGATCGAGATCGAGGCGACTCGCCCAGCGCCGTCGATTCCAGTTGATTCCCGGCGTCGTATCACCGGGATTACTCACAGGATTGTATTCCACAGCGACGTTGAGACCGGGTAGCAATCCGTTTTTCGCTACTTTGATATGTCGTTCCGCATCATCGACTCGGTCTTTCGCGGTCGCGAGATCAGGTCGAGTCACGAGAGCAATTTTAACCGCTTCCTCTCGAGTGATGCCTGGAGCATTAATCTGTAGCTTCTTAAGTTCGTTGTCATCGAGGACTACGTTCTCTGAGACCGGAATCCCGATCTGGATTTTGAAGTCATCGAGTTTGGACAAATACGAGCGAGCGGCATCGATCCATCGGTTTTCAGCGATCAACTTCGCTTGCTTCAGCCGTCCGAGCTGATTCTGTGTGCGTTTACCTACTTCGGCGAAGCCCTCTTCCCGTTCGACGTTCTTCACGTATCCCTGATAAGCGATAAAGTTGTTGTAAACCTGATTCCGACTGCGCAGAACCCCGTAGTAACTGTTCGCCACATTGACGATGTATTCTCGACGAAAGTCGGCAAAGTCACGCAGGGTATAGAGTAGGTTGCGTTCTTCCTGTGTTAGCGCTTCCAGAGTGACGAGAGTTCCCGCTCCTTGGAGAAGTGGTTGGACTAGAGACACCGCTAAATCCGACTCATTAATCGAGCGATTTCCCGTCATGATGCGGAGAAAGTCCTGAGTGAAGTCGGTAGACAGGCGTGCTCCGGTAGCCATCAGCCAAGAGAATCCAGCCGACTGGCTCCGGGCGAAGGTGTCGGTCGCCACGATCTTCGTCATTCCCGGCAGGAGAGTGGCATTCCGGGAATCACTGGCCCGGGTTCCCTGTCCCTGCGCAAAGAAGATCGGCGTGAGTCGATGGCGTGCCAGTGACAAATCGAGCGACGCGAGGTAGAGTTCCTCCTTCGCCCGCAGATAATCGCGCCCGTGGTTGATGGACATCTCCAGAGCTTGAGGAAAAGGGAGCACTTTTGCGCCTTTTTCATAGCGGGCAAAGTCACCGAGAGCCTCGGAAGACTTCGCGTGAGTTTTCAACTCGCTCAGGGAGACGGGTGGCTCTGTGGTCAGTTCGATATCCTTCGGCTCTACGTTTTCGACAACAGCGGTTCGACTGAACAGGTCGGTGTAGACTTCCCGATCCGCTCGCTTTCGATACATCTCCGCAGAGCAGGAGGCGAGAAGGAAGGTGATCAAAAGATATAATGATCCAATCCGACCTAGCAATACCAGTCGGTGATGGCTCTCGCGAACTTTCGCTTGCTCCCTGTTGCCTCTTTCCATTTACGCGCTCTCTTTCGGGCATGAGTCGCAAATTTGCAAATCACGGTAATCCGTTATCGAAAGAAAGTGACAGAGGGGCGATTCTCGTTCCCTCGTTGACAATATCGCTGACTCGCTCGGTTAAGCTGGTGGTGACGGAGAGGAGATATTTTTCGATCTAGAGAGAAGAAAGGTTTCTGGGACGGGTCTCGTAAGCCGGATTCTGTTCGCTCGTGCCGTGTTCGACGCGGGCGGACGATCATTTCTCTAAGTCGGCTCTCTCGCGAGAGAGTCGACTTTCCTGCCGAAACAGGATGCGACTAATACCCGGACTTATCTCGGAGCCAAAGCCCCGAGGCCGGACCGACGATCCGTTTGCCCTGTTCTGTCTTGCACCGCATGGGGTTTACCTTGCCCCCTCAGTTACCTTCGGGGCGGTGAGCTCTTACCTCGCCATTTCACCCTTACCTACTCCGAAATCGGAATAGGCGGTTTGATTTCTGTGGCACTTTCCGTCGCCTCTCCCTTACAGAAAGACGCCCCGATTTTCATCGGGCATGCTGTCGTGTGGTGTCCGGACTTTCCTCTGCCCCGAAGGAATCAGCGATCATCTCCGACCCGTCCCAGAGCAGTGAAGCTACACGAGATTCGACTGATAGCGAAGAAAAAACTTGGCGATCAGTGAGAAAACTAGATCATCACATTTCGTTACTGCGTGCGATCCTTTCTTCGACCTCGTGTCGGTTGGGGAGATAGCCACGTCCTCCCAGTGCAGTGGCGGAGAGTGCGGCAGCAGCGGATGCGAACTGGGCACACTCTCGCCAAGGACTTCCCCGCACGATTGACGCGAGCAGAACTCCGTGAAAGACATCGCCACACCCTGTTGTATCGACTAGGTTAGGAGCGAAAAAGGCGGGTTGATGAAAGATTTCATCCTCTGAAGTGCGGAACCAGCTCCCATTGATACCGTCCGTAATGCCGACGAGTCGTGCTCCCCACTGCCCGAGTCGCACGAGCTGCTGCTCGCGCTCCGCTTTCCCCACCGCTTCGTCGGCGAAGTTGGCAGCGACGACGAGCAGATCTACATGGGGAAATAGTTCGCGCAGGGATCCTTCGTATCGATGCGCCCCACCGTCGAATGAGACGAATCCGCCGTTCTGATGCACGCATTCTGCCGCCGGGAGGCAGGCGGTCCTATGACGGCCGTTCAGGTGGAGTATCTTGCTGCGGGAGAGAAGAGTATTCGGCAAATCATCCGGCTGAAGCGGTGTAGCAGTGCTTTCTTCGTAGAGAATGTGTCGCTCCCCATCGCTCTGACGGACCAGCACGGTCGCGAGAGCGCTGGACTTTCCGCTTTGTTGCTGGAGAGCTTCCGTGAGTACTCGATGCCGCAAGTAATCCGAGTGGAGGATCTCCCCGCGCCAGTCATCGCCGATGCGATCAATGATCGCTGCTGAAGCACCAAAGCGAGCGGCGGCACAGAGTGCGGTGGGGACAGGACCGCCACCACCTAGGTGAGAAGCGAGGACTCGTGTCACTCCGCCCTCTGAAGGGAATGCGTCCACCACCTGCGTCAGGTCGAGAACGGACATTCCCAGTCCGGTGATCTGCACGGCTCCGATGTGAGCCATGAATCTGCTCAGGAATGGTGTTCCTTCAGCCAGGCTACTACCGCATCGATCATCTGCGCCTCTCCTTCACCGCTATAAACATGATCGACGCCCGGTAGAATCGAGAGTTCCTTCGGCTCGTAAGCACTCCGGTAGAGTTCACGTCCTTCGTCAACGGGCACTACGTCATCAGCGTCGCCATGAACGATCAACCAAGGGATTTCGATCTTTTCCGTTTTGGAAAGAATGTTGCCAATTTTGTTGAGGTCGTCCACGAAGGCCTTCGATAACGGACACTTCGGATCCTCCCACATGCAGTCCTCTCCGGGAGTGAGGGAAGCGAATTCACGCTCGACGAATTGTTTTGTATGAACCATTGGCGAGAGCGTGATCAATAACTCGATCCGCTCATCCTTCACCGCAGCAAGCACGCCAGTGGCAGCACCCATACTGTGTCCGGCGTAGCAGATGCGGTGGTAGCCTTCTTCTTCGGCAGAATCCACGATCGCCTTGAGATCTTTCATCCCTTTCGAAATGGTGCTGTTCTCGAACTTTCCGTCGGATTTTCCGTTTCCAGAAAAGGAAAAACGCAGAGCATTAATGCCCGCTTTTTCCAAGGCATTGGCCAAGGCGATCACCCAAGGACGATCCTTATTACCCGTCAGGCCGTGACCGATGATCACGAGCAGAGACGTGTCAGTCGGGTCGCCGTGGAATTCGTAGTCGAGAGATTCTTTGGAGGAATTGAGAATTTCCAAGTGCATAAAATCCGAGGAGAGATAGGCCGGTAATTTGCGGGGTCGGTTTAAAGTTGTCTATGTGAAAAAGAAGAAATTTTAGGTTTCTTAGAATTGGACATCGAAGACCCTTACTTTCTGAAACCAAGAGGAGAAATTTTTTACAAATACCTCGTGTTCAGGATGAATCTGATATTGGTCGTGCTGCTCGACAGAATCGAATTCGAGGACGAGTGCGTAGTCGAAGGTATTCCGAGTCACCGGACGTTCCGGCGTGCTGGCTGGGCTTCCGAAACTACCGGATCTGACGACGTCGATACGAAACAGCGCTCGCAAGCCTTCTTCGAAGGAGGTCTTTTGCGCGGAGTTAAGGCTGGGATCTAACCAGAAATAGACATTATGTCGAACCATGTCGGAGAGTACTTGAGAACAGAATCCGAATCAACGGGGAATCAGAATTTCTTTACTTCGTTTCACCCGCTCATCGTCTGACCATTTGATCTGGACTGCATCATAATTCGATGTGCCCTATTCAATACGTTCCATTAGAACTGATTCCATATGCGATAGATTCTACTGTCGGAATGGGAAAATGTCGGCTATTTTTCGTGACATCGGTCCTGTCATGAAGAAACGATTTGCCCTTTCTCACTGCGTCATCACTCTCCTTACGCTCTTTTCCTTCGTGGAGATTCTCTTTGCAGGAACGTTGACGCCTGCGCAATTTCGAAAGTTTCAGGGGCGGTATCAGGGAAGTGTCTCGGGAATCGCAGGAAATGTGATCTATGGCTCCAAACCCGTGGGGCCCTTCTCTGCGATCATGAACGTGAGTTCGAAGTCGAGTGAAGCGCTTTCGCCTTTGATCAGCGGATTATACTTCTCCAAGTCTCACAAGGTCGTTTGGGGCAAACCGACCGGCACCACTAGTCGAGTCGTTATCAAGGGTGTGTATCAGGGTACGTTCGTCTACTCAGGTGTGTTACATAAGTTGAGTGGCGCTCGCACACTGACGATTCAGGACCGAGGTGCGAAAGTGAAAAAGAATCGTTTCGTTGCTCAGTTCTCGGATACCCTGACCGAATCTGAACTAGTTTCCGGACGTGTTGTCGCTGCAGAGAAGATCAGTGGAACTCTTCGGAGGTGAGTGATTGATCCATCACTGATTCATCTAGGCAATCACGCCGCTCTTCTTTTCAGCATTCCGATGAGTGCTCGCGCTTTTGTTCGTCCTTCTTTCGTGAGTGATAGTGATTTATCAGTTTCCGCCAGATAGGAGCGGCTCTTCAGAGCAGAGATTGCTGAAGTGATATTCACGACTCTCGGGCGTCCGCATTCAGCGATTACATCGTTGACAGCACGACTCGAAAAGCTGTCCTGTTGATACGCGTCTGCTAGGATCAGTGCGGCCAGCAAGGCCTGATCCGCTAATGTCGCATCATACGTCGCCGAGTCCTCCAGTAGCCGCCGCGCTTCGTCATGCAAAGCCGGACCCTCTTCATTCTCTGACCCCAAATCTTCGCGATCCGTAGAAAGCATCTCCTGAGATCGAACACGAATGACCGCTCGCACCATTCTTTCCAGTGCGATCAGCTCGGATAAATCCATTTCCGAGACCATGAGCACAAGAGGGTCTTCCTCAAAAGGTTTCATCTTTAACTCAAATAAAACTCAATTAAACTGAATTTTAGCGAAAATATTTCTTGAACTTGAGATCAATTTGTGAGATTAAGGTCAAATTAAAGAAACGATTAGCTCACTTTAGCACGAGTGTTTAAAAAATGTCAAAAAAATTCGCTAAAATTTATAAAATCGAACTCAATTACGCCTCATTTGTATGAATAGTATTGAAACAGTGACCCTTGGTGGGATGGAGCACATGCTCGAAGAAATCATTCCGCAGCTTGGTTTTAATCGTCAGACAATCTACCGAGGGCAGGCCTCGACGGATTGGAAATTGCAAGCATCGCTGTTTCGTACTGATATAGCCAAAACGGAACACAAATCGTGGGTGGAGTTGCAGGCTCGAATGATGTTCTCGTTCAAAGAGCGTGCTGTGAGTGCGATGGATGTCGCTCCGATGAGCGAGCTGGAGTACATGGCTTATGGAACCCATTATGGTCTGCCCACTCATTACACAGCCTGGTCGATGAACGCTCTGGTTGCACTTTTCTATGCGTGTGATCCGCTGTATCCGGATAAAGACGGGATTGTGTACCGAATCATGCCTTGGAATGCTTCATTCCGAATTTCTCAGGATTATGAGCAGGCGTCCAATCGTTTGCGGGTGTATCAACCTCGCCGTCCTGACGTGACGATGCGAAACCAGCGAGCTTGTTTTCTCGCTCATCCCATGCCTGAGAGAGCGGAAAGCGCGCTTTCCATTGAGGAAGTTTTCGAACGAGGGCATGAGCCGCATGTACTGAATCGCATTATTGTCCCAGCCGAGATGAAGGCATATCTGCGGCGTCGAATCTCGCTGCTGGGGGTTGACCACTCTTTCGTGAATCCCGGATTAGGCGGAATCTGTGGCGATCTTCGATCAGAGGTTTACTATCACACGGACTCCTACGATTGGATCTATCCCGAAAACGCTGAACAGTTCGGAGTGCAGAATGACCTGCCGATTGATTGAGTGGACTGAAAATCCAGAGAAAATGTCTCGCATCTCCACAGGCGTTATCCTATGCTGCCGCTAACATTACAGAAAAGAGATGGATGCGATTAAAATTTTAGGAAATCTGATCGGAAAGAATGCTTTCGGTTCCAGTGCTGGGGGAAACGTTCTGGAGTCCATTCTTTCGGGTGGGAAAGCTAGTGCGCGCACAAGGACGACTCGTTCGAAATCGTCGCAATCCTCGAAGTCGCCCGATCTCATGTCCGTTCTTCTGGGAGGGAAGACGGGGAAAGCAGCGGGAGGGCTGGCGGGTTTGGCGGCCCTCATTCCCGTGATCCTCGCCGCGAGTGGGGGTGGATCATCTACCGGTGGGGGATTGTTGGGAGGACTGCTGGGCGGAGGTCAAGGGGGAGCCGGTGCAACGGGCGGCCTCGGAGGCCTCGGTGGAGTTTTGGGATCCCTCCTAGGCGGTGGCGGTGGTGATCAAGCTGAATCGGCAGCGGGGAGTGCCTCCGGAAATGTGGCCGTGCCCGCCGGTCCGCCACAGCAGGAGTCTGAGCAAATGGCGCGACTTCTGATCGAGGCGATGTGTTTGGCCGCTCGAGCCGATGGCTACGTGGATGATCAGGAAAAAGCGGCCATCCTTGAAAAAATGGGAGCTCTCGATCCTGATGAGCGTAGTTTCGTCGAGCAGCTTCTCGCCTCCTCTGTGAGTGTCGAGGACTTCGCCAGTCGTGTCCCTGAGGACATGTCGAGACAGGTGTATGCCTTCTCTTTGATGGCAGTGAAGCTGGATTCGAGGGAGGAGGCTCAGTATTTCGTCCGACTCGCTCAGGCATTGGGGATCGCTGGCGATGAGGCCAATGAAATCCATCGCAGTCTGGGACAGCCGGTAATTTTCAAATAACCCAGAACCGATTGAGCTTCACATGAGTCGGCCTCGTCGAGGAAAACCACCCGGCAACCGTCCGAGAGTAGCTCGGGCGAATACACATTCGAGCGCGACGGGAGGGATCGCTCGCCTCACGGAAGATGGGTTGAGAGATCGACTTGCCGAGGCAAATGCACTGGGAGAGGCTCCATTACTGCTCATCCTAGATGGTGTGCAGGATCCTCATAATCTGGGGGCCTGCCTACGCAGCGCTGAGGGGGCTGGAGCGCTGGCAGTGATCGTCCCTCGCCATCACGCTGCTCCTGTCACCGAGACGGTGGTGCGGATCGCGTGCGGCGCAGCAGAGCATGTGCCCGTCGTGTCCGTGGGAAACCTCGCACGCTTCATGGGAGTCTGCGTGAAGAATATGGAATTCGTATCGTCGGAACAGCGGATGAGGCGACGCAGATGCTCTATGAGAGCGACCTCACCGGCCCTCTGGCGCTCGTCCTGGGGGCGGAAGGGGAGGGGATGCGCCGCCTGACGAAAGAAAATTGCGACGAACTGATCGGCATCCCGATGTTGGGGCAGGTTCCCTGTTTGAACGTTTCCAATGCCACAGCAGTCTGTCTCTACGAGTCGCTGCGCCAGCGCGAGTTCGAAGGGGAGTTCTGATTCGCATCTGATTCGCATCTGATACATAGTATTCTTTGAACTTCCTGCCGATTCGACTGGACGACTGGAAAGGCTGCTCGCTCTCAATTTTATAAAATAATCCTTTAAAAGCGAACAATTTGATTGCCTATCGAGGACCATTTTCGATATAACTCTGATACAATCTGAACTCTGCCTGATTATGAACTCATCCTATTCCTACGCTTCGCCAGCCGCCGTAGCTGCTCCTTCCGAACGTGCTGCTTTCATACGTAAAACCTATCTGCATCTCGCCTTCGCCATCCTCGCTTTTATCGGGATCGAGTGGGTCCTCCTTCAGCAGAGCTGGATTGACTCGCTCATCGGAATGATGATGGGAGGGAGAATCAGCTGGCTCATCGTGCTCGGTGCCTTCATGGGAGTTTCTTGGCTGGCCGAGGTGCTCGCCTCATCGAATGCCTCGCGCGGTGTGCAATACGTGGGACTGGGCATCTTTGTCCTTGCGGAGGCGATTATCTTTCTTCCGCTCCTTTATATCGCGCTAATGGTTGCTCAGGACGGAGCGCTGATTATGAAAGCCGGTGCCTGTACGGCGTGTGTCTTCGGTGGACTGACGCTCGCTGCCTTCACCACACGCAAGGACTTCTCTTTCTTCCGTAGCTTCCTTATGATCGGTGGATTCGTGGCGATGGGGATTATCGTGGTCTCTCTGATTTTTGGCTTCTCACTCGGAACCTTTTTTGCTGGAGCCATGGCGATTTTTGCCTCGATCGCGATTCTCTATAATACGTCGAATATTATTCACCACTATGAGACTGACCAGTATGTGTCGGCTTCGCTTTCGCTTTTCGCCAGCGTAGCTCTGCTCTTCTGGTACATTTTGCGTATCTTTCTTTCCTTCAGCCGAGACTGACTCGGTGCTGATGGTGCTCAATCTCGAAAGAACTACCGCAACTGCGGGATTCCTTCCTGATTGCTCAAAGAGAATGTTCTTCGTACTGTGAACCACTTTGATTATGACTACCCCATCTCTCCCATCCACGATTGATCGCCGCAAAGTTCTCAAATACGGAGCCGGATTCGGACTGGCTCTCGCCTGGCCTAATTCCCGCGTCCTCGGAGCCAATGACGATATTCGCGTCGGCGTTATCGGCGTGAATGGCCGCGGTGGTGCGCACCTCAGTGCATTCACGGGCATGAAGGGTGTAAGAGTCACTGCCATCTGTGACACGGATCCAACAGTTCTGGACGGTAAAGTGAATCAGGTGACGAATAAGCAGGGCTTTGCAGTCCAGGGCTTCGCCGATATGCGCAAGATGTTCGAGGGAGATACGGTTGACGTAATGTCCACCGCGACTCCGAACCACTGGCACACCCTTGCGGGGATCTGGGCGATTCAGGCAGGTAAGGATGCCTACGTTGAAAAGCCGATCTCCCATAATGTCTGGGAAGGTCGCCAGTTGGTGCGTTTGGCCAGAAAGGAAAAGAAAATTTGCCAAGGTGGTACACAGAGTCGCTCCGAAGGTTCGATTCAGGCTGCCGTGAAGTGGATTCAGGAAGGAGGCCTCGGGAAGATCAAATATGTGAAGGGAATGTGCTACAAGCCTCGCATGTCCATCGGCAAAGGGGGCGGTGGACAAATCCCTGATGGACTCGACTACGATCTCTGGAGTGGACCTGCAAAGATCGAGCAGCCTTTGCGTCGAATGAAGTTCCACTACGACTGGCATTGGTTCTATGCCTATGGGAACGGAGATATGGGGAATCAAGGAATTCACCAAATGGATGTCGCCCGTTGGTTCCTCGGTGAAAGCGCTATCGCACCACGCTCCATGAGCATCGGTGGACGCCTCGGGTACGATGACGACGGGGAGACTCCGAACACTCAGGTCGTCTGGCACGATTACGAGAAAGCGCCACTGATTTTCGAAACACGTGGTCTGCCTAAGGGAGCCGAGTTTCAAGCGAAAGATCTGTGGGCGAAAAACATGGATGCCCCAGACGACTTCCCGGGAAGAAGCGGGATCTCAGTCGTTGTCGTTTGTGAAGGCGGTTCTCTCTGCGTTGATGCGGGAGGGCGAGTGTCCGTGCAGGATACCAAGGGTAAGGAAATTCCTGCTCCAGAACCATTCAAGACGGAGAGCAACTTCGAAAACTTTATCTCGGCTGTGAGGAGTCGAAAAGTCGAGAGTCAGTATGCCGATTGTGAAGAGACGCACATATCCAGTGCTTTATGCCATACCGGTTTGATCTCTCACCGCTTGGGGAAATCTGTGCACAAGGGAGAAGTACTGGAACAGATTAAGGGAGACCCGCTGCTCACGGATCGCTTCGGCTCGATGGCGGATCATCTAGCGAGGAACGGCGTTGATCTCGCGAAAGAAGAGATCGTACTTGGACCGATGGTGAAATTTAATCCACAGACCGAGGCTGCCGAAGGCAATGGCGATCTGGATGCTGCGGCGAATCAGCAGGTGAGACCTGAGTATCGCGAGCCTTACGTCGTTCCGGAAGTTCTCTGATTCGATTCTAAGGTCTGGCGCACCCTGTAGATCTCTGCCTTCACGAGAAGGCGAGAGATTACAGGGTGTTTCGTTTTCTGCTCGTATCACCGGAGCTTGATTCCAAGCTTGGATCATGTGATGACGATACGTTCACTCCGTTGTGTCAGCCAGTTCCGCGAGATTTCACGGATTTTCATTCGGATTTCTAAGATATTCATTGCCAGAAAATTTCTAGAATACATATTAAATAGAGTAATTCTGATTCCATTCTCCTGCATTTCGCCCCGTAAAGTCCTCCTTTTTCTATGGCTTCCAAATCCTCGACTCCAGCATCGCGAAAATCCTCATCGAGGAAATCGTCGACGGGTTCTGGCTGCGAGCGATTGGAGGAGAGCGACCAGCCCTACTTTCTTCGCGAGGTCATCGTCATTCTTCTCAGCGGATTTTGTGCGATGTTTGCGCTTGCTCTCGTTTCCTATTCGCCCTCGGACTTACCCGCTTGGGTTCCTTTTAGCAGCCAAGCGGGAGGTGTTTATCGAGAGGTTCAGAACTTTATTGGGCCAGTTGGTGCGGTGATTGCTGGATACGCCTTTTTTTTCTTCGGGGCAGCCGCATTTATGGTACCTCCGATTCTGGCATGGTGGATCGTCCAGATCTTATTCGGTGCTCGCCCCTTCCATGCTCGGAACCTGACGGCTCTGTTGGCACTGACTGTTTCAGGAGCCTGCTTAGTCGAATACCAGACATGGTTTTTTTCGGACTGGGTCGAGCATCTGAAGCTCTCGAAGAGCGCGGGAGGATTCATCGGTTATGGATTAGGTTACAAGGTAATCGAGCGATTCCTCGGTTCCGTGGGATCAGTGATCGTGATGGGAATCATCTATACGATTGCGCTCATCGTAATTACTGGCATTCATCCGCTTCGCTTCGTGGTGCTCCTTGGTCATGCAATCGCCGCCGCTGCTCGGAAGTTCTGGGAATTTCTTCCTCGTCTGGCAGAAATTCGCCTTCCGCTGCATTGGTTCGATTGGCTATCAAAAGGGGAAGTCGTCGAGGATCGTTTCGGACGCCGAACGCCGTCAGATCCTCCTGCGAGAAAGCGTGAGCGTAAACCCCGCCCTGTACCAGAGCCACAAGCTGAATTGATTCAGGAGGAACTGTTCTCGTCATCCGAGGCCGCAGCGACTGAGCCTAAAATCGTTGATTCGACACAACGTACGCGCAAGAAAATGACGCCGGAGGAGGCGACCGGCTCCCTGTTCAGAAAAGAACATGAAAGCTCGGAAAGTCTGCTCGCCGGAGGTCAGTTTCCGAATTATCAGCTCCCCAGTCTCTCGCTGCTGAATAGTCCAGATGAAGCCGATATCCCGATTACGAGTCAGGATGAACTTCTGGCAATGCAGAATACCATCGTGTCTTCTCTGGCTACCTTCGGAGTGGAGGTAAGACCGGGCAATATCACCCGCGGTCCGACGATCACACGATATGAGCTTTATCCTGCTCCCGGTCTCCGAGTCAATCGGATCACATCTCTCGAAGCGGATATCGCGCGTGCCACAAAAGCAGAGCGGATTAATATTCTCGCCCCTGTTCCCGGCAAAGACACCGTGGGAATCGAAATCGCAAATAATGAGAAAGTTCCGGTCGTCCTGCGTGAACTTTTCGAGGACGATGCCTTTCGCAATACGAAAGCGAAGCTACCACTCGCCCTGGGTAAGGATGTCTATGGGCGCACCATCGTCGGTGACCTAGCTCGTATGCCTCACCTGCTGGTAGCGGGTGCCACCGGCAGCGGTAAGAGCGTCTGTATCAATAGCATCATCGCCAGCCTCGTCTATCGCTACACTCCAGATGAGCTTCGCTTCATCATGGTCGATCCGAAGGTGGTCGAAATGCAGCTCTATAATGAGTTGCCTCATATGATTATTCCCGTAGTGACGGATCCGAAGAAAGTGCTGCTGGCTCTGCGTTGGGTGATTAATGAGATGGAGCGTCGCTACGCCCTGTTCGCCAAGGTTGGAACACGGAACTTTGACGGTTTTAACTCGATGCGTGCTCGGCAGATCAAGGAGCGTGAGGAGGCTTTGGCCGCTGAAGCTGCTGCACAGCTCGATGAAGATGAGGAGAATGAATCCGTATCTGCGACGCCGGAACTCGTCCACTGTGTCAGTATCAGTGATGAACTGGAGGACGACGGCTTCCCACCCTTCGATCTGGAGGAGGGGAGTCCACCGAATCGCTCCGTGAAGCCAGAATCGAAGTCTCGAGTTGCGGACGACCTTCCCGAGAATCTGCCCTATATCGTGGTGATCATCGACGAGTTGGCCGATTTGATGCAAACGGCACCCGCCGATGTTGAAACGGGAATTGCCCGGATTGCTCAAAAGGCACGTGCCGCCGGGATTCACCTGATCGTCGCTACCCAGACGCCGCGTGCGGACGTGGTGACTGGTATTATCAAGGCCAATATTCCCAGCCGTATTGCTTTTCAGGTCTCGTCGAAAACGGACAGCCGCATCATTCTGGACTCTAACGGAGCAGAGAACCTGGTCGGAAAGGGCGATATGCTCTACCTGCCGCCCGGGAGTGCGCAGTTCGTGCGTGCTCAGGGAGCGCTGATCACAGACGAGGAGGCGCAGGCTTTGGTCGATGCCTGTGCCGCGCAGGGTACTCCGAAATTCGAGGCTGACGCTCAAGAAGCGATCGAATTCGGTAATGCTGATGAGGAGGGAGATGAGATTTCAGATGCTGATGAAGAGATTCTCGAGAAATGCCTAGAGGTTATTTACTGCGAGAAAAAGGCATCCACGTCCCTGCTCCAGCGTCGGCTTCGTCTAGGATACACCCGAGCGGCTCGGATGCTCGATATTCTGGAGAGCCGCGGTATCGTCGGACCCGTGGACGGCGCGAAGCCGCGTGAAATTCTCGTCGATCTTTCGGATGATTTCGAGTAGTTTCCTCTGATCTCGTGAGAACTTTGATCGATCAGACACTGTGAGTCGAGGCCGATGTGCGACGATTTCTGAGAGTAGAATCGGCTATTTGGATTCTGAGTATCGTCTGTGTTCGATTCGAGTTCCCTTAGAGAGTCAGGGGCCATCATGCCGACAATCGGTCAGAAATTACAGGAGCGACGACTCGATCTTGGACTAGAGATCGAGGATGTGGCGCATGATACGCATATCCAAGCGTCCATGCTCGCAGGGATCGAGCAGGACGACTTTTCTCGCTTCCCGAGCGTTTCCTATGCCAAGAGCTTCATTCGCCAATACGGGGAGCGCTTGGGGCTGAATCTGGAGGAAGCTCTGGAGAGTCTAGAAGGGCACTCGAAATTGGGAGAAGCCAGAGACATGTTTCCTGCAGAATCTTGTTTCCGACGCTTTCGCCTGCGATGGCCGAGACGAAGGACGAAATCACTGAATCCCTTCGCGAAAAAGAAAAAGCGTGCACCTTGGATCCTAAATCTGCTGATCCTAGCGTTGGCATCTGCGATTCTCGTGTTTTATATGATCGGCTACGATGCTGCCTCGCCCGAACAGGCGAAAGAGGAGATCGTCCGGCAACTCACTCGTCCCATCGCATTCGAGGGAGCGGATCGTCCTAAGTCGACTGATCAGCCAGCTCCCACGCCCTTAGCTAATCCAAATCAATCCCCAAATCAATCCCCAAATCAAGCTCCCGCTGTATCGGAGCAAGCACCAGGTCGAGTCGCAGCCGAAAAGGCATCGTTTATCCCTAAATCGCTCGTAGAACCGATGATCGAGCAGGCGGCTCACGAATCTGCTGTCGCCTCTAAGACATCGAACGATGGGAACTTCCCACTACGGCCCAGAGTTACTCCTGGAGTCGATCTGGGAAAAGAATTGCCTTCAATTCCTGCTTCTCCGACTCTTCCTGCCGGAGTGGATTCCCCTTCGGAATCGATAGAGATTCGCCCTCCCGGCACAGATCCGGCAGAAGGAGCAAGCAAGAATTCGCTTCCAGCAAGTGAGAAGCCTACAGATCAGCCGACTGCTCCCGTGTTACGAGCCGTTCCTGTCGTAATCTCGGAGTGAAGGAGCCATCTTGACTCCTAGCATGTACACCTTGGCGAATCTTCAGCTTAAGCCCCGTAAGGAGCTTTTCATATACGATTGATCGCTTACTCTTCGGGAATCGCGATGAAGTCCTGGGTAATTCCCTGCCCATTGCGTCCGACGCCTTTCACCTTCGCCTTCGAAGCGGCTGGGGGGCACCTAGGGTTGAAATAATCGGGGCGCACGGCGTTGTGCTCTTTGTTCAAGGTGTCGTCACTTACGTAATAGGTCGCTTTGACCAAATGAGACCAACTGCTGCTAGATAGGTCGAGGTCGGCTTTGAGTTGTGAAAACAGTGTCCGGAGCTGTCGATCTGGCTCAGCCTGCGGGTCAACAGGGTAGAGTCCATCAGTGTAGAGGGTTACAGGATGGCGTACGATGGTGAGTCGAGAATACACGGTGGGGGTCGTCATTCCGGGGGGCGTTCGCACTTCAAGTGATGGCCCGTCTTTCAGACGAGGCGCAGCGACGAGCATCTCGATCTCGATGGGCAGGGTGCTTTCCCATTCGACATAGATAGCGGGGGGAACTGGATGGGGAGTGAAGAAGTCGGCGAGAGCTTTTTCGGCATCGGCGCACTGTGTCATGGGAGTGAGGAAGCTCTTTACCTGCACTACATCTCCCTTTCCGAGTCCGAGAAACTCGAGAGTTCGCGCAAGACTGAGAAGAGTTTGCTTCGTCGCATCGTACAGAGTGCCGTCCCCTTTTTCCGCCTGACCGGAGATATAGACGCGAGCACCGAGCGGGAGGATTGCTGCGCTGCCGGAGGGTAAAGGGTTCTCTTTCTCGATGCCTGCTTCTGATACGGCTGCGACAGCATCGATGGCGAGCAGAGCTTCGCTTTTGGGCAGGGCGGTGGTCACTCGACTGATGGCCGGTCGCTTTTCCGCAGGAAAACGCTCCGAAAGAACTGTATCAACGGACGGCGCGACCTCGTTGCTCGTTAGGTAGAGGTTGAGTTTCACTACTTGATCGAGCGAACTGTGTTGTGCTTTAAGCAGCTCGTCGAGTGCTGTCAGTGCTGCCTGAGTCTGAGCGACGGCATCTGCGCCTTCACCCGTAATTTGGGCTGTGTGGATTAGGGGGCGATTATTAACGGATACTACATGCAGCTCCTTTTTTGCATCCGTATGATAGACGATTTCGGCCATAAGAGGAGATAGGAATATGAATAATAAACTGATAATGAGTGTTGAGCGCATGAATGAAAGTGAGAAAATTAGCTGAATGTAGCGAGGGGAACGATTATTTCCACATTTCGTGGACTTTGGCGATGATCCGTTCTTCGATGGTGTCGGAGAAATAGGAGGGGTGGACTGGATTGGACCAATAGGTGAGTGAGCTGCCACCTTCGTATCCACCTTCTTCCAGTACACGCTTGCTGGGGATGTAGGCGAGGACGTCATTGCAGTATCCGGCGACCCAGAGGCGACCGAGGCCTTTGTATTCACGCTTTAAGCGAAGGGAATAATCGACACAGGTCTCGCCAGAGAGTCCGATTAGAGTGAGACTGTCACCGAAGCGAACGACCTGGATGGGGAAGTCGTAATGATCACGCAGTTCGCCCCGCTGGAGAGCTTTGAGGCGATTTTCATCCCACTGGTGTTTGGAATTTTTGCTAGTTTCTAGGCTTTTCTTCAAATCGGCCTCAGTGGGAATAGACTGATAATCAATACGAGCGGTCTGCCAGTCGATTTGCAGAGGGCCGGTGACAGGATTATTTTTAGCGCTGATCGCAGCTTCGACGGCGGTGGCGAGACTCTGTCCGTGGCGAGCGCTGTAGAGGGGAGAAAATCGCGGATAGGGATTCTGATCTCCGCCACAGCCCATCACGAAGAGGGCGATGGCTCCAGGAAAGGTGTCTTCCAGAGCCGTTTGTGCATATCCGGCGTAGTCTGCACTCCAGAGCTTGAGATTGAGGGACGTATTGTGACAGGCGTATCCGAAGGCAATGGCGATCAGCTCACTATCGACCGAGCGGCGGACGGAAAGCACCGGCACTTCGTGATCGACCACCCCATCGGGATTGGGGGAGTTGCGCCAGGAGCTGGTGCCGTCGGCTGCCTCGACTTTCAGACGACGATTCATGGCGAAGCCACAGCGAGCATGTCCGTATGAGAGGGTGACAGGTGCGAGAGAAGTGAGGGTCTGATCGACGATTTCCACGATCTTGTTTTTGAGGAACTCGTTATAGCGCAGGCAGCGTTCCTTGCGTAGGGGATCGCTCAAGCCCTCGAATTGCAGATCGGTATAGCGCAGTTCTGGGCCGCTGTGACTGTGAGAGGAGTTCATCATCAGCGCGCTTTTGGGCAGACCGTATTTCGCATGAATCTCGGCAATCACGGCATCGCGGAGCTGATACGTAATCTCGATCAGATCGAGAGTAACGAGGACGAATCGAGTTCCGCTGGGGTCTTCGATGCTGAGCGCCTTCGCATGGAGGTCCGTGAGTATGCCCTCGGCTGGAACTTCGCGGTTGGCGAATCCTGCCAGATACATGGGTTCACGAGGTGTAATGACGGTCTTCGCTACGGCAGCCTTCCATTCCGGCGCTACAGTTGGAGCCTCCGGCTTCTGCTGCGCGGAGAGGAAAGGGTGATGCAGCACGCCTAGTAGGCAGACAGCGGCAGCCAGAGTGGTGAAAAAATTCGTGCGCAATGTCATCAGCGAATTGAAGCACGACACAAGGGGAGAACACAATTCCTTTTTTGCGCCCATAAAGGAGATGACTGATCGAGGTGAGGCGAAAGG
The DNA here is from genome assembly GCA_039806885.1 of Verrucomicrobiales bacterium. Classification (GTDB taxonomy): domain Bacteria; phylum Verrucomicrobiota; class Verrucomicrobiia; order Verrucomicrobiales; family DEV007; genus Arctic95D-9. The sequence continues at coordinate 38,274 of JBDHQE010000006.1, forward strand.
ACGCGAGTTTGCCGAATGCACTAGTATCTGAGGTGTAAGCGATCGTTTCCTAGTGCGAATGATCACTTCCACATTTCGTGGACTTTGGTGATGATTCTTTCTTCGATGGTATCGGCAGATTCAATCACGACTTACAGGCCTGGGGCAATCCATTTTCGCCTGCAAAAGAATGAACGAATGCAATTCTCGCGAGACTTTTCATTGCGAGTCAATTGAACTTGTTCTTAGATTCCGGCCATGCTCAACGGAATCTGGATGGGAATGTTCGTGGTCGGAATCGTGGTCGCTGCACTAATGGGGCGACTGGCGGGGCCTGATGGTATCGTGGAAGGAATGCTCGACATCGCGAAGACTGGCGTCGTGGGTATCGTGATTCCGCTCAGTGCTGTGATGATGCTGTGGCTGGGGATTCTGCGGTTGGGAGAGAAATCGGGTATGATTCACGCCATCGCCGGTGCTTTCCGTCCCGTGATGAAGTGGCTTTTTCCCGAGGTGCCTGCTCAGCATCCGGCGATGAGTTCGATGGTGATGAATATCGCTGCGAACATGCTGGGCCTAGGAAATGCGGCGACACCTCTGGGGCTGAAGGCGATGCAGCATCTAGACGAACTCAATCCGCAGAAGGGTACGGCGACGAATGCTATGTGTACCTTTCTCGCGATGAACACGAGTTGTGTTACGCTGATCCCGGCTACGGCGATCGCGATGCTGGCGGCCCAGGGGGTAAAGGAACCTTATGCTATCGTTGGCACGACTCTCGCTGCCAGTGTCTGCGCGACGCTGGTGGCGATTATGGCGTCGAAATTGTTCGCTCGAATCCGAATTTTTGACGGCCCATCGGAAGATGGGGCAGGGGTGCCGGGAATATCAGGGAATGACGCACTTTCTCCGACAGATCGCCCGTTAAGTATGCGAGCCAAGTGGTTGCTCGGATTCATCGTCGTCGCGTTTATCGGAATCGCGTGGCTCGAGACTTTTCCCGAGCAGCGAACAGCGCTGCAGGAAATGACTGGCCTGTCGGAGATGGTAACTCGACTGAATACTCCGGCCCCTTCCTCGGCGGCCCATCCTGAAACGGCAGAAGCTCCGCTCTGGCAGCGCTCGATTTCTGCTGTATCGGTGATCGCTATCCCTTTCGTGCTGTTTTTCTTCCTAGTATATGCCGGACTGAAAAAGGTGCCTGTGTATGAAGAATTCGTCGAGGGAGCGAAGGAGGGTTGGGTGATCGCCGTGCGCATCATGCCCTATATTGTGGCGATGCTGGCGGCTCTGGCGACGCTGCGAAACTCTGGCACTCTCATGCTCTTGCAGAATCTGCTGCAGCCCGTGCTCAACTGGCTGAACTTCCCGGCGGAACTCCTGCCAATGGCTTTGATGCGTCCCCTCAGCGGAAGCGGGAGTCAGGGAGTGCTGGGGGAGCTGGTGGCGAATCCGTCCCTCCCCGATCTGATTAAATACATGGCAGGTACGATGTATGGCTCTACAGAGACCACATTTTACGTGCTGGCGGTGTACTTCGGATCCGTGGCGATTCGCCGCACACGTCATGCACTAGCTGCTGGATTGATCGCAGATTTCGCAGGAATTATGGCCTCTGTGATTATCTGTCGTGCGATGTTCGGGTGATCACGCCGCTACAGCCTGTATTTTCTACACAAAAAAGCCCCCGAAATCCTGAATCGAGGACTTCGGAGGCTGTTGTAAAATTCAGAGAATTGTCAGGGCTTAGCGCAGCTTGGCGAGATACTTTGCCGGATCGGCCTTGAATTTCTTGATGCAGGATTTGCAGCAGAATTTCACTTCCTGTCCGTCTTGGACCAGAGTGACTTCCTTGCCCATAGAGCCGAGTTCTTCACCTGAAACGATACATTTCTTCAGTGGGTAGCTCTTCACTGCGTCGTTCTTCGCAGGATCCTTTGCGGAAACGGTAGAAACGACGGTCAGAGCGCAAACAGAGAGAATCAGAGTCGCGAGAATGGATTTCATCAGAATAATCGAGGGTTTTTAATGAAGATTTTTAAATGACGATCAGTCGATCACTCACCAGAGCGATCCGTAGGGGAGAGACAGTCTGCGAGAGTTATTGTTCAAGCAAGCCCTGTTTTTCCACAGACGATTATGAAGAAATATGAACTCAGAGACGGCGATAGTGCTGGAGCATGATCTGATCGCTCAGCTTCAGGTGGCCTTCCACGTCAGCGATCACGGCAGGCTCAGCTTCGAAGTGATACTGGACATAGTATCCATGTTTCTGCTTTGCGTGATTTGCATGGATGAATTCTTTACGTCCGAGACGGTCAATTTGCACCAGAGAGGCACCTTTGGACTCGAGTTCCTTCGAGATTTTTTCGATGATCTCGTCGATAGACTCATCCTGGCCCTGGAGCTTGAGAATGTAGATTCCTTCGTATTTGCGTTTCATGAGATAGCTGGGATTCCGCTTCGATGCGGGTCAGAGTGATAGGCGATGGGTTTAGGTTAACGATGAGTGTGGGTTATACAACAAATCTTTGAAATTTCCGACTAGTTAAATCGATTCATCGTCGCTTCAAGTCCATCGGAAAGCGCGTAATTTACTCCTTCTTGAGCAATTTCGAGGACTTTTTCCATCTGAATCCATTCTTCGGGCAAAAATTGTCCCAGAACATAGTCCACCAGAGAGAGAGCCGCAGGTGGTTTGTCGATGCCGATTCGGAGGCGGGGGAATTCTTCTGTTCCAAGAGAGGCGATGATCGATTTGATGCCATTGTGTCCTCCTGATGAGCCTTTGGCTCGGAAACGCAGCGATCCGACCGGGAGGGATGTGTCGTCATAGACGATCAGGATCGAATCGGAATTTAGCTTGTAGTGGCGAATGAGTCGGGCGACAGCGTTCCCGCTGAGATTCATAAAAGTGAGCGGCTTGGCAAAGACGATGCCCTTCTCATCAATCGTCACTTTGGAGCGAAACTTATGTTCTTTCTCCCATCGAATTTCTCGCTGTTTGGCGAGATGGTCGAGCAGTTCAAAACCGATATTGTGTCGGGTGCGCTCGTACTCCGGACCGGGATTGCCCAGCCCGACGACCAAGCGAATTCCTTCGAGAGGGGGCTCTGGGTGAGTCGTAAAAAGTTGTTCAAACCAGCGCTTCATGCCTCGTGTAGAATCCTACTCAGCCCCTGCGAGAGCTTTGATCTTATCTCCCAAATCACTCCATCTGGCAATCCGACTCTCCAACAGAGCTTCGATCTCTGAATAACGCTTCATCGCCTCGGAGGCATCCGATCCGTTTTTGAAAAATTCGGGATCGACCAATTTACCATCCAGCACGGCTTTTTCCTCCTCCAGACGGCTGATTTCCGCCTCGACGGTATCGAACTCCCTACGCAGCGGCTTCAACTTCGCGGCACGCTCTTCGCGAGCTTTCGCCTCTAGCCGCCTTTGTTCTTTTCGATTGCTGCCATTCGAAGAATCCTTCTCGTCCCGTCTGCTCGCGCCGGAGGAACTCGCCGCTTGTCGTTCCGCCTCTAGGGCGAGGTCGGCTTTTTTCTTCTCCAGATAATCGCTGACGTTCCCGTAGTAGAGCTTCGGCTTTTCGCCGGGAATGAATTCGAGCACTTTGGTCACGATGGGATCGAGAAAGGAACGATTATGCGAGACGATGGCATAGGTGCCCGTGTATTCGAGCAGAGCCTTCTGGAGAACCTCTTGTGACTGGAGATCGAGGTGGTTCGTCGGCTCGTCGAGAATCAGAAAGTTCGCGGGGAGGAGCAGCATCCGAGCTAGGGCCAGTCGTCCGCGCTCTCCTCCTGACAAGACACTGACAGACTTGAACACGTCATCCCCACGGAATAGGAAAGCTCCCAGCAGGGTTCGCAGATTCCCGGCTGCTGCTGCGGTAACGTTCCCCTCCATCGTTCCTAGGACAGTCTTCGCCGGATCCAGTTCGTCCGCATGAGTCTGGGAAAAGTAGGCGATCCCTACCTTCAGACCGACCGAGATCGTTCCCGACGTCGGCTCCTCAATGCGAGCGATGAGTCGGGAAAAAGTGGATTTTCCTGCACCATTCACCCCGACGATGGCGATTTTGTCTCCTCTCTCGATGGTGAAGTCGAAGTCGTTAATGACATGCTTTTCTCCATATTGCTTATTCACTTTCTCCAGTTTCATCACCGTCTGGCCGCTGCGCTCAGGCTGGGGAAAGTGAAAGTCCATCGACGCTGCATCTTGTTCTAGTTCGATACGCTCGATCTTTTCCAACTGTTTGATCCGTGACTGGACCATGCGAGCCTTAGATGCCTTGGCTCGGAAGCGATTAATCAACTTTTCCGCTTTCTCAATTTCACGCGTCTGATTGTGAAGCGCTCGTTCCGCTTGCTCGCGACGAGCGACTCGTTCGGCGAGGTAGAAGGAGTAGTTCCCAGAATACTGCTGCACCCCGCCGTTTTCAAAGGCCAAGGTTCGATTGGTCAGATTATCTAGCATACTGCGGTCGTGCGAGATCAGCAGGATAGCTCCTCCATACTGACGCAACCATTGTTCCAACCATTGCACGGTCTCGATGTCGAGGTGGTTCGTCGGCTCGTCGAGCAGCAGGATGGATGGTTCTCGAAGCAGGAGTTTGGCCATGGCGATGCGCATTTGCCAGCCGCCACTGAATTCCTCCGTCTGTCGGTCAAAATCGGATTTGGAAAAGCCGAGTCCGTTCAGAACCGTGGCAATGCGGGGGCGCATTTTATCGATGTCACGATGCTCTAACCGAAGCTGAAGATCTCCGAATACCTCCAGAAGGTCGCCGTAGGCAGGATCGGTGGGATCGGTGGTTTCCAGTTCCGCTTCGACTTCCTTCAACTCATTCTGAAGCTGTATTACGTCGTCGAAGGCTTTCGCTGCTTCTTCGATAACGCTAGCACCTGTGTGGAGAACGCCCTCCTGAGGCAGGTAGCCGACTGTCGTCTGCTTCGCCTTAATAATGCCACCGGTATCACTCTGCTCGATCCCGGCGATAATCTTCATCAGGGTCGATTTTCCTGCTCCGTTCGGGCCAGCAAGAGACCATCTCTCCTTCGGGCGAACTGTGAAGGAGAGGTCTCGGAAGAGGGTGCGCGATCCATAGGTGACGCTGACTCGATCAACTGCGAGCATGAGAGGGGGGGGGCGGAATATAGCGCAATTTTCCCGCCTGCCAACAGAAGGGGCGAAGTTTGCTGGATGGTTATAAGGAGCGGGGCTACGACAGGCGGCGAACGAGCCTGGATCGTGGCTAAGGAGATGAATTCCCCGCAGAGGCGCGGAGGCGCAGAGGATGAAACTGAATGAAGCGGCGGATGGTGCCCACGTAGCTCTGTTCAGTTCAATAATAATAAAGAGCTCGTCTCTTACAATCCTTCAAGATCGTCTTTGGATAATTCAACGTCCTTAAGTATCTTGAGAAGCAATCCGGAGCCAATCGTCTCTCCCGCATGAACAGGGGCGACAGTATATCTTCCGTCAAAATGTCGCATTGAATAATGACTCCCTCTGATGCGCACGACCTCGAATCCATGACCTTTCAGGATACGAATTAATTCGTTACCTTTGAGCCGAGGTAAGCGTGCCATCGTCAAACGCGAATACGCTGCACCCCGATGAAGTTGGATGGAACGAAGGTGTCTTCTTGATCTTCCAAGCATAATTCAATCGCTTCACGGATACGTTTCATCAGCGTATCCAGCGATTTAGCCTGCGTGTGGCATCCACGTAACTCTGGAACAGATGCGACAAAATATCCGTCGGCATCCTGCTCAATCACGACGCTGAATTCTCGAATCTCTCGCATGGTCAAATCTTGTCTTCAATTCCACGGAAAGCAATCTCTTTCCCCGAACGGCTACTAGCCCAGTACCCGCGACCGGGGTTCCACTCCTCAACTAAGTTAAAGCCAAATAAAAACTAGCCTGTCCCTTAAAAAGCACTAGCCTGTCCCTTAAAAAGCACTCTTTCACCAGCCCAATCTGGGTCCGCCAACGTCCTCGTTGGCCTTTCCGCCATTA
>JBDHQE010000151.1:0-8860 GCA_039806885.1 Verrucomicrobiales bacterium
CCCCCGCACCCGTAGCGGCGACTCCGGCACCCGCACCGCCGAAACCTGCGCCCGCACCCGTAGCGGCGACTCCGGCGCCCGCACCGCCGAAACCTGCCCCTGCACCTGTAGCGGCGACTCCGGCACCCGCACCGCCGAAACCTGCGCCCGCACCCGTAGCGGCGACTCCAGCTGTCAATGCGATGCCTGCGCTAGAGCCGCTTGCGATCTTGCAAAAGGAATGTGTGAGTTGCCATACAGAAGCCAAGCGCAAGGGTGGATTGCTTATCGATTCTCAGGAGTCACTGGTGAAAGGCGGAGATTCAGGTCCCTCCATCGTTATTGGAAAAGCGAAGGAAAGCTTCTTGATCGACTCTCTCTATCCAGATGATGACAATCACATGCCGCCGAAGGGACAGCTCAAGCCTCAGGAAATCGCTGCTTTAGAACAGTGGATCAACGAGGGGGCAAAATGGGACGCAGATCGCTGGGTGAAACTGAATCTTCCGCCCCGTGTCGAGGTGGTGACCGGGTCCTTGCCGGAACTCTACCGCCCGATTTTCGCGATGGCTCTGTCGCCGGATCGCAAGCAGCTCGTAGTTGGACGTGGCAATGTGATCGACTGGTATAAAGTGGTGCCGAACGGCAACGAAAAGGCTCCCGGAATTCAATTAGAATTCCGTACGACTTCAGCCATGCACAACGACTCCGTGCAGTCTCTCGCTTTTTCTCCCGATGGGAAAATGCTCGCCTCCGGGGCATTCCGATCAGTCCGCTTCTGGAATTCAGAGGCTCCAGAAAAGTTCGTCAAAGAAATCGAGGCCCCATTTATCGGACGCCAGACGGCTCTTTGTTTTCTAGCCGATGGGAAGCGGATTCTTGTAGCGGATTCGATTCCATCACAGCTCGGACGTCTGCATGAAATCGTAATCGATTCGGGGCAGGTCACGTCCTTCGATACCGCTCATCGAGATTCGATTTTCACGATCACGCGCAGCGCGGATGGGACTCGCTATGCGACGACTTCCGCTGACAAGTTGATTAACGTACGCGATTCGACGACGCATAAGATCGTCGCTCGCCTAGAAGGACACACTGGCTATGTGCTCGCGGCGGCTTTTTCGCCGGACGGCAAGAGAATTGCCTCCGGAGGCGATGAGGGCGAGGTAAAGGTCTGGAATATCGAATCCAGTGAAAAGGTCGGGGCCTTCTCCAGTCGTCGCTCCGGTCCGCTCTACAGTCTCGCCTGGACGATCAATCCGGAGACTCGAAAGCAGAAAGATGCTGAAAAGGATCCGGCGAAGGCGGCGGAGATCAATACGGATTTGATTCTCTCCGCACCGGCCTCGGGTCGTGTTTCTGCTTTCACCGAACTCAGGGCGCACCAAGGCCAGGACAGTGCGACGGGGGCTAGAGAGCGAGCCTTTGATAAGGTAGAGACGGCACTGTATTGTTTCGCTCTTGATCCCGATACTTTATGGTCTTTCGGTGGCGGAGAGGATGGACGCCTCTATGTATGGAACGCTCAGGGGAAGCTCGCGCAGACAGTCGAGACTGCCAAGCCTGCTGCTCCAGTTGCACCCGCCGTCGCTACTGCCGATAATCGAGCACAGAAATAAAGATTATGCAGATAACCTTTCTTTACCCAATTCTTCGGGGCATCGTCGTCGTGATGGTGGCAGGATGTTTTTCGCTGCTCACGACTCTGGCGGCAGAACCCGCTACCATCTCCTTCCAGAACGATGTTCTACCCGTGATGACACGCGCCGGGTGCATGGTGGGGGCCTGTCATGCCAAAGCAGATGGGCAGAATGGATTCCGCCTCACGATCTATTCCTTTGACCCTGATTCGGATTATCGCGAGATCGTGTATGATGCGCGTGGACGTCGCATTTCTCCCGCCTCACCAGATCACTCGCTGATTCTGTTGAAAGCGACGAATTCGATTCCTCACGAGGGGGAAAAGCGCTTCGATAAAGACTCGGACGCATACAAAACGATTCGGCAGTGGATTGCAGAGGGGGCGCCGCGCCACATTGCCAATGAGCCATCACCGACAGGAATCGAAATCACTCCCAAAAAGCTCACTTTAAAAAAGAAAACCAGCGAGCGCCTGAAGATTACTGTCTCCTATACGGACGGCTCGACTCGCGACGTGACTCATCTTTGTCACTTCACCTCGAATGATCCGGCCTTCGCTGCGGTGGACGATGATGGAAACGTCACAGTCGGTGATGTTTCGGGAGAGAACAGCATTATCGTGCGCTATGTGGATCAGGTGGCAGCGACTCGCGTAGTGGTTCCGCCGGACCAGCTTTTGCCTGCCGAGACCTATACTGCACTGCCAAAGAATAATCCGATCGATGAGCTAGCGTACGCTCGATTCCAGGAATTGGGAATTCGTCCTTCTGATCCCTGCACAGACGGGGAGTTCATTCGCCGGGCGACGCTCGATGTTCTGGGGCGAATGCCGTCGGCAGAGGAGACTCGCGCTTTCCTAGCCGACGCTTCTGCCGACAAGCGAAAGAGGCTGATCGACCGTCTTCTTTCTCCGGAGGCTCGTTTCGACTACGGGGACTTCTGGGCGACTAAGTGGAGCGATCTGCTCCGTCCGAATACCCAGCGCGTAGGGGTGAAACCAGTGTATCTTTTCGACCAGTGGATTCGTGAAAATTTTCGCTCCAATACCCCTTGGAATCAATTGATCACAGAGCTTCTAACGGCTTCTGGTAGCTCACATGAGTATGGTCCGGTCGCCATTCTTCGAGACAAGCGCGAACCGGCAGAAATGGCGGAGTTCGTATCTCAACTCTTCCTCGGCGTTCGTCTCAACTGTGCTCAGTGTCATCACCATCCTTCTGAGAAATGGAGTCAGGATGATTACTATTCGATGGCTGCCTTTTTCGGATCAATGCAGCGGAAGGGGCAGGGGATTTCTGCTCCGATTTCAGGAGAGCCTGAGTATTGGTGGTTCGAACCGGGGGGTAAGGTGACTCATCCTGTGACCGAGGCTGTGATGACACCGAAGGCTCCTGACACACCAGCTTTCACCGATCTCGACTCGAAAATTGATCCACGGCGAGTTTTCGTCGACTGGCTGACGAAAGAGGAGAATCCGTTCTTCGCAAAGGCTTTGGTCAATCGGATCTGGGCTGAATTGTTCGGTGTCGGGATCGTGGATCCAGTTGATGACTTCCGCGATTCGAATCCGCCTTCCAATGGCCCGCTTCTGGATTGGCTAGCACAGGACTTCGTCAAAAATGGCTTCGATCAGAAAAAAACCATCCGAACGATTCTGGAGAGTCGTCTCTATCAGGAAAGCTCTGTTGCGAATGAGACGAATGTGGGCGACGGCAGAAATTTCTCTCGTCGCTACCGCAGTCGCCTACCTGCCGAGGTTCTGCTCGATGCGATTTCTCAAATCACTGGACAGGCCGAGCGTCTGAGTGGTCTCCCGGCGGATGCACGAGCGATGCAGCAATGGAATCACCTGCTGCCCAGTGACTTCCTAGATGCCTTTGGCCGTCCTGATTCCAGCGCGGCTCCTCCCTGTCAGCGTGAGGGTGGGGGCAGTGTAGTGCAGGCACTCCACCTGATGAACTCAAATACTCTACAGCGAAAGCTATCCGGAAAGAGTGTATGGGTGGAGGAATTGATGAAAAAGACAGCCCCGGAGGCGGTCGAGGAAGTGTATCTCCGCTTGTATTCCCGTACCCCGACTGCGGGTGAGAAGGAGATCGCTACGAAGTATCTCGTCCCCCAAGGGGCTGGCCCTGTCCCCCGCGTTACTCTGGAGGATCTGATTTGGTCGCTGATCAATACCCCCGAATTTGTCCTGAATCATTGAGACTTGTTGAATCCTGACTGTTTCGTACTGCTATGAATCGATCTTGTATCCGAAAAAACTGTGACGGGATGGGACGTCGCGACTTCCTCCAGCTCGGTCTTGGTGCTCTCGGTGGCATGGGACTCACGGACATGATGCGCTTCCAAGCATCAGCCGCGACTCCGAACGATACGCGCTGCATTTTCATCTGGTTGGATGGAGGGCCATCACACTACGAGACCTTCGATCCGAAGCCCGATGCGCCTTCCGAAATCCGAGGTACTTTTAACACAGTTCCGACTTCAGTACCGGGTGTTCATTTTTCAGAAATGTTCTCGAAACTGGCCAAGAGCTTCAAACATTTCACGGTGCTGCGATCCATCTGCCACGTGCAGAACAATCATGGAGCAGGGAATCACTATTTGACGACGGGCAAGCCAACTCCGGTTCCGGTTGGTTGTGGTGCTTATGTGACGTTTCACCCAAGCTTTGGGTCCGTCGTCAGTGCGAATCGTACGGTGAAATACGGTCTGCCGGGGTATATCTCCATGCCCCGGATGATGCGTTCGGGTGGACCGAATTTCCTCGGAGCACAGCATGCGCCCTTCGTCATTGCGGATAACCCGAACAGTTCCAGCTTTCAAGTGCGTGACATTAGTCTGCCGGAGGCACTTTCTGGGCCTCGGGCGGAGTCTCGGGTGGAGTTGCGGAAGGCGCTCGATCAGATGAAGCGGATGACGGATGCTGCGGCAGCGGACCCTGCCGTCGCGTTTGATAATTATTACGCCAGAGCGTTTGATTTGGTGACATCTGCGAAGAGCGCCTTTGATATTTCCCTAGAGCCGGACGCCGTGCGTGATAAGTACGGCCGGAACGACTTCGGTCAGCGACTCTTGCTTGCACGCCGTTTGACGGAGGTAGGCGTGCCGTTCGTCACCGTTTACAATGGTGGCTGGGACGATCACCGGACTCTGTTCGCTAATTTCAAGGCCGAGAAGGCAGAACGGTTGGATACGGGCGTGAGTGCGCTGATCGAAGACCTGGCCGAGCGGGGCTCCTTGGAAAAAACGATGGTCGTTATGCTAGGCGAGTTTGGCCGAACTCCGAAGGTGAATAAGGACGGCGGACGCGACCATTGGTCTTTCGCCATGAGCGTGCTGATGGCCGGAGCTGGAATTCCCGGCGGTCAAATCGTTGGTGCGACCGATGCGAAGGGCTATTACGCGAACGAGAACATCTACGCCCCGGAGGACTTCGCAGCCAGTCTGTACACGAAGATGGGGATCGATCCCACGATGATCCTCAACGATGCTAACAATCGGCCCATCCAACTGATCGACAACGGACACCTGATCAAGGAACTTTTCGTCTGATTCCACTTTGGCCACCATGCGAGGATTCCTGTGCGTTTTCGCTCTCTTCTTGTCTCTCGGGATTACGGACGCTCTCGCTGACGCGCCGAAGCTCGAATCCGTCTTCCCAGCTGGAGGGAGGAAGGGGAGCGAGTTCGATGTGACTCTGAACGGGAGTTTTAAACCTTGGCCGTGCAAACTGTGGGCCTCGGTCAAGGGTACCGATTTTACACCCGATGCTGCGAAGCCTGGTGTAGGGAAGCTGAAAATCGCAGCGGATGCACCTGCTGGCCCGCTCCTGTTACGAGCTTATAACTCGGAAGGCGGATCAGCACCGGTGATTTTCGTAATCGGCGAACAGGAGGAGATGCGCGAAGTGGAGGCGGATAACAATTCTGTGTCGGAAGCGATGGTGATTGATCGCGGAAAGTTGCCTCTTACGATTCATGGTTCTCTAGCGACTTCGAACGAGCTTGACGCCTACCGCATCACGATGAAGAAAGGCGAGACGCTTCATGCGGGGATCGACGCATACGCACTGCGGGGACCTGTGGATCCGGCCCTGCATGTGTATGATCCAGCAGGACACAGTCTATTGCTCGCCCACGACGGGCCGCACAATCTCGATCCATCCTTCGCTTTTACCGCTCCTGCGGACGGAGATTATGTCGTCGTCGTCGTTGGCTTCGCCCACCCTCCTGCGACTACGATTGCTTTCATTGGATCGAGGAATGCCAACTATCGCCTTTGCCTCGGATGGAAGCCTGAGCAGCTGCCTGCGTGGATGCATCCGCTCGATCTAGGGCCTGATAGTCCCGAAAATACGTTGGCTGTCGGGGATACGCGAGTGGGGACGCTGAAGTCAGTCGATGGAGATCGCTACACAATTAAGGTCAAAAAGGGAGATCGGCTGAATGTGAAAGTTGAAGGGAGGATGATCGGCTATGCCATTGACCCGATCTTGCAGATTCTTACTGCCGATGGTGCTGTGATGTACACCAAGGATGATTCGAATGGTACGGCCGATCCCGAATATCTCTGGACCGTCAGTGCCGATGGAGTCTTCACGATCTCCATCACAGATCGTTTTAGGCGCAGCGGTGATGCCATGCGCTATCGGCTCACGACTCTTTCACCAAAGCCTGATTTCTCGCTGACTGCGAATCAGTCGAGCTATGTGATCGAGCGAGGGAAACCCACCGAAATCAGTGTGACGATCACGCGAAAGTTGGATCACAAATTGCCGCTTGAACTGACAGTAAAAGGACTGCCCGCTGGGATCGTCGTCACGCCACCTGAGATCGTGAAAGCCGAGACAAAGGAGCTTGTGCTGAAGCTAGAGGCAAAGGATGGAGCCCCTGGTTTCGACGGGGCGATTCGAGTAGTAGCGACAGAGAAGCCGGAAGGTGATGGAAAAGCCGAGAGTCGGGAGGCTGTTGTATCGTTTAAGGACGACAATTATCGGGGACCCTATCTTCTGAACGACTATTCAGATCTATGGCTGACCCTCGCGCCCATTCCAGAAAAGAAGGAAGAGCCGGTCGCGAAAAAGCCGGAGGAGATGGGGATGAGTATGCAGGCGGCGGAAAAGAAAGACGCGAAGCCTGCAGAGAAGAAGGAAGCAAAACCGGTCCAGAAGTGATCTCGGTCCAGAAGTGATCCGATTGAGAAAATCCACGGAGTAAGTAAAGAACCGAGTGATCGGAACACCGCTGCGGACCTCGCCTGGCAGTGGATGATCCTCGATGATGGCCTCTTACGCAGTCGTACGGTCGCCCAGTCTTCTGCGCAAGAGAAGCATCAGAACTCAAAACTGAGAACTTCTAGGCTCCTCGATCAGTGCCCGTTCGCCTCTTCTTCCCCTTGAAATTGACCGAGAAGGCTGATGACAGCCAAGGCGGTAAGGGCGAGCGCTCCCAGAAGCCGAATTACGCCTCCGGTGACGAAGCCATCACTCAGTGAGTGAAATCCGTAGGAGCCGATTCCGATCGCGATTAGAAAGGTGAATACCGGACCGACCAGATTAATTGTGCGATCAGAAGCAGGCCAGCAGCCCATAAACGAGAACATAATGATCAGCCCGGCAGTGAAAATCCATAACGGAGTCCACTGCCCCGCACTGGCACCGACGCAAACTTCGCACAAGAGCCAGCAGAGACCACAAATGAAGAGAAAACCGTGAGAAAATGAATTCATGTTCGAGAAGTTGGTTCGAATCGGGAGAGAATCAAGTCTGATCTCACACACAATAACAGAATCGAGTCAGCGACGCCCTTTTTCACGAAATTCTCCGAATTTACGGAACTTCTGATACCTCTGCTCTAGTAGCGCGTCGCGATCGATGCCCTCGAGGTCGTGTAAGTGTTTGATCAGTGTGCGCTTGAGATTGTGAGCTGCCGTGATGTGATCGTGATGCGCACCGCCCATTGGCTCGGGAATAACTTCGTCAATCACCTCCATTTTCTTCAAATCTTCGGCACTCAGCTTCAAAGCGGAAGCGGACTCAGGAGCGTATTTTCGATCTTTCCAGAGAATCGCTGCACAGCCTTCGGGGCTGATCACGGAGTAGTATGCGTTTTCCATCATCAGAATTCGATCTCCGATTCCGATCCCGAGTGCGCCGCCAGAGCCTCCTTCACCCAGCACTACTGCGATGATGGGGACGCGGAGCATCATCATTTCTCGCAGATTGAAGGCGATCGCTTCCGCGATGTTTCGCTCCTCTGCTTCGATGCCTGGGTAGGCTCCGGGAGTGTCGATCAGTGTGATGATCGGAAGATTGAATTTCTCAGCCATCTTCATCAGGCGCAGTGCTTTGCGATACCCCTCGGGATGGGCGCTGCCGAAATTCCGACGCAGATTCTCCTTCGTGTCACGCCCCTTTTGATGTCCCACTACCATCACCCGATGGCCCTCTAGGCGAACGAATCCTCCCGGCATCGCTTCGTCCTCGCCGATGTGGCGATCCCCGTGAAGCTCGACGAAGTCATCAAAGGTGTGCTCGACGTAATCCAGCATGTACGGCCGCTGAGTGTGTCGTGCGATCTGTACACGCTGCCAAGGAGAGAGGTTTCGGTAAATATCGCCCTTAAGCTTCGTGAGCTTGTCCTCAATCCGCTTCATTTCGGTCGACATGTCGATATCGCTGTCTGCGGCGCGATCTCGCAGCTCGGCTAGTTGTCGCTCGAGGTTGACGATGGGTTTTTCAAATTCGAGAGGTTCGGTGGCAGTCATAAAGGGGGTGTATCGATGTAAACTCTCTGGGCTACTTCGCAAGTTCGACTTTCGATCCGACTCGCAGGATCACATACAGCTCTTCCAACTCGGAATTAGCTAGTGTGACGCCGAAAGGTCGGGACTCTCCGCCTTCAGCCGGTGCTTCGGCCTGACGGATAAAAAGGCCCATTTGTCCAGTGCGGAGCCATTTCGCACAGTTCATGTAATCTGCGCTGGTGAAGTTCACCGGACGATCTCCCTTCCATGCCACTCTCTCCGTCACTGTCGTTGATAGGGGGCCTTTCATACCAGCGGGGAGGTTCTGACTGAGGATCGCGTATTCCTTGAAGAAGGTATCCTCCTGATAAACAGTCACCGTTTTCGATTTCAGATCGATGACCGTCCGAAAGTTCAGCGGATAAACCATCAGGCTCTCATTAGGGAAAATGAATTCAGAGGTCTTCGCGTTTGCTCGGAGGATATAGTC
>JBDHQE010000152.1:0-8832 GCA_039806885.1 Verrucomicrobiales bacterium
CGGCACTGTTTCGCCGGGTAATTCCGGCTCGATGATGAGGACTCCCGACCACGATCATGCTCAGCACGCGGACACGACTCTGCCAGGGGGAAACGTCAGGCGCGACGATTCCTTCGTCACTGGCCTCCCGTCTTCGCCTCAGTCTCTCGCCAAAGGTTTCTCGCGAGGGAGAGAGAACGACAGGCTGGTGATAAAAATCGGCAAAGGGATCGTCAGATGCGTTCATTATCTTGTTGGCATGGAGGAAACCCAATACATATCTCGGTTAGAAATGGGAGGAGTCGTGAAAAGGATCGTCAAGCCTTCCGAGTTCTGAGATAGCGGTCAAATCTTGAGGGTGAATATCATTGTGACTCGGATGCTGGTAGTAGAATTTCTGAAACAAGGTGCCCGTCAACTGCTTGCGATAGGCGGCGATCGCTTCTCCCGATTCATCCGGGCTGATTTCGATACTCCGATGCAGAACGGGTAGAGTCTCTATCATCGTCTCCTCGTCCCATATACGCCCCAGCAGGAAATCCTCGGCTTCCTGTACTCTCAGAAGTGCTTTTTCGATTCCTCCGTAGGTGAGCCACGCCTTCGTAATCTTCCGATTTCTCAACTCTAGAGCGAATCCTGCTGTCAAATAGGGGGAGCAATTCGCTCGACGAGGCCCTACAGAGTATACGTCGCAGATTCGAGTCGTGATTCCACGGGCGGACAGGGCGGATTCCGTCGCTCTCGGGATCACCACTGCACGGATGACCTCGCCAGAGCGGAGCGTCGTGACGCCGCCTTCGGAATAAAATTGAGCGACGGGCATCTCGCGCTCTCCATCAGTGGAGGCGAGCTGAATCTGTGCATTGAGCGCGATCAATAGCGGCGCGATCTGGCCGGAAGGATAAGCTGATGCGAGAGAACCTCCCAAGGTGGCGCGATTTCTCACGGGACGAGAGGCGAAACGACGAAGAATTTTGGTGAAGACACGACATTCACGACCGATCTGCTCAGAGATTTGAGTTAGATTCACGGCGGCGCCGATAATCCACTCCTCTTCCTTGGTTTCGATCAGATTGAGTTCGTTGATCGCATCGAGACTGATCCATTCCATCGGCATTGCATCGCCCGTCTGATGGGGCTGTCCGGTGGCCCCGGCGATCAGACCTGCGCCCGGATAGTCGCGACGAAGTCTGAGGAGATCGACTAGAGTGTCAGGGCGAAAAAATCGGTGCTTTTCTCCGTCCACATATTGGAGAGATCGACGATCTGGCTGGCGAAAGAGATGGCGAGTGAAGCGATCTCCGAAGATGTCCTTCTTCCCCGTCCACACGCTTCGCTCCTCACCGGAGCGCTCGGCACGGCGGGCTGTCTCGAATCGCAGTTGTTCTGTCGATGCGAAGACTTGTAGCGCTGTCTCCCGAATCGCCTCCGGATTCGCTGTGCGCGTGGTGATCGCGTCGAATTGATCGTACATTTGCCCTTGGCGACGCAGATCGGATCGGTAATAACCTTCGAATGTCAGAGCGATGATATTGTCCAAGCGCTGGCGAGAGCATTCGTATCCACCGCCGAGAAAGGCCAAGTTGACCGGATGCTCCGGTTCGCTCGTCCGAATCCCCTCGGGAGTCCAGATCTGGCGGTCGGCCACCATCGGCATCAGGAGCAATCCCGCATCCACTACGCGAAAGCGGTAGCAGTCGTTCTCTTTCGTCCCCATCACGACCAGCCTCGGAGAGACGAAAGCATCGTGTGCGAGGAAATGGGAAAAGCAGGGAGCCAGACGAGCCAGAAACTGAGCAAGAGTCGTCCGGGTGGATTCGCGCTCCACCCGGCAGGTTTCTCCGTCTAGTTCAAAATTAAACCAACTCTGCATAACTATCGTGATCCGTTTCTGTCGAGATGATAAGCGAATCTCGCTCGCCCAGAAGTCGGAAAATATAGGTGTAAACGCATAATGATCGCTAGGAAACTGCTTATTTTCCCATTGTAAGCCGTCCAGGAAACTCAGAAACCTTATTTTTCCCTCAGATCGTAGCAAATCAGTCTCGGCGGATGGCCTTCCTGATCGGGTTCGTGCTGCACGATGTAGAGTAGTCCTCGATGGAGCACGGGCAGTGACCACGTGGCACGAGCGAGGAAGAGCTGGGTGCGGTCAAGTTCCTGATAGCCTTCACGAGTGAGTTTCAGAATCCCGAGCGTTCCGAATTCGCCCAGCGCCCATGTGCGTCCGTCGGCCTGGAGCAGACTGCCGCGAAAATACTTCAGTCGATATTCGCTTGGGCCGGATCGGCGGGAGGCGCGACCGGGAGGATTGGGGACTCGTACGGTGAACTCTGGATCGGCCTGCCAGAGTTCCTTTCCTGTGGCGGCATCGAGAGCGGCGAACCAAGCGTCGGGTTCGTTTCGACCCTGAAAGCCGAATAAAGCACCATCCTGCAAGAGAGCTGTGGACCAGTGCAGCCCAAAGTCCGAATTCTCCCAGACTTTTTGCCATTTCAGATTCTCATCCAGGCGAACCATCGCAGAACCTTTTCCATAGGAAGCGGATAGGAAGACCCTGTCCCCATCCAGTGCCACCGGAGTCGATCCGTTCACACTCTCGTATTTGTCCGCCCGCCAGGGGAAGGTATCGAGCAGGGAACCGGTCTCGGGATCGATCGCCATCAGTCCGCCTACAGGTGGGCGACTATCTCCGCCGGAGAACACCAGCAGTCGCTTTTTTCCTTGGAGCGTCGCCAGAATCGGAGACGCATAGCTGGCCTGCCATTCGTGTCGGGTGCCCCAGACGAGATGACCAGTTTTTTCGTCAAAGGCTGCGACGGAGAGTCCGTTGCTCGTCCCTAGCGACACGATCACTCGACCGCCATCGACCAGAGGCGAAGCCCCCTGTCCGAAGAAATAGGGGAGCAATTCGAACTCCTCTCCCAGCTTTCGCTGCCAGAGTCTCGTGCCCGAGAGCAGATCGTAGCAACTCAGCACGCTGGTGACGCCGAGCGTGTAGACTCGCCTTCCGCTGATGACTGGACTGGCGCGTGGCCCTTGGTTATAGCCATAGCGGTCGGAGTATTCCACCGGATAGCGGTCGCTCCAGAATTGGCGTCCGGTTTCGGGTTCCAGGCACATGACTGTCTCGTGGTCGTCCAGATTGGTGAACAGAACCAGTCGTCCAGCGGCGATGGAGGGCGAGGAATAGCTGGTGCCCTTTTCGATTTCCCAGACCTTCGCTAGCCCCTCTGGAGGAAACGATTTCAGCAAGTGCGTTTCGGGCGAGTGAGCATTATCCGAGGGTCCGAGAAATCGTGGCCAGTCCGATACCATGGCATCGGGAGAAAGTGGCGTCGGAGCCTGATAGAATTTCCACCCTGGAGGATCGCTCAGTTGATCTGATGAGATCTCAGGAGCCTCGACGAATTGGGGTGGAGCAGGGTCCGGGAACTCGTCCGCTGACAGGAGCGGGGCGAGACAGAGGAGACTTAGGCCGAAGACTCGACAGGGTCGAGAGATGAAATGGAACAACATTGGAGCAGGATAGAAGCCAAGGAAAATTTCTGGCAATCAAAATTTCAGAAGAACTTCAGCGCTTCCCGTGAACGACGGGATCGTGACGGTCTCGGTCGCTTTGTCATAGTCGCCGCCCTCTACTTTCACCGGATGGCGTCCCTGTGGATGGGGCAGACGGAGGCGCACGGCTTTCGGAGCCTGCGGGCCGGAGCAGCTTAGCTGTGCTCGGATTTCGCCTTCGGCGGCGCTGACATCGAGATCGAAGGGGCCGAAGTAGCTAACGCATTGCTTCAGGGCGATCTTCTGCCCCGGCTCTAGCCATCGGCGGGGGATCATCGAGAGAAGGCGCAAGGTCTGGTTTTCCCAATCCTCATCCCAGAGCATCCAGCGCGACTGCATGAGGAACCAGCCTTCCTCGTGCGTCTTGTGCTGACTGACCCCGTAGTAGTGTTCCCAAAAGGTGTAGGTTTCTCTGTCTTGGAGCGCGGCCAACTGGTTGTAATAAGCCGCGAGGTAGGCTTTGACCTCTCCGCGTTTCAGATGCCCCCAATCGTGGCGAACGTAATAGGGCTGGCTCAGACCGGCGTTGCGGACTGTCATGAGTTCCTGATGACCGCGTAGCAGCCAGTCGACGGAGCGCTCGTGAGGATCGAGCACTTCGCCCGGTAGCAGATAGAGTGCCCCGATGAGAGAGTCGCGAGAGGCGAAGGCGCCATGCGTGTACCAGTTTCCGCCTTCCGCATACAGAGAAACTGGTCCCGGAGATTCCGTCCACGGACCGAAGGAGGGAACCCAGGAGCCGTCTCCCAGCGGGACGACAGGGCTGCTCGCGACGTTTTCGAGCCAAGCCGTGCGCAGGTCTTTGAGAAAGGCGTCACATTCTGCTGCCAGCGGTTGAGCGAACTCCGGATCGATAGTGGCATACATCTCGCTCACGCGCTTCAGCCCGAGATAGGAGAGAGCATTCAACATGAAGGAATGAAAGAAATCCGGTGGATCGGCTACCTTTCCGTCTAGGAGACCATAGCCCTTTCCTCGCAATTCCTCGCGCTGATTGCGCTTCCGCCACTCCAGTAGGTATGTGGAGGCTTTTTTCAGATTCGGTTGTAATCGTCGCGCCCAGGCTTCGTCTCGGGTGTAGCGAAAATGTTCGCCTGCGGTCCAGAGCACGGGACCTGTCTCGAGTTGATAACCGCCGAAGGTCTGGATGAAGCCGTTATCCTGCTGTCGCAGAAAGAAAAAGTCTAGGCAGCGCTCCGCGACATCGTGCCAGCCGACGGAATCGAAAAACTGAATCATGGGCGAGGACTCGGAGCCGATGGGCGAATACACTCCGACGTGTGGCAGCAGTGGGCCTTCCTTCGTTTGACCGAGCGTGATCAGATCTAGATGGAGCAGGCCAGCTCTCACTCGCTCCTCGATTCCAGTCTCTGGAACAGAAATCTGCGAAGAATGGGCGAGTTTCTCTTTCCAGAATAGACGACATGCGGATAGATGGGCTTCGTAATCCTGTCCGGCGATGGCGGTGGCTCGTGCCTTAGAAATCGGCTGGTGTGGAACGATCAGGTCGAAGGTGATGGAGCCGTTCGGTGGTAGCAGGATCGCCATTTCGCTCTGGGGCATCGGCTTGCCCTCGATTTGCGAAAGGCAGAGTACCTGATCACCCTCCATGATCGCAGCGCCTGTGGATTCGTCATAGGCAGCTCCTTTCGTCGTTCCCGCTTTGAAAAAAGCGTAGCGAGGAACGAGATCGGTGTTCACTGCCCGAACGCGGACGCGACAGACCACTTCTTCCTCGGGAGATTCGATTTCAGAGCGGCGCAGCCTGTTCTCGTATTCCTCCGTCTCGGACGGTGTCTTCATGCCTCCGTTACTGATCGCGAAAGCAGCGATCCAGTGCGTTCCACGTAGAGCTTCAGCGGTGAGCGGCCCTTTCTCTCGCGTGGCGAAGGCGGTCATTTGATATTCGATGCTTTTGTCTCGCTGCGTGGCGTGCAGGATGGGCAAGACTCCGTCCTCTAGGCGGCGGACGATATCGACCTCTGCCGAGGCACCGCGTCCGACGATGAACTGACAGCCGGGGCCGCGCAGTTTTCCCAGCAGCGCGGGTTCCACCCGCCCGAGCAGTCCGAGCTGTGTGTCGTGGAAGACACGGAACAGGCGGACGTCGCGGCTCAGTCCCAGCCAAGTCGGGCACATCTGGTCGCGAGTTCCTTGCGCCGCGGATTCATAGCTCGTCTCTGGCTCGGATTCGATCTTCTGCCATTCGGCCTTCAGACCATCGCGTCCCACCGCTTTCCGCACTTCAGCATAAGGGCGCGTATCATCGGCGGATATCACGGCGGCTCCGAGATCGGGAATGACCATTGCTTGTTTCCCCCTCGTGAGATCGCGGAGGAAGAAGCTGAAGCTACGATCTGGGATTTTCAGCGAGATTCGCGTGGCGAAGGCCCCCAGATCGAGGTGAGCTTCAGCTACGGTGATTTCGATGCGGTCGGCATTTTGGAATTCGTTCTCCTTCACTTGGCCACCCGTTGCGGAGATGGCTTTCAGCTTTCCGCGCTCGATCAAGACCTCGCCGGAGGGAACGGACTGCTCGAAAACTACGCTGAATCGCACTTCTTTCGTCTGCTCTTGTCCTTGAATCGCGACTCCTGCACTTGATGACAGCAGGGTGATGAGGGTGCAGCAGAGTGAGTTGAGGAGATGTCGTTTCATCAATCGACTCGTAGATAAAATTTTCGCATGGGTTTACTCGTCGCCATTTCCTGGAGAGATCGCATCATCCAGTCCGCTGGGAACGAGGGAAGGCCGACCGACGATCAGTGGATCGACGCGCCCTAGCTTTTTTTCATCCTTTTCAGCATAGGGGATTCTGTGGAGTAGGTAGCGCATGGCATTGAGCCGAGCACGCCGTTTGCAATCGGATTTGATGATGGTCCAAGGGGCGTCCGATGTGTCGCAGTAGAGAAACATGTTTTCCTTGGCTCGGGTGTAGGCGTCCCACTTGTCGAGCGAGGCCTGATCGATAGGGCTCAGTTTCCATTGCTTCAGAGGATCAGTCTCTCGCGACTTGAATCGACGACGCTGTTCCTTGCGACTCACAGAGAACCAGAACTTGAACAGGCGGATGCCGCTGCGCACCAGATGCCGCTCGAACTCTGGAACCTGGCGAAGAAATTCCTCATATTCCTCGTCCGTGCAGAAGCCCATCACACGCTCGACTCCGGCTCGGTTGTACCAGGATCGGTCGAAAAGCACGATTTCTCCGCGTGTCGGTAGATGTTGAATGTAACGCTGGAAATACCACTGACCGCGCTCGCGCTCACTGGGTTTCTCCAAGGCCACCACGCGGGCACCACGGGGATTGAGATGCTCCATGAAGCGCTTGATCGTACCACCCTTGCCCGCTGCGTCACGCCCTTCGAAAAGGATGACGACACGTTCCCCCGATTCCTTCACCCAGGCTTGGAGTTTGAGCAGCTCGACTTGGAGCAGGAACTTTTGATCTTCGTAGCTCTTGCGAGAAAGCAGATTTTGATAAGGATAGCTCGCCCCTCGCCAGCCGGGCACGAGCACGGTGTCCGGGTCTTCGGTTTCGAGGAGAGATTTTTTGGAAAAAAGAATCTTTCGCAGAGCTTTCGTGTCGTCGTGAGACGCATCGGCGATCATCGATTTCATCTGCTGAATCGGATTGGACGCCGCTGGATCGCTCGCATAAGCGCTCAGGCAGGTCGAAAGGGCCGAAGTCTTCGATGGGGGGGAGTCTGAGGCTGCGGACGGAGTTGATTTGGAGCGGGAGGGGGCCTTTTTAGTGGGTTTCGCAGACATGTGGATAGGGCGAGCAGATTCTCCAGCGTACTCTGATCTCGATCAATTGACAAGCTCTGTGAAAGAGCGTGTGAAAGGCGGAGCGAAACGATGCCGAGTGTGTTGTGCTCGGTAGGTGCGCCGCAGGCTTTGGAGTGCGGCGTGAAGCGCCGCTTTTGCGTAGCCTAGGCGGAAATGGGCTGGGACGCTGCGGGTTCGGTGGAAAGCTGGGCTTTTGCTCCCACAGGCGGGACGCCTGTGGGCACTGTGGGATCAGGCAGGATGCCTGTCCCCACTGTCCGATGATAAATAGCCTTTCCTTGTAAATTACAATTGCGATCCGGATACAATGCGTATCGTTTTATCCATTTTCTTCTCATGAGCGAAGCTACCCAGACGATCACTGCCAAAGCTTGGAATCCGGAGGGAGAATTGGCTCTGCACATCATCTATACTTTCCGAAGGGTTCGAGATAAAGCTGCTGAAATTCAGGAGATCGTGGGATCCGATGAAAGATTGCCGTTCTTTTGTGGGTTCGATTCCATTTCTATTATAGAGCAGTGGGTTCGTAACGCCGAGAAGATAGGATGGACAGCCGAGATAGAGGTCGAGGGAGATGAGTTGCCAAGCAAGTGGGGCGATGGCTATGATCTGAGCGGCGAGTATGATTTAGGGGTCTTTGGGAAGATCTCTCTATGAAAGTAACGGTAAAGATCGCCCGTGATTCGATGACTCCAGCGATGCAGCTCTAGGTGCGTTAGTTGAAGGACCGGGGGGACAAGTCTCTGCGAGGTGAGCTGGCGGGGCTGGGGGAATTCAAGTCCACATATGGTCTTTACCAAAGAGGAGAAAAAGCATATGCTGAAGGCGATGAGGACGGGTCTGAAACAACTCGGTTGAAAGATATGGTTATCAATAGCAGATACACATACGAAGCTTTGCTCTATTCCATGCGCGAAGCCTTTGATAAAGGATTCAAATCTGATCCCCGTGCCTTCTGGAAGGAAGGAATACTCTCTCTGAAATACTATGATAAAAATCCCATCCCGGAAGGGGGAGAGGATTACCCCTACGATGAAAAGGGGGGCTGGCTGTCGGGTAAGGAATGGCTGCAGGAGATAGAGGACAGAATGGGGAAAGCTGATGAAAGTAACGGTAAAGATCGCTCGTAATACGATGACGCCGGCCATGCGACGTTAGGCACGCAAGCTGAAAGGACGAGTGACCCACATCCCGGCAGGGATGCCAGCGAAGGCAGCTTCAGTCGAGATGATAGATGAGCTGTCCCTGTAGATCGGAGGACGGTAGGCGTAGTTCGGAGAGCGGCGCTTTTGCGCCGAGTGTGTCGAGCCGCGCAGGTGCGCCGCAGGCTTTGGAGTGCGGCGTGAAGCGCCGCTTTTGCGTAACCTAGGCGGTCGAGTGGGAGGGTGCGTTTTTGGATGGTGCGTGGGCGGTAGGGCTTATTCGGAAAGCGGTGTCAGGCCACCGCACTCGTGTGCCCGGCATGGGCATGAACTAATAAACTGAAATGTGTTTATCGGA
>JBDHQE010000153.1:0-8690 GCA_039806885.1 Verrucomicrobiales bacterium
AAAAAGTAGCTGTCAGAGGCGATCACGATACTGCCCTTCCCTAACCGACGCTCCAAGAGAACCGGCTCTCCTGCGACCATCAGACCAATCTTCCAAGCTGCATCCTTGGTTTCGAGGCGATATTGAGAGAACCAGCGCGGCGGCGACTCTCGCTCCGGCCCGGCCAAAGCGGGACCAACCTTCGTTTTCCATCCCTCCTCAGGCCGCTTGAAAGCACGTGGAGTGGTCAATTCCAGATTAAAATGCTTCATAAAAAGACTTCCGAGAACTCGGTCACTCTCCTGCTCTATTTCCTCCTCCGATTGAGCGTCCCTTTCGTGCTCCCCTGACTTCTTCTCTGATTTCTCTTGGAGCTTCCGCCTCCTTTCTAACCAGTCTTTTTCTTTCTCGTCCTGCCGAGGCTGGAACTCCTCAGGAACCAATCCGGGATTGACCGTGATCACCAGTCGCGCTCCTGCCTCCACGGCACGGAGCACGGGAGAATCCTCTCTCGAACGGAGCGAATCGAGGCTGTCGCGAGGAAATCCCAATAGCAGCAGAGCAGTATCTCCGTCGAGAGTTTGAATGCTTTCCAAGCTCACAAGATTTCGGGATACAGATCGATTCTCGAGCTGTTCGAGCGCTTCGTAAAACACGCTGGTTCCCAAAGGGTCTGATCGGAAACTGGCATAGTGCGGATACGCAGCCCCTGTCGCAAATCGCTGGACCATAATGGTATAGAAACCAATTCCCAGCAGGACAGTTAGCAGAAAGAAAATGAATCGTCCACGCATGAGATAAAGTTATCGACTGATTTCTTCACGCGGGCGGACTGATGGAGCGAGAGCCGCGGTCGCCACGATTCTTCCATGATTGGCGAGATAAGTCTCGATCGACGAAGCCCCGACCTTGTGCATTCCATACCAGACTCGTTCGAAAAGGAGAGTATTCTCATCGAAAGCTCGAAGCAGCTCTGACATCGTGCGGGCACGAATGCGTAGATCCTTACGGTAGTCTCCATTCGAGCGAGAGCGCTCGATCCGCAACATCCCCCGCTCGCCCAGATGAGCCAGCGTCGCGAGGAAGAGCGCACGCACGGCCAGTCTCTGCTCGCCTCGAGCGATCTGTTCGCGCGCCAGCCTCAGCCATTCATCCTCTGCAAACTGCGATGCGAGTAGGTCATCGCTGGCCAGATTGACCGTGCGAATGTCTCCGCCCTGCGAGGTTACTCCGACAGCCAGAGCTTTCTTCCCCTTTTGATGTCGCAAGTACACAGCAATCAGCCAGCTCACGAGAGCGATCAGCAGGAGGAGTAAAATGATTGAGATCAAGGAAGATACTCCCTGTGACCACCGAGATGGATCGACATCGCTTTTCGGAGCGTGTTTCCCTCCCTCTTTTATTCTGTTCCAGATCATCTTACCAACCCAATCCCAGACCGTTTTCGCCATCCGCCGTGTGCTGCGAGCGATCTCCTTCACCTGCTGCACTAGCCATCCGTGTTCCGCCTGAATCTCCGGAGCCAGCACGCGACGTGGCAGTCGCCATTGATACCGCTTTTGTTCCAGAACCTTCGTAACCTCCTCCTGGAAACGTATGGATTCGGGAGTCAGCGACGTTTCCGCTGCCTGGCCGACCCCAGAGATCAAAAACAGCCCTCCTAGCACCAGAATCAGCGCGATGGCGATACGATCGGGTGCCATAAGGTTCGCCTCCGCCTGTTTCCTCTCTTGCCGAAACCGTCGAAGCCGCCCGAGCAAATCAGCTCCCGTGCTCCGCGATTCTGCAGAGAAGCAACGTAGCACATAGACGCCGTGAAAGAATGGTCCCAGCACGAGCTGCACCAGCAGGAACGTGCCGAGAAGGAAGGTCGTATTGCCCAGCGCTGCCTCCGGATTGGTGGAAAACAAACTCTCAATGCCGAAAACTGAGTCAGCGATGTTGGGTAAGACCAAGAAGGTGACGACGATATTTAGCCAAGTGACCAACGCGGCCACCAGAAATATCAGTAGAATCGAATGATTCCGCCCCCAATGGAAGTGAGATAGGCGAAGGGAGCGCGATGCGAGTGAATAGAGGGGATGCCTGCCTCGATCTACAGTAAAGGTCAGCACCACCGCATTCTCCCAAGCCGTGATCACCCACCCTAGGGGCACGACTGTCACGATGCTAATGAGCAACACAGGCAAGCGAAATGCGTGCATCAGCCACAGAGCCGCGAGCGATGCCCCTCTTCGCTGTCCAGCCCCACTCTGTCGAGCGTCCCCTTCTCCCTCCAATCGTCTCCATAGTCCTTCGCAGTATCGAGCCTGCCATCTCAGCTTCCAGGCCCATAGTAAGCCCATCCCCAGTGATGCCAGCGCTGCATCTCGGATTGCCAAGCTGCTGCGACTCATGTCAGCGACGAAATAAAGAAATCCTAGCATCCAGGGAATCGATCCCAGATAATAGCGCCAAGCGAGATCAGCCCACGAGGAGCGAACCAGATGAAAGGCCTCTTCCATCAGAGATATCGCCCCTTCTCCCTGATTGCCGTGATTTGCTCTGCGATGCGTTCCCTTCATGCAGTCTCCTCACTCCCAAATTGTACCATCGTGGACGAACTCAGGGATGCTCCCCAAAAGCCGAGCGATCAGATAAAAAGTTCCCGTCACGAGAATAAAAGCGATCACCGCCTGAATCAATACCACCGGGCGATCCCAAAGTCTCCCTCGTATTCCATGATCAGAAATTGAGCGCTTGGTCGTCTCTAGACAAGCGGCACAGATGAACTTCCCGGAGTGCTCCGTCACGCACTTCGAGCAAAAAAAACGGCGGCAGCCCGTACACCGCGCGGATGCCATGCTTTGCGCATGGATCGCGCATCGAGTCGCGGCCAGTCCCTCTTTCATCACGCGCTGGGTTCAGGCATCACTCGGCTCTCCGAGATTGATTTCACAGTGGCGATCCGGCGATTCCATCGTCCGATGAGCATCAGCCCCCACACGGAAGAGCAAGTCATGCCAAGAAACATCGTAGCGAACACGATCCACAGTAAAACCCCACCTTCATCAACAATCGCGAGATAAGCCTCCATCGGCCCTGTGAAACCAACCGTATACGACGGTTCTCGGATCGAGACGATGACGTAATACACCATTCCCACGATCATCGCTAGGAAGTATAGCCCCTGTAGCGTCCATAACGCAGAGCGCAGGGACTCCGGAGTGGACTTGCGAAATGCAAATACAAAGGTGAACGCCAGCAAAACGCCCGACGTCGTCATCACGATGGTCGCGACGATCATTAACGCCATGCTCTCGATCGAAATCGCTAGGAATGACAGAGCTCCCACTAAAATAAAGCCAACAAATGTATACCAAGCCAATCGAGGGACTCGATACGATCGGTTCTCAGAACTCCCAGGATCGACAATCTGATCAGTCCAGTCGGCGGCCTCGTGCGAATCACTCTTGCCTAAATCCTTCGCAAGTAGATCAGCTTGGCCCGCTCTCCCTGTCGACTCGATTTCAGCAGCCACCTCAAGCGCCTTCCGATATCTGCGCAAAGCCTGGAGTCGGACGCGACTTCGATTCGTCTGCAATTCACAGACACACATCGGCCCCAGAAGAAAATGGCGAATCAGCAGAGCCAGAAAAGCCAGCGACGTCACTCCACAGGTTACTGCCATCACTTGATGTATGAGCAAGGAGGAATCTCCCCTCACCAGCAGAACGGCGACTGCTCCAAGAATCAGAAAAATGCCGATGTACAACAGAGCACGGAGCCGACTTGGCGTTTTCGCAACGATGATCGCCTCGATATCCGACAGACGATAGCGACGATACTCCTCAAAAAACGCGAGCAGAAATCCTCGTCCGTTCAGGCACACGAGCTGTCCCTCTCCTATCCAGAGACTCGAGAGACCCAGGCGATTTTTTGCCAGAAGCCGATACTTTTCGCTAAATTCTTTCACTTTTGCTATCAGGAAACACTGAAGATGCGGCCCAAGTCAAGCAATCCCCGTCCTCGCTCCGAAAAGAAATTCATCCCAACGGATACGATGCCATCAGAGCCTTAAAATCCCGGACAGATCGGGCCAGCCCTACGAACAGCCCTCGCGCCACCAGATGATGTCCCACATTCAGTTCATACAGATAGGGAACGCGCAACAATTTCACCAGATTCGGTAGATTCAGACCGTGCCCCGCATTGACTCGCAAGCCTAGATCGTGAGCCAAGATCGCAGCAGTCCGCAGAAGCTCGAACTCCGCATCCCCACCGTCGATTGCAGAATTCGCGAAAGCTCCCGTGTGGAGTTCCACCATGTCCGCTCCGATTTTTGCCGCAGCACGGATTTGCTCCGCTTCCGGATCGATGAAGAGACTCACCAATACCCCACGCTCCTGTAGAGATTTCACAGTGGGAATCAAGGCCTCCGAAAGCCCAGCAGCATCGAGCCCTCCCTCTGTCGTGATCTCCTGTCGATTCTCAGGTACCAGACAGACGAAGTCAGGCCTCACCTCCAGAGCGATCTTCACGATCTCCGAGGTGTTTCCCATCTCCAGATTCAACTTAGTGTGGATTCCTCGTCGTAGTTCAAAGACATCGCGATCTTGGATATGACGACGATCCTGCCGCAGATGAATCGTGATCGAATCCGCCCCAGCAGCCTCTGCCTCATGCGCAGCCGCCAGTAGTGACGGCTCTACATTGGGAGCGTCTGGATTCAGCGCGTAACGCGCTTGGCGCAGCGTGGCGACGTGATCGATATTGACTCCCAGCTTGAGACCATCGGATGACGTGGAATTCATCCTCCAGAGTAACGCGTTTTTCTACTCATGCGACCGAGAAAACGCACATCGCATTTTGATGCTCCGAACCCCATCAGCGGATCACTGTCACAGGCGTTCCCAGAGCCACCCGTGAGTAGATCAGAGGCTGGACCGATGCCGGGACGCGAATGCATCCGTGACTGGCCGGGAAATTCGGCACATCGCCGATATGCATTCCGATAGGCCCGTTGATTCGCAGCCAATACGGCATTTCCGCACCAACGAACTGAGAAGCTCCTGACGGACGTTCATTCACGTCTCCACTACTCGGGACAGGCACCCCAGCAGCATCCAGCCATACCCCATAGGTCGATGATCTTTTATCGACCAGCTTTTCATTGATCGTGAAACGTCCCGCAGGCGTGGCATAGCCTTCTTTCCCCGACGAAATCGGTGCGTCAATCACCAGCGTTTTCATCCCACCGCTTTGGTCGAAAAGACGAGTGCGCTGATCGCGTAGATCGATTTCAATCGCAGCATTCGACGGCTGCATCGTATCGAGCAGAGCTTGATTGATGTAAACACTCGACTCGTTCGATGAGGTCTGCAGCTCAGCTTGACTCGTACGCTTTCGAGAGAACCAGCTCCATCGCTTCTTTTTCTCAAAGCGTGTCGTTTCGTTGAAGCGATCTCCGGCAGAACGGTTAAGTCCAGAATCCTGGAAGGAGCGATCAAGCGTCGTTCGATCATAGGCAGCCCGGTCCGCAGCTTCACGTGCCAGAAGTTTCGCCTCTCTGCGACGTTCACGAGCCGCGAACATAGTCGCACGGGCTTCCAAATCGCGGGCTTCTGGTGATCCCGGCAGAACACCGGATGCTCCGAAGCGATCCGACTGATCAGCGATCAGATTGCGCTCTCTTCCGCGAGCGAACGAGAAACCATGATTCGGCCTCAGTCCTTCATTCCGCCACAGGGAAGTAGGACGATCCACTCCGCAGGAGGAAAGAAGTAGTAATGCACAAAATCCCAGAGAGATTCGCACGATGGACAGAAAAGGCATGACAGAAAAGAGAAAAGAAACGCTCAACTGATCCCCGATGCAAGGGCATAGGTGAAGACATGGCGAACTAAGTTGTTTTCTCACAGGTAGGCTATGAGAATCCCCAGAGTCTCATGGGTTAGATTCACACCATTTTCGTTTCGGGCCGTCTTTCAAAACAGCCTCACTTGAATGGCGGAGGGGGTGGGATTCGAACCCACGGTAGGTTTCCCTACGGCGGTTTTCAAGACCGCTGCCTTAAACCACTCGACCACCCCTCCTAATCTACGATGACCCTCGTCGAGCGGGAATCATACACTCTCTTTGATTTGAAGCAATCGCCTTCCTGCGTCGAAAACGACCTTTTTCGCGATTCCGTCTCTACGTCCTAGAATCAAGCTGAAACACCTGACCGGAAATGTGCTCCATCGACAACAGATGTCGGATAAATCGCGCTGCCTCCTCTGTCGTATTCAGTCGTCTCAGCCAATGTTGAGCAAGCACGGATTCTCGGTGCTCGTTCGAAAGACCTTGCGTCATACGCGTGTTGAGAAATCCCGGAAGAACGCAGTTCACCCGGATATTCCGCACCCCCAGTTCCTGCGCCAGACTCTTCGCCAGTCCTTCCAGCCCCGCCTTGCTCGCTGCGTAGGCACTCTGCCCGAGAGGCGGATGCTTAGCTGAATAAGAGCCGATCATCACGATATGTCCACCGCCCCGTCGCGTCATTCCTCCGATCACAGCACGAGCGCAGAGAAATGCTCCTTTCAGATTAGTATCCAAGACATCATCCCAATTCGACTCGGAAAGGAGAGGAAACAAGTGATCCCTAGTGATCCCCGCATTCTGAATCAGTACGTCGATATCCCCTACCTTTTCAAAATACTGCTGCACGACCCCAGAGTATCTCACGTCTAGTTCCTCTCGATCAGGGCAAAAGATCTCGTCACCCGTACTTCGGAACTCTGCTGAGATGGCTCTCGCCAAATCACCATTTCCTCCAGTGATTACAATGCGTCGCGACGTAATCGAACTCACGAGAACAGAATGGAAAAATGAAGGGAATCAAAAGATGCGACAGCTCCGATCAGCCTTTACTGCGCAGTCCCTGCGGCACCACCTTCCGTCGATGGTGCAGAAAGAGGCGCACTGGGAGCCGTGATCACCACCGCATTGGGTTCGTATCTCAGGGTCATTTTCGACATCTGTGCTACATATTTGATCACCTCTGTTACAGGAATATTTCGCAGATTTAGCGTGATCTGAGTCTCGGAGCGGAGTTCTGTAGTTCCCATGAAAATAAAGTTCACAGTCGTCGCCCCCTGTGTAATCTCCTGTGTGCGAGATGAGAGATAATCCAAAACATCCCCGAGTGAGGCGTCGGAAAAGTTAACTTCCGGTATGATCACGCGAGCGAGCCGCGCTTCTAAATCATTCTTCTGCTGCGGCCCTTTCGCGAGCGCTAACCGGCACTGGGAGGCATAACTGCGAGCATATACGAAACTTGGACGGACTTGAAGCACCTGTTCAAACAGGACCAGAGCTTCTGCATATTTTTCCTGATTAAAAAGCTCTACACCTTTCGTAAATGCATTTTCCTGAGTGCCCTGAGCCACCAGAATCGGTGTCGCGAGAATCATTCCACAAGCAGCAAACCAGGCTATTCCCCATCGAGCGATCTGGACTAAAATCTGTTTCATAGCACTGCTTTCTTTTGTCTAGTGCTACCAATTATTCTAAGAGAAGTAAACACAAATCCGTTAAAAGCTTAAATTGGAAGTTCTTTGGGTTCTTCTCAGAAAAGAGAAGTTTTTAAAATTTCACGAATCCATCTCGACATCTCTTACGATCTGACTAAAAATTCTCTCGAAACATCTTTTTTTAACCGGAACTTTCAGCACTGAACTTCCAGCGCATCCAAGAGCGATTCCTCTACTTATCTCCGCCAGATTCACTTCGCCTCTATGGCTATTTCTCGATTGCGATCCAAGTCTTGGCATTTTTCTATAAAATGCAGCATCATCATCATGGCATTGATGTGGGGTGCGACATGTAACTGGAATGCTGTCTGCCAGGAGTATCCCGTCGATCCAACCGCCGCTGCAGGCATGACATCGGGACTACCGAATAGCAATTCTGCCCGACAGATCGAGATGATGCAGGTGCGCACATCCGCTCAGGATGCCCAGGCAGAAGCCGCTGCGGCGTCTATGGCACGATCCGCTGGGCAGTCGATGGATGATCGGAATCGCGACGCGGCTTTGCAGGATGCACGGACCAACAAGGCGATCAAGGAGCAGATGCGCAATCGTCTCCGCTATGAGAAAGTAGCAGCACAGCAAGAAAAAGTCACCGCTCACGACATGTCCACCTGGCAACAGAATGGCGGAGTGCGTGTCGAGCGAAATGTGCCTGACGCCTTTATCACCTCCTTGATCGCTGAAGAAGAGCAGGCGATGGCTCGCGGGAGGGTCACAGCTCCGAAGAAACGTTTTTCCCTGTCTAGCCTTAACCCCCTACCAGTCGTCGGTGACGCGATCAGTTCTGTCCATGTCCCGCGCCTACCTTTCACGGGGGGACATGAAAAAGAAGAGGCCGCACCTGCCGCCAGCCCTGTCGCTGCCACTGACCAGAGTGAACCTGTATTCGCGAGTACAGGAAGACGTAACTCGTCGGCACCTCAATCAGCGCCCATTCCTGCCCCATCCAAGCCTGGCATGATTCCTTCCATCTCAGGGGCCGCCCTCGTGGATGGACGAGCTCCCGCGATCTCGAATTCGTCTCGGAGCAATTCTGTTTCGAGTGCTCAGAGAGTCTCCTTTGCGGAAGAAGCAGCGCCTTCTGAGAAGAAAAAGTTTTCTCTCTTCTCACGAAACGATTCGAATCAGGAAGCGGACGCAGACAATTCTATGCCAACT
>JBDHQE010000154.1:0-8658 GCA_039806885.1 Verrucomicrobiales bacterium
TCGCAACATCGAGGTCACATAATCGATCAGAGTCTGGAAGTCATCCTCACCGAGGGATTTCCCTGAGGAGCAGTCTGGCAGAATATCGTCTGCAGGCCAGAAACAGGCAATCTCTGATTTTGCGAGGGCGAAGACATTGCCCGCACGATCAATGAAGTGCGAGCTGCCGTCCTTTCCCGGTATTTCCCAGCCGATTCTGATCCGACCGTTTTTATCTTCAAAGCGGCGACGCACAAAAGACTGCGGACTGTGATTGTCCTTCAGCCATTTGCTAAGGTTTTGCGAGAAAGCCCCGTCGGATCGTGGGGAGGAACTCGGGCGGAAGGTCTCGCTCTCTCCGTAGATGTCGTGGCAAACAGCGCATCCCAGTGTTTGGAAAAGATGGCGTCCTCGCATCACATTGCTCTGCGTCATGGGCGGAGTGAGTGATGGTGGTTCTGTCGGGTTGATTCCCAGCAACAGGCCTGCGTGGCTGCGCAGTTGATCATCCCTTTCCGGATCGCTGTGAAGTTCACCCAGCCACTGCATCGTCGATTCAGCGAGCTTGGACTTCATTTGAGCGAGGAGCGTAATGACGAGGGGTTCTAGATCCATGTCATCCTTTGCCAGCGCGATGAGAGTGCCTTGGTCCGAGAGCCGCATCTGCTGCGCCATCATTCGACGCAACAGAAGTCCACGATCAATCCGTAGTGTCTTCAGTGAGTTCTGAACGATCCGATCAATACGCTCAGACTCGTTCCATCGATTCCCGTTTTGATCTTTGGTACCCCACAGGTGAACCAGTGTCCCGAGGATATCACCTCGAAGAGTAGGGTCGGTGGCTCGATTCAGACGATCTATCAATTCGTGTACCACGCCGGGATCGCGGCTCTCTGCGAAGAGGGCGAGAAAGATCTGCCGATGCGATGCGCTCTCCGCAGTATCTAGGGCGTGAAACAAGGTCTCCCAAGATTGCGTAGCGAGTAGATAGCGCTGAGCTACCTTAGCTAAATCAGGGTTTGAATTTGTGGAAAAAAGCATCGCAGAATCCTGAAAAGCAGAAGATACGGCATCATGATCTCGCAATATGTTGAGAATGGCGATGTTCAGTTCAGGCGCTTGCTCTGCCTTCAGCTCGGGCAGGGTGAATTCATATCCGATGCCGGGAACTCTGGCCAGAGCGGTCATCGCGGGAATCTGTAGTTTGAGATTCGGCGATTGAAAAAAGCGGCGGAGCCAGCGAAGTCTTTGCTCACCTTCCAGCCCATCGGCGAGGGCGATGACGGAGGTATGTAGAGAGTCGGAATGTTCTCCCAAGAGCGCGGATTTTAAGATCGGAGAGGGATCGAGCTTGCGCCGCAGGATTTGAGCGACGGCTTCGCGACGAATGGATGGCCTTTGCGCCTTTTCTATCCATGAGGCGAGTTCTTCGTCGGGAACCTTTTGCCAATCAGTTCCATCGATTTTCGAGAGTGGTTCGTGTAGAAGCAGGGCGAGGTAGAAATGTCCTGAATCCTCCAAGACCAGCCAAAGGGCATTCCCATCGCGTTCGATTTTCACTATGCCGTCAGCTTCTCCAAAAGTCTGGTCTTCAGCTGTTGCTGACACTTCATCCGTGGATCGATCTGCTCCTGAACTGGGAGTGTCCATCCAGGCATGAAGCAAACCGTCGTCACCAAGGCGCAAGTCGGAGAGCTTCGCGTTCGGAGCTAAGTTCTTCGGTGCTTTGGACAAGATTGTCCTGAATCCATCCAGTTCTTTGGCAGATAATGTATAAAGACGCTCACCGTCCCAAGCGATTCGAGCATCTGTAGCGAGCTTATCTTGATAGAGGAGGGGAGCCAGTTCGTCCTTTTGACTCGGATTGATGCGATAGCCTCGCTTCGGATCGATGCGATAGACCCGTCCAATCGTCTTTTGAGCATCGTCCTGATCGCGGAAGTGTAGCAGGAGTATAGCGTCGCCCGAAGCCGTCGGAACAATTTGCATAATTCTGATTACATCATCTGGAAGAGGGGCGATTGTCGCTAGATGCCAACCCGCTCGTAGTCGTATCTTTTGACCAGGCCCCCGACAGGCGGCGGTGCGTAGTGAGGCTTTTGTCTGATCTTTCACCGAAATGGCAGATGGAATTTCGTCCTCGGAGCGATAGATCGCGATTTCCCTGAGTCTCCAAGAGCCTTCCGTAGGTACGGAGAGGCGAAGGAATCGGATCGAAATTGGAGCAAATCGGGAGATGCATACCTGATCCTCAGTCGCCTTCGTGGAGTGCGTATCCGCCAGACGAGTCCAGGTCAGTCCATCTGCGGATCCTTCGAGAAGAAATTCCTTCGGTGCGGCATCTCCCCACGATAGAGCGGCGGCGGCAGTGGAAGCCGTAGTGGTGAGTTTTGCCAGAAGAATCTTAGGACCGTGAGTCGCCGGAATCCAAGCCGTATTGCGATCTCCATCGACAGCCAATGAGGCATTGTCTGAAGAATCCTCTTTGAGACCACTCTGATCCTGCCATGTGGATACTGTGAGCGCAGCACCGAGCATCAAGTTCGGTCCGAGAGAGGGAATCGGTTCTTTCGGAATCGAAACGCCGAGATTGGAAAGCGACTTGTTCGGAGGGATTTTGACAAAGGAAGTCTGTGACGAATCGCTCACTGCCCATAAAATTCCCTGTGCGATCAGATCGAGGAACCAAGGATCGGCTAGTGTTGTCAGCGAATTTCCCAAGGTCGTCACGAAGACCTTCGATTCCTTAGGACCGTAGCGATGTGACCAGATCAGAGGGCGTCGTTTTTTTCCTGACTCGTCCGTATCTGTAGTATCGGCGAGAACCTCTATCCCAGGCTTCCGCATCGTGAGGCGGTAGGTTTCCTCCAGTCTGAATTTCTTTGGGAAAGGACAGGGAAAGGGAGTTGTGTTTACTCCGGAGGCCGTAAATTCGTCCTCCTGCCCGAGAGAGCGAACCTGTGCACCGATAAAATCCGTCCACCGACTATCGGTGGAAAAAGAGAGCGTCGAAGCGTGAAGGATCACGGCAGGAACTCCTGCGAGATGGGGAGCGAGTACTCGATCAACGCAGGCTGCGTCATTTGTCAGCGGGAAGCAGTAATCATGAATCACTAGGTCTGCTTCTGTGGCCCAGTTGGCTGAGGGAAAAAGGGCCGTTCCCTCGTCACTGTGCCCCCATCCGCCGAGATGAAGCGACCACTGAACACTGCGCGACAATCTCTCGCGCATTCCAGCAGCGAGAATCTCTGCACGCATCGGATAATCGTGTGCAGCTCCTCCAGATATGAGTAAAATTCGGAGAGGGGTAGGTGTGGGAGCAGGATTCAACGCTGACTCTTTTTCCTCCTCTGCCGCGTTCGCCCATCCCTGAAAGCAGAGTCCCAAAGTGACTCCAAAAAGGATGTGAAGCACGATGGAAGGCATGACAGACAAGTTGAACACTCTCTTTCTGACAAAAGCAGTGGGTGTAGCGAGAGAATCCGCTCCTTCCGAATCCGTGCAAATTTAATCTTGCTCTGTGTTCTCTGATTCTAAAACGCGAGGCAGGATTTCTACGATGTCGGCGAAAACGATCCCAGCGTCATCGTGAAGCTGATTGCATCGTCCGTAGAGAATATCGCCTACTTTCTGGTTCAGTGCCGAGGCGATCAGTTCATCTGCCGGGACGGAAAAGTAGGCGACTGGAGCACCGTGGTGACTGACGTGAAATTCCGCCAGTAGGCCCCCCAGAGGCTTTTGCCGATCCGTGACTTCGTGAGCCATCCCTGCCGGAAAGTTCTCCAGTTGAATTGCGATGGCCCCAAACTCCACAGGCTGATTTGAAAGCTGGGAATGCAGTGTTACTAGGCGCATCTCGAAATTTTCACTGGACTCATGTTCGTGAACCTTAAGGCTAAGCGACGATCCATGAAACGCGGCTAGGGTGGGCGTCATATCGCTCGAATGAACCAGCAGGCTGCGATAAGGCTCCGGGACTTCACTTCCTCCCAGAAAGTGGAAATCCGGGAGACCGAGGTTCCGCCTCTCGTAGAAATAATGCAGCGGCATCAGCCAAGCGAGTGCCGAGTACAACTCAGCATCTGATTGATCGAGATCAGGTGTAACGCGCATTCCGATGCTGTGGTAAGAAGAAGCCGGGCAGGAACCAGTCGATCTGGAGCAGTCCCTCTCGCGAGACTCGGATCACATCTCCGTC
The DNA here is from genome assembly GCA_039806885.1 of Verrucomicrobiales bacterium. GTDB lineage: Bacteria > Verrucomicrobiota > Verrucomicrobiia > Verrucomicrobiales > DEV007 > Arctic95D-9. The sequence continues at coordinate 4,178 of JBDHQE010000154.1, forward strand.
GATGGAGAAGAATCCTCGATGGATCAGATCGTTCAGATGATCGGGAAAGCGTTCCACCGGATCGAGCTTGTACTTGTCGATGAAATACCGGCGGCTGATGTGCCCTAGCTTGATTTGCAGGACGAACTCGCGAACGAATCTCTCTTCTTCAGTCGTGGGATAAGCTCTCGAAATAGGATAGGCTCCTCGATTCATCTCCATTATGTAGGGACCGAGATCGGCTAGATTTTGATAGTGGATGCCGCCGAAATGACCGAAACTGGCGACTCCAGCAGATAGCAAATCCGCACCTGCCCAAAGACTATCCCGATATACGAAGCGCGTTTTTTCGGGGTTTTTCACCACTGTGTAGGCGCTGTTGACTGTGTACCCGGCCTTCTCGAACTCGCTAAATGCCCAAGCCACCCACGCTCGCTTCGTCGGCCAGTCGGCGACGGGAGCAGAGACCTGCCCCACGTCTTTCATTTCGCGATAAATCGTCGTGTTATACGGGATCTCCATCTGATAGATCGTCACACAGTCAGGATCCTGTTCGATCGCCGTGTGGACAGTTCGCTCCCAGTTTTCCGGAGTCTCGTCCATCATTCCTGCGATCAGGTCTATATTGAGTTGATCGAAACCGAGGGTCTGAGCGAAACTGATCGCACGGAAAGCCTCCTTTGAGCGATGTGCCCGACCATTGACTTCCAAGAGGTGATCGTCAAAGCTCTCGATCCCGAGACTCAGCCGTGTCACTCCGAGCTCTCGTAGCGCCTCCAGTTTCTTTTCTGTCAGCGTCCCTGGTTCGGCTTCGAATGCGACTTCCTCCGCCTCGTCCCAAGGAAAGCAAGCCTTCATCCGGCTGGTCAGACTCTGGAGTTGATCGATAGATAAGTAACTCGGAGTCCCTCCGCCAAAATAGACGAACTGTGGCTTCCGACCCGCCAGATACGGAGATCGAGCATAGAGTTCGTATTCACGAATCCCTTCATCTAGATAGGCATTGATCTGGCCCGCGTTTTTATCGGTGTATACCCGGAAGTAGCAGAAGTGACAGCGCTTTCGACAGAACGGAATGTGGAAATAGATTCCCAAAGGAGTCGATGGCGGCGGGGGAGAGGCCAGCATGTCGAAAACTGCGCCCACATGTTCTTCCTTCCAGAAAGAAAAGGGAGGATAATTCGCCACGAAATAGTTTCCGACCTCTGTTTGTTCGACTGTGTCTGGTTTCAGAGGAACCTGAAGTTTCTCGATCACTCCGAGATGTTGATGTGATGGAGACGATTGGGGCGAGGAAGTTTTTTCGGTAGAGCTCATCAAAATTCTGTCTACAGGGAGAAAGCCTTCTCCCTCTAGGGGCCTTTCATTTTTTAAAACCATACACGATGCCATCCTCTCCGCAAACTACCAGAAACTCCCGTGATGCCGCCGGAGAAGACTTGATTTTTGCCCCGAGTTCATACTTCCATTCTTCGTTTCCATCAGTGCTTCGGATTGCGTAAATCCGCCCGTCCATGCCGCACTGCCACACGGTGTCTCCACAGATGATGGGGGAACTCGACAAAGCGCGAGGCGTAACGAAGCTCCACACTTCCTGTCCTGTGTCGCGGCGATAGGCTACCAACTTCTTGTCTGGTCCGGCCACGTAGAGTAGAGTTTCGTCGAGGGCAGGCGAGGCGGTGTATTCTACCCCGGTTTTCGTCGTCCAAAGAGTCTCGCCGGTCGCGATCCGGATGGCCATGACCTCTCCTCCGTTGTGGGCCACATAACAAATTCCGTCAGCCACTGCCGAAGTATTCGCCACATAGGCACCGATTTCGATCTCTCGATTCTCCCTCTTCCCCTCCGGAGCATCGCCAGCGGGGATAACGTGCAGCATTCCATCACAGCCGCCGAAGACGATGTCGATGCTCCCTTCCGGACTGCGCACGAGCGATGGCGTAGCGACGACATAGTTCCCCGTCTCCTGTTTCCACTTTTCTGCTCCGGTGTTCGCATCCAGGCAGTATAGATTGGAGTCATGGCTCCCGACGAAAATTAGGGTGGAGTTCCCCTCCTTCAGAAAATTCACTCCTCCCTCGATTTTACCCTCCGCTGCAAAGTGCCATCGTTCCTTCCCGTCCGCAGTGGAGAGAGCATAAATCGTCCCATAGGTATCGCCAAAAAACACCCGATCCCCATCGACAGCCGCTGGAGCGATGATCGGGCCGGAAGCGCGAAAACTCCACATCTGTGTACCGGATTCCAGATCGAGTGCGTAGAAATTCCCATCCTGACTGCCAACGAAGACCTGTCCGCCAGCAATCACAGGCGACGCCTCGATCGGAGGGCGACGCTTCCCTTCTTCCTGCGGCGTCTCAAACTTCCACGCTAGAGTGAGCGGCGGTGCCAGATTCTCTCGGATACGCCCCTGCATCTCCGGATCGCCTCGGAAGAGTGGCCAGTCGGACCGTTGTGAGGATTGAGCCTGAGTTTTCGGTTGATCCGTCGGAGAGATTTCCGACGTCTCCCGACAACTGAGCAGGAGGAAGAGTAAACAGATCGATGAGAAGAGAAGGCGAACTTTCACAAAAAAAGGTGAACGAAAGCGCGAAAAAGAAAACCAATCTTTCTGAAGGAATCTTTCGGTTGAAAGATATGTCAGAAGAGTTATTTTTATTAAGTTTTCCATAAAATAAATCACTTTAAATAAAATGACCTCTCAAGCTCAGAGATTTCTGTCGCGTCGGGACACGATTCGATCTCTTTGTTATTCTGCATTGACCCTACTTCCCTTCGCCGGTGGTCGAGCCGATGAAACGGAAGGTCGAACCCCCGAGTGGCTGAATCAGATCTCTCGTGAAGCTCCGGGGAATCACGCAAACTTTCGCCCGGTGAGTCTCGAATATACGCTCGATTGGAATCATCGCATCAACGCAGGACGAGTGGGGCTCTCGATCGGGAAAGCGAGTGAAAAACGGAATGGCCAGTTCGTGGGAGATGCTTCCGGGCAGAGCACTGGCTTCGCTCGCTTTCTCTATCCCTATGATTTCAAGGCTCAATCCATCGTGAATCAAAAGACTCTACGGCCAGTTTCCTTTCAACTAGTCGAGAACGAGTGTGGCGATGAGAATCGCTATGATGTGCAATTCGAGAAGCAGCGTCAGATCTATTCCGCTACCTCGATCTCTAAAGGAAAGACTTACCACAAGTCAGGGAATTTTGACTTCGACTGTGGGTATGATGCTCTGTCTTCTGCGTGTTATCTGCGCGGCAGGCCTCTGAACGAAGGCGAAACGATCTCGATGATCGTGACTCCTTTTAATCGACCGTATTTCACCACTTTTACGGTAACGGGGCGGGAGAAGCATAAGATCAAGAGTTCTACCTATGACGCGATCAAGCTGGATGCCAAAGTCAGCAAACTGAATGCAGATTTGAGCCTCACGCCTTATGAAAAGGTGAAGAAAACGACGCTCTGGTTCAGTGATGACGAGTATCGGATCCCGCTGGAAATGCAGTCTCAACTAGCCTTTGGCTACGTGTCTGCTCGACTGGATAAGCTCAATTGGCTGGAGTAGCAGGGCAAGCTCTCAGAAACCGAAAGTCTCATCTTGATTTTCGGTGAGCATCCCACTACAGTCCCGATCTTCTCAAAAAGCCGGTGTGGCGGAATGGTAGACGCGCGCGACTCAAAATCGCGTTTCTAACGAAGTGCGGGTTCGAGTCCCGCCGCCGGTATTCACAATGCGGAGAAGTGGGATGAAGATCGGTATAGACGATTTCCTACAGTCGAATTGACGTGAATCGACGTGAGAATCTTTATCAGCGACGAGCGATGGCGGTCAGGGTGGGATTTGCTTCGTCTTCGCCTCCGCTCGCATTCACTCGCTACGGCTCGAACCGTGGGTTCAAATCCCATCATATAAATCGCTCATCTCGACGAGCGATGGCGGTCAGGGTGGGATTCGAACCCACGGTACCCTCACGGGTACGCTTCTTTAGCAAAGAAGTGCTTTCGACCACTCAGCCACCCGACCTTGTCGAAAAAATGATTCTTGCCCGATGTCGAGCAAGGGCGGCTACAATGCCTGTATTCGGAGAAAAGGTCAATCTTTTTATCAGAAAATCAGTGCTTTTCAGCAGAATGCTCGGATTCAACCGTTGCGTCTTCGATTCCGACGGAAACGATGCCATCTTCCTCGCGCACGGCATAGACCGGAATGTCTTCTGTTGCAGGGCCGCAGAGAACTTGACCAGTGCGCAGATCGAATTCGGCGTAATGCCAAGGACAGGTGATACAACCGTTCTCTACCTGACCGAAGGCAATGGAAGCGTCAGCGTGAGGACAGAGATCACCCACGGCACGCACGACCCCATCGACTCGTACAAGCGCGATACGATGGCCCTCGACGGTGAAGGGGCGGCCTTTGCCCTCAGCGAGATCGGTAGAACGAGCGATGGGATAAAATGTCATGGCGACTAGCGTACGCTGCTCACAGTACAGATGCAAATGACAGCGA
>JBDHQE010000155.1:0-8638 GCA_039806885.1 Verrucomicrobiales bacterium
CGATTTCACGGACCGCGACAGGCTGGGAGCGACCGCTCGCGCTCCTCGGTGGGCGGCGGCCTATAAGTATCCTCCGGAGCAAAAAGAAACAATTCTTCGGGGCATCACGATCCAGGTGGGCCGTACGGGCACTTTAACGCCCGTGGCTGAACTCGATCCAGTGCTAATTTCTGGCACCACTGTCCGTCGATCCACGCTGCACAATCAGGATGAGATTGATCGCAAAGATGTCCGAATTGGCGATACGGTGATCATTGAAAAAGCGGGCGAAATTATTCCGGCTGTGGTGAAAGTGGTGCTCGAGAAGCGACCGGAGGGGACGCGTCCCTACAACCTTTACGAAGCGATGGGCGGAAAGTGCCCCATCTGTGGGAGTCTGATTGCGCAGGAGGAGGGCTTTGTCGCTTGGAAATGCCAAAATCCGGCCTGTCAGGCCAAGACGGCGAATCGACTGAAGCAACTGGTCAGCCGGAAAGCGCTCGATATTACAGGAGTGGGATCCATTGTCGCAGAGAAGTTGGTGGAGCGAGAGTGGACAGCAGAGCCGCTCGATCTATTCACGCTGTCGGAGGAAAAGCTAGCCGGTCTGAATCTCGGTACGGATGAGGAGCCACGAATTCTGGGCGAGAAGAATGCTGCCAAGATCGTGAGCGCAGCAGAGGCAGCGAAGAGCCTACCCTTGCATCGCTGGCTGTTCGGATTCGGGATTCCCCAGGTCGGCGAATCCGCAGCGAAGGAACTGGCCCGCCTTCACCGCAATCTTGCCGAGCTAGCGGATTCGGAGATTCTACGCGTCCTCCAGACTTTCTCCACAGGGCAGAGGAAGGATGACAATGAATTCCTCGCTCCATATCGGATTGCCAGTGAGGTGGGGCCTACGGTTGCGAGCCATGTGATTCATTTTTTCGAGAATGAAAGTGGAGTGGAATTACTCGCACAACTCGCACGTCTCGGGATCGATCCACAGTCGGGAAATTATGAGCCCTTCCCGACGGAGAGAGGAGACGCAGCGTCGGGAGTGAGTGGAAAAACGTTCGTGATCACGGGGACGCTGTCTGCTCCTCGTGATTTGATCAAAGAGAAAATCGAGGCCGCCGGAGGCAATGTCTCAGGCAGCGTGAGCAAGAACACCGATTATCTGCTGGCCGGAGAGGGTGGGGGATCGAAGCGAGAAAAGGCGGAGTCGCTGGGGATCGCAGTGATCTCGGAGATAGAGTTGGAGAGCCTGCTGAACGTTCCTTCAGCGACGACGGAATAAGCGGGCGATCCATCCCCGACGGCGAACGGTCGTGCGACGTTCGCGTAGCTGATTCAGCAGGAATAGAGTATGATCCTCTGTCAGAGTTGCGCTGAAGTGAGTCGCCTTCTCCCGAGGAGCTTGGGCGGGCAGGCGAGAGAACGTATTCTCGCGAATAAAATAGCGGCGGTCTGAGAGCATGATCGAAGGCAATGAAATCACGTGAGGTTTCATCACGCAAGGAGGGAATGCTCGGAATCGAGGTTCAATTGGGATAATTGGAAAAAATGTTCCGCATTCTCAGACGTGATGGTCGCAATTTCGTCGAGTCCCATTCGTTTCACTTCGGCCAACTGAATCGCAGTGTGTCGAACCATCGCCGGTTCACAGGTCTTTCCGCGAAACGGAACCGGAGCTAGGTAAGGCGAATCCGTCTCTACCATGATCCGATTCAGGGGAATGAATTCGGCGACTTCGCGGACTTCGGGAGCCTTCGGGTAGGTCAGCACTCCGGTAAAGGAGAAAAAATGGCCCATGTCGAGAGCACGTTCAGCTTCCGGTATGGTGCCGTTGAAGCAGTGTAAGACGGCACGCACGAGAGGGAAATTTGCCAGAACGTCCAAAGCGGCACTCGTACATTCCCGCGAATGAACGACTACCGGTAAGTTCATATCCTGAGCTAATTGTAGCATCTCCTCGAAGATGGATCGCTGAAGCTGCCGCCACTCGCTCTCAGTGCTGCCATCCTGCGGTGGGTGATAGTGATCCAACCCAATCTCTCCTACCGCGACCACTGCGGGATCCTCCGTCAATTTTCGAAGTCGCTCCCGCCAGCCATCTCCGCCAGGCTCGTGGACGGAGCAGGGGTGAATTCCCGCCGTGGCAAAAATTCCCGGATGCGCAGTCGCCAAGGCGATATTCGCCTCCGTATCCTCCACATCGCACGAGATCGATACAATTCGCCGGACTCCTGCCTCCTTCGCGTGAAGGAGTATCTCATCAATTCTCTCGGTAAAGCGAGAGGAGACTAAGTGAGCGTGCGTATCTGTTAAAAAAGATGAAAATTTTGCTTCCATTCTGCAAAGACTCCTCTAGCATCGAAATGTGATCAAAGAATTGAGAAAAAACGAAAAAATCATTTTCATCCCTGCTAACCTGTGATAAGCCAATAAGAACGAGTGCGGCTAATTTGTCCGCAATTTCCCCTTTTTCATGAAAATTCAGCTCCTATTGACCGGTATTGCGACGGCGGCACTAGCCTTCCTTCCTGGTCAGATTCGCGCCCAGCAAACTGTCACGGACCAATACGGGACGGAAATTCTGATGGATGTCCTGCCGCCTACCGTGCAAAATAAGGTGTATGAGACACGGTCGGTTCTCGATAGCGGTGGGGGCGAAGGACCTCTGAAAGTCGATAAGCTCGGTCGCTTCCACATGGAGGAAGGGAGTGGAAAAGGCGGCGTCGGCAGCGGTAGTGACGAGGAATACTTGGTGAACAAGCTCTTGGGAATCGTTCTCCTGCCGAAGCCTGGTGATGTGCGCCCCGATGGCTGGCCTGGAGTCGAGGGAATCTGGCATGACTTCGATGAGTTTCCTCGCCAGGTCGGTTTCGTGCTCCAGAGTTATATCGGTCGTCCTGTGTCACTGTCCTCTCTGGATCAGATGGTGAAAGACGTGATCGTAGCGTATCGCGAAGGGGATCGTCCTGTGGTAGACGTTCTCATTCCCGAGCAGGATATTACGTCTGGTGTCGTCCAGTTGGTGGTGATCGAATCGAAGTTGGCTCGCATCCGAGTTGAAGGAGTTGATGCGGATAAGGAAGAATTTATCCGCAGTCAGATGCGTATCAAGAAAGGGGAAGTCATCCGTGCTTCCGATGTTCTGCGTGATCTGTCTTGGGTGAATCGTAGTCCCTATCGCAAGATCGACATGGTATACGCACCCGGTTATGAATTCGGGACCACTGATGTCATTCTCAAAAATTACGAGACGCGGGCGAACTGGTTCTATCTGGGCTATGAGGATTCCGGAGTCGATTATCTCGGACAGGATCGCTTCATCTTCGGATTCAATTTTGGTGATGTTTTCGGTCCCAATCGCAGCCTGAGCTATCAGTACACGGGTGACTTGGATTTCGAACACGTCCGGGCTAGTTCGCTTGTCTATACGCAAGCTCTGCCCTGGAGGCACTGGTTCACGGTTCTGGCTTCTTATGCCGACATCAATTCCGATCCGATTCCGATTGGTGGCGGAAATACACTTGATTCGGACGGCGAAAATATGCAAATCAGTGGTCGCTACAGCATTCCCTTGGATGGGACGGCCAATCGTCAGCGCGAAATGGATTTCGGATTCGACTGGAAATCAAACGGCAACAACTTGGAATTTATCGATTTCTCCAACGCGGGAAACACCCAACTCTTCGGTTCTCGAGTGGAAATCTTCCAGTTCAGCTTGGGTTATCAGGAGACGATCCAGCATGCTCGAGGAGTGTCACAGTTTAATATCCGTGGGGTGTATTCACCGGGCGGATTTAATGACCAGAACTCAGATGCTGCGTTCAATGCATCGCGAGCCTTGTCTTCTGCGGACTATTTCTACGCAATCGCGAGCTTCGAGCATCAGCGTCGTCTGCGTGACGACTGGTCGCTTCGCTTCAAGATCGAGGGTCAGGATGCCAATCGTAATCTACAGCCATCGGAACAGCTCGGGGCTGGGGGATACGACACTGTCCGTGGTTTCGATCAGCGCGTAGCGCGGGGCGATCATGGATTCTGGACGACGGTCGAACTCTACACTCCTGAGCTCTCACTGGGACGTATTTTCGACTGGGAGAATGAGACTGACAGCCTGCGTTTCCTCGCATTCTTTGATGCTGCGAATCTCGGAAATGAAGATCTGTTGCCCAATGAGGCTTCCTACATGCAAATGGGATCGGTCGGTGTCGGCTTGCGCTGGAATTACAGTGACTGGTTCAAGCTCCGCGTCGATTATGGTCATCCTGTCTTCACCGAGAATGTGTATGCGGACGAGTCCGGACGCTTTCACATCGGAGCGACGGCTACATTTTGAGGTCCTGATTTAAGCACAGCGGAGATTGTGTGAGTGTTCAGCATAATCTGAGCACTTAGTAAAAGCTGGGTGTTAAGCAGTAGTTGGCACTGTTTCCTGTGCTAGTTTCTGACCTTCTTGCCTAGATGATCTCTGATCGTCTCCTGATCGTGATCGCGAAGCTCAAAGGGGCTGTCTCGAGTTCAATTTTGACAAAATGACTGGCTCGAAAATTGGCTCAAAAATTGTAAGGGAACCGTGAAAGAGTTGGGGAATTGTCTGGACCTCACGTCGCAGTTGCATAAACTGGCGATGCTCCATCCCGTCGAATCCTGATGGTCGCTCTCAATGGAAGAAGAGTCTGTCACTCCCCCTTTACTTAACCACTGCCCGGAGTGTGGAGGGGTGCTGGATGTGACGTCAGTCGCTCCCTACTCAAAGATCGAATGCCCCCACTGCGCGACGTTTATTCGGGTGCGAACGACGATGGGGCAATACGAAATTATCGGCGTACTGGGTGAGGGCGGGATGAGTCAGGTCTTTCGAGCAATCGATCAGAACCTGAGACGAGAGGTGGCCCTCAAGGTATTACATCATGCTCTGACGCATGATTCAACTCTGACTGCGATGTTTGAGCGCGAGGCGAAACTGACGGCCTCTATCGTACATCCGAATGTGGTTAAAGTGTTCTCCGTGGGTGAGGATAACGGGTATTTTTACATCGCGATGGAATTGCTTCAAGCGACGAGTTTGGAGCAGCTCATCGCAAGCCACCGAATCTTGCCGGAAGCGGATGTTCTCTCCATCGCGCACGATGTGGCGAGAGGACTCAATGCTGCGCAGGAGGAAGGCCTGATTCATCGCGATATTAAACCGGGGAATATATTGGTAACAGGAGACGGAATCGCAAAAATAGTGGACTTCGGACTCGCTCTTCAACAGGGGGGAGAGGATCTGTCGGATGAACTCTGGGCGACTCCGTTTTACGTCCCCCCCGAGAAACTCGACGGAGCGGCGGATACACTGCTCGGGGATATCTATAGCCTAGGAGCGACGCTCTACCATGCTCTGACAGGGCATCCTCCTTTTGACGCGAATACTTCATCGCTCGATGAACTGAGGGAGATTAAGCATCAGCCGATCCACCTGAAATCTGAGGCACCGGGTCTCTCCGACGGCACTGTCGCACTGGTTGAGGACATGATGGCCTACCGCCCTGAAGATCGCGTGCCTTCCTATTCTCAGTTAATTACGACAATTGAAAAAGTTCGTCAGGCGCAGTCGGATCCGGAAAGAGGAAGATCGAAACCTCAAGTCGAAGGGGTTCCTCTCTGGATGATGATCGGCGGCGCTTTGCTGATCGGGGTGTTGGTTGCGATTTTCGTAGTGCATGGATTCAGCCCTGTCTCTGACGAGGAAGGCAGTCTGAATGCCATCTCAAATGAGCGAGTAATTTCAGCTGGGGAGAGTGGTGCCATTGAACGCTTTCAGACTGCACGGGAGGAGTTTGCGAAAGGGGCCTTTGCCACATCGGGGAAAGTCTTCGCTGAGTTGACCTCGAATCCATCACTGCCTGGCTCGATATTGATCTGGTGTCGTTTTTTTCAAGGGACTGGTGAACTCTTCAACGGAGACTTGGAAAAGGCAAGACAGGCCTTTCAGCAGGTTGAAATGATCGATATAGAGCCTGGAGCGAGCGAAGATGTAGTGAAATTTCTTCGACAGACGTCTGAGTTAATGACCGATCCACTACCAGCGCTCCCTGATCAGACAAAATTTTCTCCCGAGACTGTGGATGCTCTCGGCCTTCTAGTCGCCGGTCTGAAGAATTGGCAAGAGGGGGAATTTAACTCGGGCGAGGAATTATTGCGTGCGTTTTCAGGAACCCCGACTCTTGAATCCTATGCGTGGATGGAATCTTTGAAAGGGCGGGTAGCACCATTTCTTGATGATTTTGCCCTGCTTCAACAGCTTCCCAACCCAGCCGCATCATTTACGTCAGAAGAACTTGCCTCAGCGGAAGATACGTTGAAGAAGGGTATCGGGGCATTGAAGACGAAAGGGGCTGCTCCCCGTCTGCTGCAGCGACGACTGGAACGGATTGAAGAACTGAGAAAGCCCATCGCTGTGACTGTGCCCAAGTGATCCACTTTTCTTGATCTGCTTTTCTGACTGTGCGCTTGCAGTGCTTAAGAGTGTGCCGGAAAGTAGTCGATAGAGTTATGGTGAGTGAAGACGACGACGAAGAGCCAACGCCCGGCCCCGATGAGATTTCGAAGAAGTTTTCGGACTTCTTTCGAACCAGTTTTCCGGGGATGGACCTTTTTCAAGTTCATTCCGATCTAGACGATTTGAGCGAGGGGGAGTCGAATCACAGCGGAGAGAGCCATGATTTACGGAGCGATGAGAAGCTGAATTCTGTCCTGGAATTCAATCTATTGCCTCGGCAGATCAAGGAATATCTCGACCGTTTCGTAATTCGGCAGGATGAGGCGAAAAAGACGTTAGCCATCGCTGTCTGTGACCATTATAACCACGCGAAGTATTTGCGTAAGTTGCGCAAGTCCGATCCGGAGGCTGCCAACAAAGTCGAGTTCGCGAAGCAAAACGTGATTATCCTAGGCCCAACAGGAGTGGGGAAAACTTATCTAGTGAAGCATATTGCCGATCTGGTCGGCGTCCCTTTTGTCAAAGCAGATGCCACGAAATTTTCAGAAACGGGATATGTGGGCGGAGATGTGGATGATTTGGTCCGAGAGCTCGTTCAGAAGGCAGATGGCGATGTGGAGTTAGCGCAATACGGGATCGTTTATATTGACGAGATTGACAAGATCGCTTCTTCCTCGAACATCAGCGGCCGTGATGTGAGTGGGCGAGGTGTGCAGACGACTCTCTTGAAGCTGATGGAGGAGACTGAGGTGACGGTGAGGAATCCACACGATATGCATGCACAAATGCAGTCACTTTTGAATCATGGACGTTCAGAAAAGCCATCTCGCGACACGATCAACACGCGGAATATTCTTTTCGTAGTAAGTGGTGCGTTTTCAGGACTTCAAAAAATCATGGAGCGCCGTCTTCACAAAGGCTCTATTGGTTTCCTAGCAGACGGACAAGCGGATGCCTCGAAGGCTCAATCTGCTCACGAGCCGATTACGCATGATTTCATCGAATTCGGATTTGAGGCAGAGTTTATTGGTCGTCTTCCGGTGAGAGTCGTCTGTGAGAGTTTGGATGCGGATGATTTGTTCGAAATTTTGAAGCATTCCGAAGGAAGTATCATTCGGCAATACGAGCGTGAATTCGAGTCTTTTGGCATTCGCGCAGAGTTTCAGGATGCGGCACTTCATCGGATCGCAGAAGCTGCCGCACAGGAGAAAACGGGAGCGCGAGGACTGATGACGGTATGCGAGAAGCTCTTGCGAAATTTCAAGTACGAACTGCCTGGCACGACCGCAACGAAACTTCTCATTACGGAGGAACTCGCTCTGAATCCGGCGGCGGTCTTAGCGGAGCTGCTCCGAACGATTGAACCTGTCGCCGACCCGCGACTGGTGGCTGAGTTGGCAGAATATCAACGAGAATTTGAGGAAGGACATGGAGTGCGGCTGGATTTCGCGCCGGCAGCGGCTCTGCGAGTTGGCATCCTAGCTGCTGAGAAGGGAGAGAATGTGCAGGAGTTCTGCTCTAGGCAATTTCGTGACTTTCAGTACGGACTCTCTTTGGTGAAGAAAAATACTGGCAAGTCCACCTTCACGGTTACTGCGGAAGCGGTGGATGACCCGGATCGATTCCTCAGCGGACTAGTCATCGATGGGTATCGTGGCGAAGCAGAATCGGCTGATTGATGTTTCCGAATCCGACGGGAGTAGTGGTTGATTCACTTCACTCGGCTTCACTTCGGAGATCGCGGTCTAGTAGTTCCCGGAGCGCTAGAGCGGGGGACTTTTTGCAGTGAAGCACGGCGTAAGCCTCGTCGATCAGCGGCGTCCGCACCTTGAGCCGACGGGCGAGGGCATAGGCATTTTTTGCATTCGGAACGCCTTCAGCGACTTGATTCATCTGCGCAATCGCCTCCTCCAGAGTTCTGCCAGAGCCGAGCAGTCTGCCGACCCGATTATTACGGCTGTGGACGCTGTAGCATGTGACGATGAGATCACCGATTCCGCTGAGTCCGCGAAATGTTTCCTCTCTGGCTCCCATCGCAACGCCGAGCCGAGTCATTTCCGCTAGACCGCGCGTGAGCATAGCCGCTTTTGCATTATCTCCGAGTCCCAGTCCATCAATGGCTCCCGCAGCGATGGCAAACACATTCTTGATCACGCCTCCGAGTTCGATCCCGATGACATC
>JBDHQE010000156.1:0-8538 GCA_039806885.1 Verrucomicrobiales bacterium
GAAGGGGAAGAAGGATTTGAGTCTCGAAATCCGTTGATGCAGTAGCATTTTCCTTTGAAATCGCCTGCCCTTTCGAATCCCATCGCATGACGAGCCATCGTGCGGCCCCGGAAATATCGGCTAGGGTCATTCCTTGTGCCGCCGCCTTTCTAACGGAATCAGGCTGATTCCCATCTTCGAAAATTTCTTTCAGGAGCGGGAAGGTGCCCTTTCTTGCGACTTTGGCCAGAGCGATCAGCGCCTCGGTACGGATCTCAGGAGACCGTTCTGGATCCGTGCCAATCTTCTGAATCGCTTCCTTCGCCCCACCCACCTTCCAATGTCCAGCGAGGCGCAGAGCCGCAGTCACCGTCGCAGAGTCCGCATCAGCGAGCAGGCTCAGCAGAGGAGTGGCCGCAGCCTCGCCGATGGACGACTTGGACTCTGCGAGACAGGTAAGCAACACCTGGTCTCGCCGCGCCGCCGCCTCAGCGAGGACACGACGGAGATCCTCCTGATTTCCCAGCCCTGCCAGAACGCTCAGCAGACGCGTCCGCATCCCCGCTTCTGAGGTATGATCCAGCTCTCGACGCGCAATCTGCGCCGAAAACTCGCCTCCGTATGTCTCCAGAACGAATCCTAGGTGCTCAGGACGAGAGAAGCGGAACTTCCCACTCTCCAGCAAAGGACGCCAAGCCGTCTCCATGGCGAAGACTGTTTGCCGCAAGGAATAATCGACGAATCGATCCTCCCCCGCATCGAGTGCGCCGAGAGCGATACGAAAAAGCTCGGATTGCGGAATTTTTCCATCCTTCGACTGATTAGCGCAGGCGATCACTGCCTCAAGTCTCGGTCGAGGATGAGGATCGGCGATCAGCGTTGTGAGACGTTCGGCCAGATCGTCCGGTGCTACCATCGCTCGCGCAAGAATCCGAGCCGCGACGGCGCGGACGTGAGGTTCATCCGAGTCCATGAGCTGATCCAGCAACGCGGCATCGACTCGATTCAGCGATTCCAAAACGCCACCACTCTCGGCCAGCGCCAGCGCTTCCTCCGGTTTGAGTTTGGCCATTTGCGTTCGGACAGCGTTTGCAGCGGCCTCCGCATCCGTCCAGTCGCCCAGCATCCGACGGGCCTGCTCACGAGGCCAGCGCTCGGGGTTACGCAATTGCTGAACGAGTTCATCCAGCTTCATGTTTTCCAAAGCAGGACGTTGCTGCGAGGGACGAGCTTTCGCTGCGAGTCGCCAGATTCGGCCCCGGCTGTAATCACGGTCAGGATGACGGAGAGAGACCTGATAGTGGTTGATAATCGGATTGTACCAGTCAGCGATGTAGATCGCTCCGTCGGGTCCCTGACGGATATCGACTGGGCGGAAGCTCTCGTGAGAACCAAAAATGAGCTGCACTGGCGGAGATGACTGAAAGCCCGCTCCCTCTTCTACCAAGGGAATCGCCGAAACCTCCCTAGCGAAATATCCGGCGATAATGGCATGATTCTCAATCCACGGTGGAAGATGAGCGGAGGAAACAATCTCACCGCCCATACTTTTCCCAGGAGTCTGTCCGACTTGAGCGAAGCGCATCAGTTCCCGTGGATGCGTGGTCGGAATGAGTGCAGGAGTCGCAAAGCAGAGCTGAGGATCGTTACTTTTCACGAACAGCGCCCCCCATCGATCTAGGGCGATCCCGCAGGGATTTTGACTGGTCATCTCAGGAAAGCCATAGGGCGAAAGTCTTTGATTACGTGGGTCGAAACGCCAGAAGCCAGCCGTGTCACCTCGCGCAATGCCCCACGGAGTCTCAATCTGCGAATAGGCGTGGAGTCCCTGACTAAAGTATAGGTAGCCACCCGCATCGAAGATTAGATTACTGATATTCTGATGGGTGTCTCCCGTCCCGAATCCGGTCAGGATGAGCGTTTTTTCATCCGCTTTATCATCGCCATCAGTGTCGCGAAAAAAGAGTAAATCCGACTCCGACGCGATCCATACTCCCCCTCGCCCGAGAGCGAAGCCCAGAGGCATGTTCAGCCCGGCGGTGAAGAGGGTTGACTGATCCGCCTTCCCGTCTCCGTTCGTATCTTCCAGAATGAAGAGCTTGTCATCCGGCATCTGGCCTGGACGCAGCTGTGCGTAGCCGGAGGTGCACAGCACCCAGAGCCGACCTCGGTGGTCCCAGTGGATCGCGATGGGATCGACGATACCGAGCGATTCATCCGCGAACAAAGTGACTTCGAAATCGGGGTGGATGGTGAAGCTCGCCAGCTCGCTCGCGGGCGAAGGATCAGAAGTAGGGGTCTTGTCAGGACTAGCAGCGGAGGCACTGCCCACCCACGCGAGAATGAGACCGAAAACTCCGAGACGAAAGGCGAAGAAAGAGGGTGATGTCTTCATTTTTTACTCGTGGATACCAATCGGAACACATCCTCTTCGCCCTTCTTGATCAGGGCAGGCAAGGAGTCGATCTCGCGGACGAACCATCGTTCCTCACGCTTTTCTGGGTCTCGTGATGCGGGAACATGCTGTCGATCTCCAAAGAGAAACGCCCAGTTGGTCGGCTGATAATACTGATGCCAGAGCCGATTTTTCGCCTGAATTGCAGCGAGTAGTTCAGAGGATGGATTCGCTGCTTTTTCGCTCACATGGGGTGCCCCGAGTGCTTGCAGAATCACTCGGGCGAACACGCGATGCCCCTCCTCATTTAAGTGAATTCCGTTGAGCGAGTGGGCCGGGGAAAAGATGTCTCTTGGGAGTTCCATTGTCAAAAACCCCTGTTGTCGAGCAACAGTCGTGATCGCCTCCCAGTACTTGTGGAGCATGACATTTCGCTCTTTCGCTCGATCCGCAGCGGGACCACTGGCGAGGAAAGGAGTTGGTTCGATCAGGACGAGCCGAGGCGTCAAAGTCTTTAGATCATCAAGCACCTGCTGATACGCCTGAACGAACTCCGGCAGCCGCGCCTCACCCTCGAGCGACTCCATCTTCCCGTACGACAGGAAGATGATGCCGGGGATCGCTTTCTCTCGATGATCTGGAATACTGCCAGGTTGAGAATCGCCTTTCTTCGTATAGTAATTTCGTGGACGTGCTTGATAATAAATCGTGTCACCCGCCCAAGCGAGATTTCGCCAATGGATCTTCGCCATAGGCCAAGCCAGTTCCAATCCGGCCTCCAAAATACCATCTCGATCCAGATCAAGAATCTCCGTTCCCCCCAGCCAAGCGACCGTCTCCCCATTTCGAGGCTCGAAGCGCCCATCAGGGAAAGGCGGGATCGGAGAAGATGGCTCGGCGAAACTCCGACGGAGAACGGGTAACTCGACCAGACCATCAGCCTCCGCCGCGTAATGATTCTCCGGAAAGGCGATGAGCGACCAGATCAGAAGAAGCGGAAGAATCGATCCACGATGAAACTGCGAAGGCATGGCGAAGCCAGTCATGCCTCTAGTTTTTCGCCAATATTCGCCGAATAACAAGCACGCAATGAAGGCACCCTTCCCCTCAGTGATCACACTGAACCGCCCGAATTGCCGACGGCGGCATATTCAGGAGGCAGTGCGGCGCGGAAGCGAGATTTATCGATGGCTTTCATGTAGGCCTCCACCGGGGAAACCTGTCCGGCCAGCATTTTCTGCCAGATCGCATCATCCATGAACTGCATCCCGTATTCACGACCGCCCGTGATAATGTCGTAGAGCTTCTGCGTCGCTCCTTCGCGGATCACGGCGCTGACAGCAGGAGTGGTAACGAGAATCTCATTCACCGCCACACGACCAGGGGTATCATCACGCTTCAGCAAGAGCTGGGCGACGACGCCGCGCAGAGAACCCGCCAGCATGGTCCGCACTTGTGATTGCTGATCCGATGGAAAGACGTCGACGAGACGGTCCACCGTCTTCCGTGCATTGTTCGTATGCAGGGTGCCGAAGACCAGAAGACCGGTTTCCGCCGCAGTGAGCGCGAGAGAAATCGTCTCGAGGTCGCGCATTTCGCCCACCAGAACGATATCCGCGTCTTCACGCAAGGAGGCACGTAGCCCATCAGCGAAGGACGGGCTGTGGATGGGCACCTCACGCTGGGATATCGTGCTCTTTTTGTGATTATGAACGAACTCGATTGGCTCTTCCACAGTGATGATGTGGCGAGCATGGGTTCGATTGATGTAATCGATGATCGCAGCCAGGGTCGTCGATTTACCCGATCCAGTCGGACCGGTCACCAGCACAAGACCACTGCGGATATCGCCGAAGCGCTCGATTCGATCCGGGATTCCTAAGTCGGAAATGGTTTTGATTTTCGTCGGAATCAAGCGAAAGACAGCTCCCAGTCCTTTATTTTGTTTGAAGTAATTGCAACGAAATCGCGACTGCGCATCCATCTCGTAGGCGAAGTCGAGATCGCCCTTTTCGAGATAACGCTCATAGGCAGCGGGATCACAGATCTCACGCAGCATGAAGTCGATGGTCGCGTGTTCCAAAATGCCATCGGCGATGGGAGAAATCGCGCCATTGGCTCGCATTTTTGGCGCTTGCCCCTCGCTGAGGTGAAGGTCCGATCCGCCGCTTGCGACGAGATATTGAAAGTATTGATCGATGACAGCCATACGAATGAAGTGCGAAAAAAGCTTTAATTATAATAAGTAAGAAAATCGGCAAAAATCTGAGAATCAGCCAATCGTAGCGCGAAGTGTGCTCTCGTCAATCGCTCGACCGAGTGCTTCTTCGCGAGTGATGCGCCCCTGCTGATAGAGCCTAGCCAGAGCATCATCCATCATGATCATACCCACATTTTTCCCGGTCTGCATAATCCCAGGCAGCATGAAAGTTTTTCCGTCGCGAATCGAGGCGGAGACTGCTGGGGTATTCACCAGAAGCTCCAGCGCCAGTTCACGTCCCGTGCCATCCTTACGGGGAACGAGCTGTTGCGAGATCACTCCACGCAGGGACTCACCGACCATAATGCGAATTTGTTCGCGTTGCTCCGTAGGGAATACGTCGAGGATACGGTCTAGTGTGCGAGCCGCACTGCCCGTGTGCAGAGTCGCCAGCACCAAGTGACCCGTTTCCGCCGCAGTGATCGCCAGTGAAATCGTCTCCAAGTCACGCATTTCCCCCACCATAATGATATCGGGGTCTTCCCGGAGAGCCGCACGCAGGGCGTGGGAGAAACTCTCTGTATGCGTGTGAATTTCGCGCTGGTTCACGTGACAATTACTCGATTCGATGACGTATTCGATCGGATCCTCTAGAGTGATAATATGGTCATTGCGCTGATGATTGATTTGATTGATCAGCGCGGCTAGCGTCGTGGATTTCCCTGAACCAACCGCCCCGGTGACCAGTACGAGACCATTTTGGTATTCCAGCAGTGGCTTGATCGCATCAGGGAGATGGAGCTCGTCCATCGTTCGAAGCTCTGTGCTAATCACACGAAATACCATCTCCCAACCAAGTCGGGTTTTCACCACCGAAGCACGAAAGCGTCCAATCTCGGGTGCATAGGCGAAGTCCACATCCCCGCGTTCCTCCAGACGGCGCAATTCCGGTGCTGGGAGATAACTCCGAGCCAGACTCTCCGTATCTTCAGCGGTGAACTCTTCCGCATTATCCCAGATGGGTTGGAGGACGCCGAATCGACGCCATTTCGGAGGGCAGAATGGAGCGAGGTGAACGTCGGAAACATTGTGCTCCTGAGCGAGGCGCAGATATTCGTCAACGTGAGAAAGAACTGGAACAGTATCGGACATGGGAATAGAAAAATCTGATCAGGTTAAAAGCGAAGAAATCGTAATGATGCGCTGTTGATGGGTCTTACACATATGAATGCTTCGAATATGAAGAGGACAGGGGCGAACTGGCAAGAATAAAAGTCGTCATTCCCGTAATCCAGTAACATTTTCCGTGGAGTACCTTTGGTCAATTTCGATCACGATACAATTCTCAGTCAGGGTTCGAAGAGCGTCCCGAGGCAAGCATCTCCTTCATTTGAGCGAAAAGATCCATCGCGAAGTCTTCCTCCGCCGGGGTTGAGGCTAGAGTATCCCAGGAAGTCTCTTCTAGCTCCTCATGGCGAAGCTCTTTAATGAAAGAGCTCGGCATACAGGGCATTTTATCTCCATAGCGCCTCCGACTATGACACCAAGTCAGGGTGAGTTCATTCATCGCCCGGGTAATGCCCACGTAGAGCAGGCGACGCTCCTCGTCTCGTGTCCCCTCGTCCAGTGATCGCGTGTGCGGCAAAATTCCTTCCTCCAGTCCGATAATGTAGCATATCGGAAACTCCAGCCCTTTGGCCGCATGCATGGTGATCAGCGAGACTCCTTGGCCTTCATCCTCTTTTTTTTCCTCGCGATCCTGCATCAGAGCGACACTGTCTAGAAACCCACGCAACCCACGATTGGAACGTTCCCGATGAATTTGCATCCCCTCGATGAGTTCGACCACATTCTGACGACGCATATCGAATTCTGCATCATTTTTGCAATTCTTTCGGAGAAACGACTCGTAATTGATCTCCCGGAGCAGCTCTCGCGTCATCTCGGCGTAATTCAGTGAGCCACTATTGATCGCAGTTCTGTAACGATCAATCAATTCAAGAAATGATATAACGGACTGACGAGCCCGCGTACTGAGTCCGCCTAGGAAGTCTAGCTCTCCCAATGCTGTGTGAATATTGATCTTGTGATCAATGCTGTACTGGGTCGCCAGACTCACAGTTCCCTCCCCGATCCCGCGAGGCGGAGCGGCAATCACTCGCAGGAGGCTGATGTCGTCCGCATGATTGAGAAAGAGATTCAGGTAGGCGAGCACATCCTTCACCTCACGACGCTCGTAGAAACTCTGACCTCCGATCAGTCGATAGGGAATCTGATTCTCTCTCAGCTTTTCCTCCATTACACGGGATTGGGAATTCATCCGAAAAAGAATCGCCATCCCATCATAGGGGCAGTGATGAATGCGATGTCTCTCGACCAACTCGCCCACCACCCAGTCAGCCTCTGTCTCGGCGTCAGGCATCGCGATTAGTCGCACTTTTTCACCCTCGCCCTTGCTGCTCCAGAGCGTCTTTTCTCGGCGATTCACATTGTGCCGAATCAGGCTGTTCGCTAGGCGAAGGATGACGTTATTGGAGCGATAATTCTCCTCCAGCTTTATGATCACAGGATCGGAGAAATGGCGCTCGAATTCGAGAATATTCGTAATGTCAGCTCCCCTCCATCCGTAGATGCTCTGATCGTCATCTCCGACCACGCAGACATTCCGTTCCGGGCCGACGAGTAGGCGCAGCAATTGCATCTGGAGATGATTCGTATCTTGAAACTCATCTACCATGATATAGCGGTAGCGACTCTGCCACGCGGCGCGGATGTCAGGAGCCGTCTCCAACCCACGAACGGCGAGAATGAGAAGATCGTCGAAATCGACTGCATTCAGCAGTTTCAGCTCTCTCTGATAGGCCTCATACACCTCGTTAATCAACGCATCCGGGTAATCGCTCGGCGGTTCTCCGGAGTTCTTCGCTTTGCTGATCAATGATATCGCCAGCTTGGCATCGAGATTTTCCTCCTTCCCCGTCTTTCGGACGATAATACGCCGCAGCAGACCGAGCTGGTCGCTCTGCGTGTAGATCGTAAAGGTCGATTTATAGCCGAGTCGCTCGATACAACTCCGCAGAATTCTCACGCAGAGACTGTGAAAGGTCGAAAGTGTCAACTCCTTCGCCTGCTCCTGCGGAATCATCGTTGCGACGCGCTCTCGCATCTCGCCCGCCGCTTTGTTAGTGAAAGTCAGCCCCAGAATCTGCTGCGCCGGGATTCCGTTGTACACCATCCCTGCAATCCGCGTCGTGATGACACGCGTTTTACCCGTGCCCGCTCCTGCAAGGATGAGCACAGGCCCCTCAATCTGCTCTGCTGCCGCCCGCTGAGGTGGATTGAGAGCCAGAAGACCACTCCGAGAAAATTTCACGAGCGCGAATGATAGTCGAAATCAGTCGAAA
Organism: Verrucomicrobiales bacterium; assembly: GCA_039806885.1. GTDB lineage: Bacteria > Verrucomicrobiota > Verrucomicrobiia > Verrucomicrobiales > DEV007 > Arctic95D-9. Next base: position 7,979 of record JBDHQE010000156.1, read on the forward strand.
ATCAAAATTTCCCTAGCTCGCTTCGCTTCGCTCAGGATCAACTGATCAGTCTCACCACAAAAGGATAGCGATATGCCAATCCTTTATTCGCCGCCAGCCCTCCGATAATCCCGAAGACCAGTCCAGTAACCCATAGCAGAGGATACAGGAGAGCGAAAACGCACCCGATTATCTGACCGACCATAGGAATCAATTGAGCAATCAAGCCAAAAACGACCATCACCACCGCAGCCAGGCCTATCGTAATCTGGAAGTTCAAGGCCTCGCGTCCCTGATCATTCACGAAGGGACTCTCATCCTTCTTAATCAACCAGATAATCAGTGGTCCAAGAAAAGATGTTACCCCGCCCAAGATGTGAGCAAGCATCCCCATAGTTTTTTCATCTGCAATCGGGAGCTTTCCACGTCCGAGGAGATCGCTCTGGCTTTCCGGCGGCACCGAGCTTGGATCTGGGGCGTGTGGTTCCATCGGAGGTGGGGAAGGCAAATCACTCATCAGAGAATCGTTCTATGCGATTTTGAAAAAATTAGCAAGACAAATACGTAGAAACAGAGAGTAC
>JBDHQE010000157.1:0-8529 GCA_039806885.1 Verrucomicrobiales bacterium
GGGCGATTGCCACTCGCTGCTGCTCACCACCAGACAGCTCGGATGGCAAGTGCGCAGTGCGAGCCCCCAGACCGACGCGCTCCAGCAACTCGTGAGCTCGAGCACGAGAGGCTTTGTTTCGGATCAGGGCAGGAATCATTACGTTTTCCAGAGCGGTGAGCTCGGGAAGCAGAAAGAAGCTCTGGAAGATATATCCCAGTCGCGTATTTCGAATGCGTGCCTGCTCTCGTCGGGAGAGTTCGTAAAAGCTCTTTCCCTCAATCATCACCTTACCAGAGTTCGGACGCTCGAGTCCCGCCAGAGTGTAAAGCAGAGAGGTCTTTCCAGCTCCCGAAGGACCGATCAGAAACATCGTCTCGCTGTGGTGGACATCTAGACTCACCCCCCGGAGCACTTCGATATCGTTCTCTCCGATGTGAAAGGTACGGACGATATCGATGGCGGCGACGGAAATTTCGGAATCGGGGCAGGGCATGGCTTCGAGAGAATGCTAATGATGCTTCGGATTTTCTGCCTCGACGAATGTTTTTTCATCGGGAATGGAATCGGCAAATGAAAAAAGCGTGGGGGTGGATGCTCGTTGCGAAATCTGACGAATCGCCTCATACAGGACGATCCCCACGGCAGTCGCGAGATTTAGACTGCGCCCAGCGATCTGAGGAATGGTCAAACAATCGTCCGGATTCGCTTCCAACAGGCTCTCCGGTAGTCCTTTCGTCTCCGCTCCAAAGACCAGAAAGTCTCCGTCCTGAAACTCCACATCCCAATAGCTGCGTTCGCTCTTAGTCGTCAGTAGCCAAGTGCGAGAGGTCGAGGGAATCTCGTGACGACAGGCTGAATAGTCAGACCATAGCTTCGGAGACAACTCGCGCCAATAGTCGAGTCCAGCGCGACGAAGAGCGCGATCATCGATCGAGAAACCGAGCGGTGCGATCAAATGCAGCGCGGAACCTGTGGCATGACACAGACGCCCTATATTCCCCGTATTCGGAGGAATCTCAGGATGATGCAGCACGACGTTCAGCATGGAACGTCACCGGGCAGTGGTAATGAATCAGGAAGCGACGGCCAGATCGACATTGACCCGGCGCCCGTTCTGATCGAAACGGACAGCACCGTCCACCAGCGAATAAATCGTGTAATCGCGACCGATCCCAACGTTGAGACCGGGATACCATTTGGTACCACACTGACGGATGATGATATTTCCGGCGATCACTTTCTCACCGCCGAATTTTTTCACACCGCGACGTTTGCTTCGACTGTCGCGTCCGTTCTTGACACTTCCTTGTCCTTTCTTATGGGCCATGAGTTTGAATTCGGTTTGAGTTGGGAGAAAATAAAAATTAGATGGAGACGATCTCCAGACGAGTGAGCTGACGGCGATGTCCCTTAGTCTTGTGGAAGCCCTTACGACGCTTGAACTTGAAGGCGATCACCTTCTCTGCACGATGCTGATCCACGACTTTCGCCACGACCTGAGCACCTTCAATAAAAGGAGTTCCGACCGCCAGCGAATCACCTTCGCCAGAAGCGAGGACAGTGTCGATAGTGATTGTGGAATTCACTTCTGCATCGAGCTTTTCGACGTCGATTTGATCACCGACTGCGACTCGATACTGTTTTCCACCGGTTTTAATGATTGCGTAAGCCATGGTTCTGTTCTCCAAGGGGGCGGGCAAGCTGCCATGAGTTCGCCTCGCGAGCAAGTAATTTTATTTTTCTTCCGAAAGAAAGACGAGTCCGTCAGCAGCGATCTCGGCTTTCGACGGACTGGAAAGCCACTCATCCGCTTTCGTCAAACCCAGTCGATAGTGAAATCCCCTCTCCCCGGAGCGGGCGATCACGCCGGGGAGCAGGCGTCCCACAGACAGTGGATCACTGCCTCGAATTTTCTGGCGAATCGCATCTTGATCGAGGACTGAGTCGGGCAGGCTTAGAGATAGAACTCGCCCACCCTGAGACCAGCCCCGAACGACGGGACGACCGAGTTTTAACTCCCATTCAGACAATTCCTCCGCCCTGATCAGACCAAAAACGATTCCAAAACGGATGGAGTCAGGAAGAGAATCATCTAACGAACGGAAGAGAGCCGCTGATCCGATGATATGAGATACGGTACGAGTCTGGAGCAGAGAAGTCACTGAGTGCGCATCCTCCCGCAGGGACAGTGATCGGTCACAGACCTGACCTCCGCAGAGGACTGGCCCCCAGCATCCGAAGACGAGCCCTTCGCCTTCCGAGGAGGGCGTTTCACAGAAGAACGAGTCGCCACGTCTCACCGGATGGGCGGCATAGACGCGGAGAGTATCGCGCAGTAGCTCGCTAGATGAGAAAAAGATCGTGCTATCCTCCAAATGAGGAATCTGACAGAGGGCCTCGCGATCTCGATCTCGCCGATTTAGATCAAGTCGCCAACAGGTCATCCAGGCAGGTTCGAGAAAGGCTCGCACTCGCTCGAAAAGAGTCATCAGCGATCCCTGCGGTGAAACTACCGACTTCATGTCGATGAAGATCCCCTCATCCCCTGTCCAGAGGTCTGCTAGGTGAGGCATGAACGCACGCGAGGTGATGACGGTCCGGATTCCCAGCGGCGCGATTCGTCGTGCGATGGATTCCGCATCGTTAGGAGCCAGTGTAAAGGGGAGAATTACCGGCACTCGACCCGCCAGCGTCAATCCGATCTGGATCATGGATGCGATGGGTCCAGAGGGTAGCAGGATTCCGATCCGCGTTCCGTATTCTCCCGAATCGTTCATCCAGCGTCGGGCGACCGAAACCGCGACGGCCAGAACCTTCATGCGCGACCAGACGCGGATTCCGTCTCGCGTTTGTTCGATGAAGAGCGCTCGGTGTCGTTTTCGTTTCAGCGCATGAATCGTGGCAACCTCCAGTGACGGCCTGAGTTCGATACGTTGGGAAAAAGCCGCTGCAGATTGCTCCCACAGTGCCTGACGCAGGGAATCTGTATTCACCTGATCTGCTGCGATGACGGGACCGAATGCGATCTGAAGTCGACAGGGAAAAGTCTTCGGCTTTTTCTTCATGAAGCGTCCCCGCTCGAAGGAAAAAATCGATTGGAACAGCCCATCCATATAGACCGGCACTACGGGACAGTTGGCCCGACGGGCGATCAGTTCGAAGCCCTTTTTCAGTTCTGTGATCACCCCGAATCGCGTCAATCCACCCTCGGGAAATAAGCAGACGAGATCCCCCTGCTCCAGCGCCTCCACCGCACGAGTAATGGCATCCCGCGCCTTTCCCGGCTGGATGGGGATCGCTCCGAACAGTCGGAGAAACCAGCCGACACCCTTGACGTGCATGTAGTCCTCCCGCACGATGAAGCGCACAGGGCGCGGACAGGCGTAGTGTAAAATGAAGGAATCGATATAGCTCACATGATTGCTCAGCAGGAGCACGCCACCTTCGGCGGGAAGATTATTCCGCCCGATCACCTTCATCCGGTAGACCCACCAGACAGGTAGAGCGAATAGGAGACGGAAGAAAAAGCGCACGAGGGCTTTCATTCAGACGAAGCGGATCGGGGATAAAGGGCAGAAGTCTTCAACAGGCGAATCAAGAGGCCCGTCATAATCATCGTCAGAGCACCCAGAATCAACGCCTGCTTCGACGTGGAGATATTAATCATCTTCAGTCCGACATTCATCAGGATCGCGACGATCCCCGAGAATGAGATGATCAGATTCTGCGCTGAAAGAACGCGACCGCGAGCGGACTCATCGATCTGATCCTGCAGGTGTGTGCTGAGTGGCACCAGAAAGAAGCCGCTGGCGAATCCAGTGAGAGCCACGGCTCCCAGCCAAGGCCCGATTCCGGCGGCCAGAGTTCCCATCGCGAAGAGTCCGGCGGCGACTCCTAATCCCCCGTAGATCGTGAGAATCAGGCGATTCCCCTTTCGCGAGAAAAACGAGACGAGCAAACTGCCGAGTGTTAGCCCCAGCCCCGTAACGATGAACATCTGTGACGAAGATTCCCCGACTCCACCCTCCGCTGCATTGGGGTGTAGATCTTTTGCGAATCCAAAGAAGAGTAAGCCAATGAAATTTGCCACAAACCAATACCCAGCGATGAATAAAATGGTCCGCTTCAGGACCACATGACCGAAGGCATAGCGTAAGTCGGAAAAGTGACTAAAGAGTATCGCCGGACGAAACTTCTGCTCGGGATGTTCCGGAGTTCGCTGGATCATCAGTCCGATCACTAGGGGAACGAGGGCCAGCGCCCCTCCCCAGACGAAGAGATGGATGCCCGCCTGCCACGCATTGTCTGCGGATACGACAGTGGCAGAATTCCGCTGCACCAGCTCATGGTCAAACCACCATCCAGCGACAGCCATCCCACCGAGAATCCCGATCATGGTCAGCATCTGGACGAGACCGTTGGCCACTCCCAGCTTTTTCGATCCGACCAGTTCCTTCAGAATCCCGAATTTCGCCGGGGAAAAGAGGGTGGATTGCAAGACGAAGAGAAAATCAGCCGCCAGTGCGAGTGGCAGCGAGCGGAGAGCTAAGGCCGCGAGGAAGAGTCCGAAAATCAGGACTTTCAGAATCAGCATGAGATAGATCACGCGACTCTTGGGATAGCGATCTGATAGCCAGCCCGCGAGTGGTGCGAACAGGATAAAGGGGAGCGGAATCATCGCCGCTAGGATGTTCTCGATGTACTTTCCCATCGTCGATCCAGCGGCTACGGCGACCGTCAGGGTGATCAGTGTGAGCTTGACGAAATTGTCGTTGAAGGCGTTTTGCGCCTGCACGAACAGCAGCGCTCCGAGAGATCGCCAAGAGCGTGCGGAAACTTCCGGCGAGGATTCTTTGAGAGCGGATGGTGGGTCGGACATGATGAGGTAGAAGTACGCCGAACCTAACTCTTACACGGAAGCTGTCTCCGTGCGAAAACTTTACGTTCGTGAAATGGTAAATATTCGGACAACGATCATTCGCTGCATCAGCCGATCTAGCGGGTCTCTATCTGCGCTCTTCACTCGATGCGTCGCCGCAGGTCCTCTAGGATACTCGCTGCTTCCGCAGCTCCACCCGGAGCGGCACCGCGCGCCATCTCTGGCCGTCCGCCACCTTTCCCGCCGACGGTAGCGAGAGCATCACGCACCAGATCTCCCGCTTTGATCTGCGAGAGATAGTCTGGATGAACTACTACCCCGAGATGCACCGTTCCATCGTCCACCACGATCATCGCAGCGACTCCGCGAAACTGGCGAGCCTTCACCGTATTCATCGCTTCTTGCAACAGGGCTGCTGAATCTCCCGGTAGAATCCCCACCCAGCGATCCTCAGAAGCGCTCGCAAGACTCGTTTCATACCAGTGGGAAGCGATGCTGGCCGCGGCTCCGGCAGAGGCCTTCTTCACGGCTTTCTCCGCCTGCACGGCAGCCTCATGCACAGCGGAACATTCGGCACGAAGCTCCTTGATCTTCTGATTGGCTTCCGCCAGATCGCCGGACGCAAGAGCATCGACGAGCGCCTCCGCAATCGACGCGTTACAACTCAATTCAACGGGTGATTTACCATACTCACATAGCTTCCCATTGGCTGCGGCGAGTTTATTCTTCGCAGCCGCTAGTTCAGCCTCGATGCGTGATTTTTCCTCGACCAGCAGACCGCGGGCAGCTTCACCACAGACCGCTTCGATCCGGCGAATCCCCGCAGCGACTGCTCCTTCGCTCTTAATTTTAAAATAGCCGATGGCACCGGTGGACGGTGTATGTGTCCCGCCACAGAGTTCCATCGAATAGCCATTCAGAGCGCCTTTCTGGCCTCCGATCTGGACCACGCGCACCTTCTCACCGTACTTGTCGCCGAAAAACTGCATTATATCCTTTCGCCCCTTCACTTCAGAGTGCGGAACTTCGCTCACGCTGACGGGATCGTTTGAAAGAATACAGCGATTCACCTGCGATTCGATCTCCTCGATTTGTTCAGCCCCGACAGCGGAGGAATTAAAGTCAAAGCGCAGGCGATCCGGCGCGACAAGTGACCCCTGCTGAGCTGCCTCGGGACTCACGACGCGGTGAAGCGCCCAGTGCAGTAGGTGAGTGGCCGTGTGGTGCGCTTCCAGCCCGCGACGACGAGTTTTGTCGATGAGCAATTTGACATGGGAGACTGCGACTTTCGGTCGGCATTCGAGATGCAGGACGGCGGCATCGCCGACTCCGATGATGTCCATCACGGTAATGCTCTCACCGTCGGCGATTAGCGTCCCCTGATCTCCCAATTGACCGCCTCGCTCGATATAGAAAGGGTTGCGATCAATGATCGCGAACACCCCCGAGTCGTTCGTGATCCACTCCAGCACAGTTGCTTCGGTCTCGTCATGATCATACCCGACGAATTCGGTTCTCGCGTCTGTCTGAATCGCTACGGCCTCTACGTGAGCAGTCTTCTGCCCTTCCGCTCCCGTATGGCGATGAACATCGACTAGACGAGCGACTTCCGCCGGATCCGTCGAGAGATGGCGCTCATCTAGCAGAATCTGCGTGAGATCAGTCGGGAATCCAAAAGTCTCCCAGAGCTTCACCACGGTGGCAGCGGGGAAAAGGTCTCCATCTTTCAGTTCGGATGCAGCTTCATCGAAGAGCTTCAAACCGCGATCTAAAGTGCGATTGAACTGGCGTTCCTCTTCCTCTAGAACAGCGGTGATTTTTTCCTGTCGTGCCTTCAGCTCGGGAAAAGTATCGCCAAATTCCTCGATCAGCACAGGAACGAGTCGATGCAGGAAGGGATTCTCGGCGTCGAATCCGAGGATGCGTCCGAAGCGGACCGCGCGGCGCAGAATGTTGCGAATCACGTAATTTCGACCGCCATTCCCCGGCTCGATGCCATCGGCGATGGCGAAAGAGACGGCTCTCGCATGATCCCCGATCACTCGGTAGGCTACGTCGATCAGTTCCTGCTCCGACAGACTGTGACGCTGCCCATCCTTCGGCACAGTTGCCGTGTAACTCTTGCCGCTCATCTCTGACAAGCGAGCGAAGAGGGGAGAAAATACGTCCGTATTGTAGTTCGACGCGAGAGTTGAAAAATCGGTGAAGCCCTTCGTTCCCTGAATCACAGCACAGGCTCGCTCGAACCCCATCCCTGTATCGACGTGACAAGCAGGGAGAGGACGAAAGGTTCCATCCTCATTGGCATTGAACTGAATGAACACCAAATTCCAGATCTCAATGCAACGCGCATCTCCGGCATTGACTAAGCTGCCCTTCGTATCACCAGCGGGGGTCAGGTCGATGTGGACTTCCGAGCACGGTCCACAGGGTCCCGTCTCGCCCATCATCCAGAAATTATCCTTCCGATTGCCATTCACGATGTGAATCGCTGGGTCGAGGCCTGCTTTGGTAAAAAGATCGGCCCACAAATCGTGCGCTTCCTGATCGAATTCTGCCGGGTCACCTTCGCTCGGGGCATACACCGTAGCGTAGATGCGTTCTGCGGGGAACCCCCAGCGATCGACCAGTAGCTCCCAGGCCCAAGAGATGGCTTCGGCTTTGAAATAATTCCCAAATGACCAGTTGCCCAACATCTCGAAGAAGGTGTGGTGATACGTATCGTAGCCCACATCGTCGAGATCGTTGTGCTTGCCTCCGGCGCGGATACACTTCTGCGTATCAGCAGCTCTGGGTGGATCGTAAGGCGCAGCTTCGGTGCCGAGAAAGTATGGGATGAACGGATTCATCCCCGCATTTGTGAAAAGGAGGTTCGGCGAGGAAGGCATCAGAGGCGCTGAAGGCACGATGCTGTGTCCTTTTTCAGAAAAAAAGTCGAGGAAGGATTGCCGGATTTCGCGAGATGTCATGTGAGGGAGGGAGCTTAGCCTCCTCCTGTGTCAGCGCAAGCATTTGGAAACGTCATGAATCAATCGTCTCATAAGAGAAGCTCCGGATACTCACGCAAGTGCGGCGCGCATCAGCTTCACTCTGATCCCACGTTTCCTTCTTGCCACGAACCTAGTTTCCGTCTACTTTTCGCTCAATCCCTCGAAGAAATTCGACGAGAGGATGAAACCCTGTCGGGGCATTAGCTCAGTTGGTAGAGCGTCTCGTTCGCAATGAGAAGGTCAGCGGTTCGATTCCGCTATGCTCCATTTCCTCTCCGACAATCATCGCTCGGATGATTACTTCAGAGCTTGCAGCTCCTCCAGAGGGATTCTACGAATGAGACTGGTCGAAAGGAGACCTGTTTTTTGGTTTCCTGCGATGTAGCCCAGCAGGAGGGCATCGGGGGTGAACTCCATCGCGGTGTAGCAATACCAGCCCTTCGGGTCCGGCTCGATCACGAGAGCCTTCGACCAATGCGCTCCTTCGTCTCGCGATACCGCAACGCTGAGCGGAGTGCGCTTCTGCCTCTCTGCTAACGGAATAGCCGTGTGATCGTTCCACACCAGCACCAGCAGATCGCTGCCAGGCAAACGCTCAATGGATGCGGGAGACACGGGCGAAGCTAGTCCCATCGGCTCGGGCGCTGACCAGCTCTCCCCTCCGTCTTTGGAAAAGGC
>JBDHQE010000158.1:0-8483 GCA_039806885.1 Verrucomicrobiales bacterium
TCGAGGACGAGATCGCCGGGGTTGGTAGTCATCTGGACGCAGCGTTCGATAACTTTGGCATTTGTTTGAACAACATATTTCTTTTCAAATGAAAACCCCGCAAAACTAGTATCTGTCCAAGAAGTTGTTAGCGGGTTGACAGGGTTGTCCTCTATAAATCTTACATAGCGAAGCGTGTTTCCCGAAATAATCAATCGCTCCGCTTTTCCGGTGCGATTGACCCCATCTGGCCATTGAGGTTTCCAATGGCTATTCTCAAGTGGTTCGAAAGTCGTGCCTTGAAATGCAACCGGGGTGGGCTGGCTTGCGGCTCCTTGACTTTGAAAATTATCGGCACCAAAGATTTTTCCACCTAATTCTATATTTTCAATTTTGACAGGAAGCGCACTACCATTCGGCATTAATACTTGTTTGTAGAACGAGTCTCCCTCAGCGAGAGAACTTTTTTCCAGATAAAGCTGTTTGTAACGGATCGATGATAGATCTTTCGCGAACCAAATCAGAAAATCACCCGTTCGACTAAGTCCCACAGTTGAAAGGCCACCGGTTGTGGAAAAGTTGATTAACGCCACAAAATTCTCCATCCCAAACACCTCATCCATCACCGCCCGCACTCGATGCAGATTCTCATCCGAGATCTGCACGAACACGCTCCCCGAATCTGTCAGCAACTCCCTCGCCACAATCAGCCGCTGTTTGAGATAATCCAGATACGAGTGAACACCCAGCGTCCAGGTGTCGCGGTAGGCCTTGATCATTTCCGGCTCGCGGGTGAGGTCTTCATCCTTGTCCTTCACATCGCGTTTACCCACCTCGTTCTGCCAGTTGGAGGAGAATTTGATGCCATAAGGTGGGTCGATGTAGATCATCTGCACCTGTCCGGCGAGTCCCTCGCGACGGGCCAGCGAGCTCATCACTTGGAGGGAATCGCCGAGGATAAGACGGTTTTCCCAATCGACATCGTGCTGGTAGAAGCTCATCGCCTGCTCACGGCTGAGCGCGGGCGGATCCCAGAAAGTCGGCTCCAGGTCCTCGCGCTGAGCCGCCTTGAGGATGGCGCGGGCGCGCACCCGCTCGTGGATGTGGAGCGCCACGGGATCGACCTCGAAGCTGCATTTTTCCCGTTTGCCCGCCCATTCTAGCCAAGGTTGGCGCGAGCGAAGCAAGGCGTCGGCGAGGAATTCCGTTTCCTCGGTGGTGAGGGGTTCGGTTCTGGCCTTTTGTAGGATAGCCTCGGCCCGCGCCGTCAACTGATCCGTGCCGCTTCTGGAGTCAAAGCGCAGCACGGGACTAAGGTGAGGATCGTAGGCCAGCTCGTGCGGCTTAGTCTCCTGAACTGTGTTTTTCGTCGCCAAGCCGGCGGGCGGAATGTTTTTCCGTTTGGCCTCGGGGTATTGGTAGTTGGTGATGGGGGTGTCAGACACGGCGGTTAGGAGATTGTAGAACAGGATGATAGGGGAAGGGAACGATAAAGGAAGAAAGAATCAATGCAGGCAGGATTTTTTGAATGTAGGAGCGCCCGACCTGCTCCAACGAGCGAGCTTGTCAATCGCTCAGGATAATTATAAGGAACAGGCTAGTTATAATTCAAAGGCCAACGAGGACGTTGGCGGCCCCAGAAATAACCTTCCACAGACAGGATTGTCTGCGCTACACTCAACCCAATTCGCGGTCATTCGTGTCCATTCGTGTCCATTCGTGGTTAAAATTTCCCCCTAGCCCAGCTCCCCTCTCCCGATCTGCGCCAACGTGCGAGCTTGTCAATCGCTCCGGATCGAAGCAAAGTTCCCTCCATGACCTCCCGTCGTCGCTTTCTCGCCTCCACCCCAGCTGCTGCCCTCGCGGGTGGATTCCTTGCTCCGTCCGCACCGCTTCAGGCTCAGCTCCCCCAATCGGGCGTCGATCCGAACTTTGTCGTAAAGAATGGACACATCCACCAATCCGTAATGGGCTGGTGCTTTGCAAACTCTGTCAATGCGGTCGAACTCGCCAAGTTCTGCAAATCCATCGATCTCGTCGCCATTGAAGGCATCCCGCAGACGAGCTACTCCGATGTGAAGGCTCTGGGATTGGAGATTTCTCTCGTCAGTTCCCACGGCTTTGCCAAAGGCCCCTGCGATCCCAAGTATTATGACGAAGTCATCGCAACTCTACGGAAAAGCATCGCCACAGCCGAGCAGGTAGGATGCAAAAAAGTCATCACCTTCACCGGTATGCGATTCGAAGGAATGGACGAGGAAAAAGCCATCGCCGACTGTCTGCGTGCCTGGAAGACCGTCCTCCCCGATGCCGAGAAAGCGGGAGTCACTCTGGTCCTAGAACACCTGAACTCTCGCGACGGGAGCAAGCCCATGATGGGGCACCCGGGCTACTTCGGCGACGATGTCGAGTTCTGCATCGATCTCATCAAGCAAATCGGCTCGCCCCATTTCAAACTGCTCTTCGACATCTATCACGTCTCCATCATGAATGGCGACATCATCCGCCGCATTCGCCAATACCACGAGCTGATCGGTCACTACCACACCGCCGGGAATCCGGGACGATGCGAGCTCGATGAAACTCAGGAGATCAACTATCCACCCATACTCCGAGAGATTCTCAAAACAGGCTATACCGGTTACGTCGCTCAGGAGTTCATCCCCACTTGGTCCGATCCCCTGCTGGCCCTCCGCCACGCCGCTCAGGTCTGCGATGTCTGAACCCTCTTACATTCTCCACTGAACCCTATCGAATCCGCGAATGAAAGCACTGCGCATTTTTCTCTTGCTACTCGCTCCCCTGATCCTCGCATCGCTCTCTCACGGCGACGACGCTCTGATCGATAGTTGCCAATACTCCGACGATTCCGCTGCTCAAGCCGCATGGATTTCGCCGACGCGCTATCCACCTGCCATCGTGCGTGAAATGGATGGTTCCAAAGTCATCGCCCTCCGCTGCGACTTCGCACCGAAGGACATTGAACGTTGCTACTGGGATCGCCGATTCGAACCCCTCGACCTATCCCAGTCCGAAGGAATCAGCTTCGAAATCCTCTGCACTAACTCCAAGCCTGTCAGCTCTTACAGTGTTTACTTCCAAACGCCCACGGGTTGGCATGGCACCTCCTTCGCTCCCAAGCGAGACGGCGTCTGGGAAACCATTCAGATCAGAAAATCCGATACGCGACCGGAAGGTCAGCCCGGCGGATGGGACAAAATCCTCGCTCTGCGAGTCGGAGCGTGGAAGGGTGACAGTGCGAATACCGAAATGTTCGTGCGGAATATTCGTCGTGTCGGAGTCCTCGGGGCGGACACTCACATCCTGATCGTGCGGGGCGACAAGCATCCGGAAGAATCCTCCTCCTTTGCGAAGATCGTTTCCAATCTCCTCAGCAAGTCGGGAATTCGCCACGTCACCTACGCCGAAAGCGAAATCACCGCTGATTTGCTCGGAAAAGCTCGCACGGTTCTCCTGCCCTATAATTCGGACATGGATCAACAGCTCGTCAACTTGCTCAAAGACTACCTTTCGCGAGGCGGCAACCTGATCGCGTGCTATCAACTCCCGGAAGATCTACGAAAAGCAGCCGGACTCCCATCGGGGACCTATCGGAAAGCCGAAAAGGGCGATGAATTCGCCTCCATCCATCCGGACAAAGCCCTCCTGCCCGGAGCCCCTGCCGCAGCAGAGCAGGACTCCTGGAACATCGTCGCGATCCCGAAGTCGGAACTCGGCGACGGCGTCCGCAGCCTCGGCGAGTGGTATGACTCTGAGGGCCACGCCACCGGAATCTCCGCCATCCTCGCCGCCGGTAAGGTCATTTATGTCGGACATGTGCTCACTCAGAATGATCCCGAGAATAAAGCGCAGCTTCTCATGTCTCTCGTCGGACTTCAAGATCCGGAGGTCTGGACGAAGGCCATCGCGACGCGGCGGGAAGCATTCGAAGCCGCCCTCACACAAGCCCAATCGGTTCAGGACAAAGCAAAATCAAGTCCTGCTCTTTCCGAATCGGTTCGAGAAGCCATCGCCGCAAAACAGCGAGAAGCCGAGGCTTTGGAAAAGCGCTTCCAATCAGCGAATCAGGCAAAAGACTACACAGACGCCTTCGCCGCACTTGAGAAAGCGACTCTCAAATATCGCGAAATCTACTTTCTATGCCAAGAATCCAAGCCAAATGAGTTCCGGGGCTTCTGGTGTCACAGCGCCTTCGGTGTCAAAGGCATGACTTGGGACCAAGCGATTTCTCGTCTCAAAGAAAATGGCTTCACCGCCATCTTCCCCAACATGCTCTGGGGCGGAGTCGCCTACTATCCCAGCGACGTCTTGCCTGTCGCTCCCGAGATCGCCGAACAGGGTGATCAAGTGGCTGAATGCCTCGCGGCCTGTCGCAAATACGGCATCCAGATCCATGTCTGGAAGGTCAACTGGAACCTCGGACACGCCGTCTCGCCCGCCCATGTCGAGAAGATGCGTAGCGAAAAGCGTCTGCAAGCCAGCTACACGGGAGAGGAACAGCCCTGGCTCTGTCCTTCGAATCCTCTCAATCAGCAGCTCGAAATCGACTCTCTCGCAGAACTTGTGCGCAAGTACCCTGTGGACGGCATCCATTTTGACTACATCCGCTATCCCAGCTTAGACTACTGCTTCTGCAAACCCTGCCGTGATCGCTTTGAGAAAGCGACTGGAAAGCCTGTCGCCGATTGGCCGAAGGACGTACGCCCCGGCGGATCGCGACGCGAGGAATGGATCCCCTTCTGCCAGAACAACATCACCACCGTTGTCAAAGCTGTCAGCGAGCAAGTCCGCCAGATTCGCCCTGGCACGCAAGTCTCCGCTGCTGTTTTTCGCAGTTGGGATACGGACAGCCGCAGCGTCATGCAGGACTGGAAGCTCTGGTGCGAGAAGGGCTATCTCGACTTCGTCTGCCCCATGGACTACACCGCCAGCCCGAACACCTTTGATCGCTGGGTGGAGAAGCAAAAAGAATGGGCAGGTCCTGCCCGACTCATGCCCGGTATCGGAGCCTCTTCCTCTCAGGTCACTCTCGATGCTGAGGCCGTAATCGAGCAGATTGAAATCACTCGGAAGCACAACACCGACGGCTTTCTCATCTTCAACTACACTCCGCACAACGCCGACACCATCCTACCCATGCTCGGACTGGGCGAGACGAAACCGTGACACCTTCTCTCACGGAGCAGCCGCTTTCACCAGAGCCTTCAGTAATCGACGCTGAGCCTCCTGATCCGGCATTCCCTCGGGATGCCACTGCACACCGATGAGAAACCGATTCGGACGCGTGGTCTCTGTCGCCTCCACCACGCCATCTGGCGCACGAGCCACCACTCTCAGGCCCTTCCCCAGCTTTCCGACGGCCTGGTGATGATATGAATTCACGACCGGATTCAGTTCCCCCAGAATCCCCGCCAGTCGAGAACCGGCTTCCACACTGACCGGATGCTTTTTATCCATGTGATGTGCACCCTTCTGCGAGGGTAGATCCTGAATCAAGCTACCGCCTGAGGCCACATTGATCCATTGACTGCCGAGGCAGATCCCCAGCAGTGGCTTATCCGTCCTCTCGATCCAAGCGTGGGTGAGCGCCTTTTCGAACTCAAAACGATCCTCATCGAGCAAATTCACCGACTCGTGCATCTCCTCTCCATATTCCGTCGGCGGAATGTCCGCTCCGCCCGGCAGAATCAGACCATCGAGCACTTCCAGATACTCCTCTACTAGGGCTGCATTGCCCCCCGTATTTGGGAGCACTACAGGCAATCCACCGGCCTCGCGCACGGCTCGCACATAGTTCTCGGACGTCAAACTGGCGATCCCGATGAGGGGAAGCTGCCGAGACACCATCGCAGAGCAAGGAGCCGTCGCCCGTCCGATCAAGAAAGCCCCGACGACAGCGACTATGACGAACAGCGCAAAGATGGCAATCCTGCGACTCATGGTTTCCCCAAAAATTTCTTCAGAAACTCGTAACTTCCTTCTGCTCGCACCGAATGACCACCGTGGAAGAACTGAATTCCCGTTCGATCCGCTCGACCGAAACAGGCGTATAACTGACGAACTTTCGCATACTCGTGCGCGACCCAGGAGTCCTCCGATACGGTGTCGTGATGACCACGCTCGACATAGAAGGGCCGAGGGAAAATGAAGGAAGTCATTTCTGCGTAATCGTAGGTATTCCCGAGATTCCAGTAGGGCATTTCCCATTCGATACTGCTCATGAAGCTGCGCGGAAAGTCGGGATCAGCCACTTTTCTCGTCCATTGATTGAAATCACCGGAGCAAACAGACAGACAGTAGTCGGGAATCACCGCAGGAATGCGCACTGCACTCTCGCCGCCGTAGCTGATGCCGTAAAAAGCGATTCGGGCGGGATCGACTTCGGGCAATGATTTTAGCCAATCGACGTGTTGGCGATGGGAAGCGACGAGAAAAGTGAACAGGGTGCCACCGATCTGATTCGCCTTGCGGTCGAGCCAGCGATAGCGGTCCTCACCGCGATAGAGATTGTGCGGTGCGTAGGCGATGTATCCGTTCTCGGCTAAGCGAGCAGCGAAATGCCCGTAGGCCGATTTGTCATGATCGACCCAGTCGCGAGGCACGCCATTGCGGCCATGCTGACACACCACTACCGCTCGCCGTTCCCCCGGCTGAATGCCTTTCGGAATCAAGAGCACTCCCCAAGCCTCGAACTCCGGATAGACATCCAGTCCCACCTCCCACATGATCCAGGCATCGGTTTCCTTCAGCTTGCGAGTCCGAGGATTCAAAGGCAGTCGATTTTCATCGAACTCTCCCAGATAATTCGTCTCGAAGTCACTCCGAAGTCCATCGGCGAACTGGATGAATCTCGCCGGATCGACCGTAGGCAGTTCCTGTTCCGTAGACCAGGCGCCGGGGCGGAGATGTGGTTCGGCGGCATAGCGAAAAAACTCTTCTCGTGTGCGTTCTGATGCGTCGAGAATCATCTGCACGTGATCTTGCATTCCATAGAAGATCCTCTTGTGCCGCGCTTCTGGGTCAAACCCCATCCTTTGATCGATCAGGAGAGCCAGTGGAGGGGTGCGATCAATCACGGGTTCCAGTCCCTGAGCCTGAAGGAATCCAGCGACCGCAGCAGAATCACCTCTCGCTCCGGCATGAGCTTCGGTCAGATGGAAGGAAGGAGGCACGTCTAGACTGTGAATGATGCTCGCAATGCGTTTCCACTCTCGCTGCACCTCTGCGAATGGCGGCGTCGCGAGATCACCCTTCTGATTTTTTACCTCGGGAAAGTCCGTGTGCTCGACGATGAGCGTGCGCCCGGAGATCAGGGCGGCGACATTGGCATCGCCATGATCCGGCAAGAGATGAAAAATATTGCGATAGATCGGCTCGGCCCAGTTTTGATCCCGAGGAGCAAAGGCTCCGCTGACGAAAGCGCTGCCAATCCGGGGATCAAGTGCAGCGGCGTAGAAAGCAGCGCGACCGCCCTCTCCATGTCCGGCGACGGAAACGAGGCCTCCAGGGAAAGACATCCCGAACCAATCCACCGCAGCGAGTAGAGTCTGCACATCGTAGCCCAATGGATGACGCCCCATCTGAAAGGCCTGGCGGTAGATCCATTCTCGATGGCTTTGCTCTGATTTCTTCAAGATCTCATCATTCTGCGACGGACCGGTGAAGGGACTACGATTCACGGGAGCGGGAATGAGGATGCGAAAGCCAGCCAGAGCAAAGCGTAGCGCCATGCGCTGAGGTGGAGTGAGTTTCGGCGTCAGTCCGAGAAGATCCTCGGGTGTGTCGTCTGCGTCGGGCATCAGCACCATCAGCGGCGCAGGGATCGCTTTGTCCGTGCGAGGAGTCGGATTCACATACAAGCCCTCAGCGACGAAACCCGGCAAGACCTTCCACCGAACCTGATGCACCGTGAAGCCGGGTCCTTCGGCGACAAGCGATGAGCTAGGCTCGCCCTCGATTGACACGGGGCTGCTTCCAACGAATTCGAGATGCGGCTTTGATCGATCATCCACCACTCCGAGCTTCTGCGCCAAGGACTTCCGAGACTCGGCGATAAACGTTTCCCGCTCTTTTGGGTCGAGGGGAAAAGTGGGATTGCGCTGAATCGTCTCTGCGATCTTCCGCTCGACGAAGGCGTGCGCTCCATCCATAAGGCGCACTGAGGGATCTTCCTCTGTCCATTCGAGTAGAGTCGTGCCTGGGAGGCATTCCTTTGTCTCCTGGGAGGCCACAGGGATACTCGCCAACAAAGGAAATAACAACAGCGCAGGGAACCAGAGGGGGAATTTCATACCATCGGGAATATCAAATTTCGCCTACCTTTTGAAGTCCAATCGATTCAGCCGGACGCCCAGATCACCCGTCGCTCGAATCACCACGACAATCGCGGGATCGTCTCGCTCGCCCACTGCGTGACGAGTGACCGTGTAGGCGTCGCTGACAGTGACCGAAAGGTTTTCCAAAGACACGCTGACGTCCTCGGG
>JBDHQE010000159.1:0-8468 GCA_039806885.1 Verrucomicrobiales bacterium
CAGGCTCCATCGCTCCAGTTCGGCGGCGAGATTCCCGTTGAAGTCGATACCATCTATGATCGCGGTATCGGCTATCTGACGAAAATCCAGAGCGATGATGGCTCTTGGCGCGGAGCTTCCGGCAATGGTATCACCGGCCTCTGTCTGATGGCCTTTCTCGCCAGTGGTGAAGATCCGAACTTCGGACCTCATCATCCGCAGATCGCCGCTGCTCTGCGTTCGCTGATTCAGTCTCAGGAAAAGGACAGCGGCTACATCCCCGATAGCATGTACCATCACGGCTTCGCCATGCTTGCGCTCGCTGAGGCCTACGGTGCTGTGGATGAAGATCTGATCTGGAATGGAAGTGAACCCGAAGGCACGCGCCGCTCCATTGCACTCGCTTTGGAAAAGGCCATCTCACTGGCCGTCACGGCTCAGAAGGCGAATCGCTGGGGCGGCTGGCGGTACTCCCCTACCTCCACTGACGCCGACACCTCCGTCACTGGATGCGTGCTGATGGGCCTACTGGCCTGTCGCAATGCCGGACTGACTGTCCCGGATGAGACACTGAACTCCGCCATCGTTTACATGCAGAGAAACACCGCATCTTCTGGTTTCGTCGCATACGCCGGAGGGATCGGAGGCGCGGGAGAGTCGAGCGCCCGATCTGCTGTCGCCACGCTGGTCTATGCAGTTTCTCACCATCGTGATACGGACGAATACCGCGCCGCCCTGCAGCACATCGTTCAACGGATCGATCACGTCGAGACTGCACATCCGCAGTATTACATCTACTACATGGCCCAAGCTCTTTTTCAGGCAGATCCCGTGCGCTGGAGTCAGTGGAATAGAACCCAAGCGGCCACATTGGCATCCGAGCAAGCACCAGACGGGAGTTTTCCCGGCAGCTACGGCGAAGCCTACTGTACGGCGATGTCCCTGCTCTCTCTGGCGCTTAATTATCGATATCTCCCCATATACGAACGATTCTGACCTATCCTGACTCTCACATGTTCGCCCGCATCAGACCCTGTTTGATCCTTCACCAGACCCTCTTAGGTCTGGTAGCGGCGCTCTGTTTGCTCAATCTCTCCTCAGCGGAGCAATCTTCGCGTTCTGCGAAGCTTCGCTGGCGGAATGGAGACGAGGTCTTCGGTCAACTCTTGCCTCAATCGGGAGAGCGGATTTGCTTCAGTACTCCCACATTTTCTGCCCCCTTCGCACTGGATCGGCGGCAGATCGATTCTCTGATCTTCTCGGAGGAAAACGAGACTCCTGCGCTCGCCGAGGCACCTTTCGAAATTTTCCTGAAAAATGGAGACCAGTTTCGAGGGGACCTCGTGACAGTGGAACAAAATACGCTCACATTTCGGACTCCGTTTTTTTCCGATCCTGTTCGCCTGCCACAGAACCAAATTCGTCGCATCGTTCGAGTCAGTGGGCCGGGACGAGCCTGGATCGGTCCCGGCGGACTCGATGGCCTCATATCCACCGGACGTGATCGTAAACCACTAGACTGGACAGAAGGCCGAGCGGGATCGCTCACTACCCATCAGTGGCTAGGGGACTTTTTTCGTTCCATCAATCTGCCATCTCAGGTCGAGCTGCGTTTTCGTCTCACCTTCCCGAACGGATCACCAGATTTCGAAGTTGGCGTCCTGCATAGTCCAGAGTATGGCCCGATGCTGGAGACTTGGAATCACCGTCTGGTCCTCACCTTTGGAAATCATTTCGCCCCGGTGATCGACCTTTCTCAAGGAGTCAATGATCTGACGATTCGGCTTTTCTGGAATCAGGAAACGGGTGAGGTTCGCCTCTGTGACATGTCGGGAAAAACTCTCGCGGCGGTGAAGGGAGGAAAGATTGACGAAGAGGCCAATCCTCTCGGTCGTCGGAAGAGTCCTTCCTATGAGCGAGGGTTCTACCTACTCAGTCGTAATACAGCCATGACGCTGCAGTATCTTCACGTCTTCGAATGGGATGGTGAAACGATCACTGAGATTCAGCCGGATAGTCCCCGAATCCAATGGCGAAGTGGTCCTGCCTGGCAGAATCCCGACGACCTAAAACTAGTGATCGGAGAAAAGACCATGCATCGTGGGGCCGAGTCGCGATCCCTTTCCGATCTGATCGAGTGGACCTTTCCGATGAATCTCGACCAGCCATCCACAGCTCCGACCGCCGGAACGGTTCACGTTCTCTGGCCTGGTGGTATTTCGATGAGCGGTCGAGGTCTGAATATTTCGCCCTCTGAGGCGATTCTGCAGCCCGATTGGAGCGAATCCCCCATTGCTGTGAAGCTCAACGGGGCCAAGAGCCTCCGCTTTGATAATCCGGACGTTCTCATCGCCAGAGGAGGCGACATCCTTTCTGCTGATTCTGCCCGAATGCAAGGCAGTCTACATCTGATTCCGAAGAATTCCGCGCGCTATATCGCAGGCGATTCCTTCCTCACTTGGCAAGCCGTGGGAGCTGAGACGCCAGTACCCTTCGCCCGAAACACTCCGTTCACTGTGACGCGCTCCGCGCTGGCGAGAGGGAGCACGGTTTCGACTGGAGCGCTCTCTCAGTCGCGCCTCCATCTGAATACGGATGAAATCGTGACGGGGGAACTCGTATCACTCTCTCCCGATCAGGTGACTTTCTCTAGTCTGATCACGGGGCAAATTCAGATTGCCACAGCTGATTGGCGTGGAATCGATCTTGGCTGGACCGGGCGCATCTTTCAGGGCTTTCGCGACCCTGCTTGGCGTATCTCTGACGGGGATCAGGATCAAGTAACTCTAGCCGCAGAATCCGTGACGATGAAGGCCGGAGCGATCACGAATTCATCCCTGCTCTTAGGTGATCGCATTGATTTCGACATCAGCGGTGAGAGCGGAGGCATGAACCTGCTTCGGCTGAGATTGTTTCTCTCTGAGTCCGATCCTACGGCTCCTTCAACGGATATCGACTTCTCGATTCGAGGGAAGAACCTCACGATTGGACGAATCACGGATGCTTCAGGAAGGAGCTTTTCCGGGCGCGACGGGAAAATGGATGAAAAGCACAATCACGTCACGGTTTTTATCCGTCCGACTCAAATCGAAGTTTTTCTGAATGGAAAATTTGTAGCAGACTTTCCCAATAAGCCATCATTCCGCTCCGGCAATGGAATTCGTTTCCAAAAATATCTGGTCGACGGAGCCCAGAATAGCTCACTGCACTTAGGACACTTTCAAATCACTTCCCAGTCTGGAAGCCTGATCGATCCGATACTCGACTCTCGTGCCGCACGCGATCTTTTCACGATTCCACGCTCGCAGAAGGAGAAGCCGCCTTCCCACCTACTCATCGGCACCAATGGTGACATCCTGCGCGGGAGTCTGGAGTCGATTCATCAGGACGCAATCTCCTTTGAAGCGAACGGGGAAAAGTTACTTCTTCCGCGCTCTCGCGTCGCCAGTCTCATGCGCTCCGATCCTCCACTACCTGCGCAGGAGCTAAGTGCGCAGGCGACATCTCCCCTGCCCGCCCACTTTGGGAAGTCCGTCATGGGATCGCAAGCCCCTGACGATGACTTGGACGATGAGAATCGCTCATCAGCGAAGCGAAAGCAGAACCGTGAGAAAGAGCGCCAACAAAGACTGAGTAAATACGACTTTCGAGTTTCTCACAACCTCATCCTCCGCAACGGCACACGACTTCATGTGCTGGGGAAAGGAATTGAGGGAGATAAGCTCATCGGCGAATCTGCGGTTCTGGGGAAGTGCCAAGTATCACTCGAGCAACTGGGCAGCCTCGTTTATCTCCCGCCTCTGCCTCTGGCCGAGACGGATTCTTTGGAATCGTCAGCATTCGATGGCTGGCAGTTCATAGATGCCCCTGAACCCCATATCCAGGGAGAAGACGGAGCGCCCGAGTCTCCACTCATCGGCAAGTCGGCTCCGAAATTCGATCTCCCCCGGCTCGACGGAAAGACTTTCAGCCTTTCGAAACAGAAAGGAAAAATCGTCGTTCTCGAATTCTGGGCAACTTGGAACCGAGACTGCGTCAAAATGATGCCCGAAGTCGAAGCTGCGGTCGCCGCATTTCCACCGGGCTCAGTCGTCCATCTCGCGATCAACCAAGGGGAGTCTCCTGTAATGGTGAATCAATTCCTCGAAGGCCGTAAGTGGCAGAGCAAGCCCGTCGCGATCGACACGAATCAGAAGATTGCCCGCCTCTTCGAGGTGGATCGCGTTCCCTACATCGTCGTGATTCGGCCTGATCGCCAGATTTCTTGGATCCATAGCGGACCGTCTGAAAATATGGCCGAAACTCTGTTACGAGCCATCACCGCTGCTGGACGAGAAAAACAGACGCCATGAGAATTACGAAAAATTCTTAATTTTGACTCTCAGGACTCGACAGAACTTTCTCCTTCCTCTACGCTGCCCGTCACATCACACAGACTGACTATGAAAATATCACTCATTCTCACCGCTCTCTTCGCGCTGCCATTCTTCTGCGCCGAGAACACCCACGCAGGATCCTGTGCAGACAGCAAGTTCCAGACCCCTCGCTACGAGCAGATCATGCCCTATCGTCACTACCAGGACAGGGATCGCTATAATGCTGCTCCCTGCTGCGGACAGATAACGCCTATCGCTCCCTACTGGGTCAAAACAGTCGTCGTGAGAAAAGAGCGCATTCCACACACCACCACTGATCGCTGGGGGAACGAGCGTTGCCGCCGTATCGTCGCCACTACCTACAAGGCGATCTACTCTGATGGAAGCTGCCGCGTGTGGACGGAGCGTGGCTGAACCAGCAGCCTACAACTGAGATTTCGTGGCAGCTTCACAGCCGTCCGGAACCTCTGGTGAAAACGGAAAGTGCTCGCTGCGCACCGCTACGACTGTGTAATAGACATAAGTCACGATCCCGTAGAGCAGTCCGATCACTACTCCGGTATCCACGAGACCATGCCAAGGGTCGGGTAGATAGCGGACAAAAATCACCAGAGCGATGATGGTCAGCGTCAGACAGATCGCTGTGATCTGTGTCCGACGCTGCGCATGAAAGTAACCCATGCAGAAAGCCGGAGCTAAAATCGCATGGAGCCGATTCGAATGATCGCGCAGATGACGAATCCGAGCCGCAGTTCGGGGAGAAAAGCGTTTCTGAAAGCCGCGATATCCTTCCGAGTATAACATGAAGAACAGAAATACCGCTAGGAATACCCAATGTTTGGTCTCCAGTGGCACCTGAAATGCTTCCAGAGCACGAGGTGTCAGTCGCCAGATCGCACAGGATAATAAGGTGAAAACACCCAAGAATCCCCATAAGGCGGCCAAATTTTTCATAGATATTCCGTCCGTACCCCGAGTGCAGTCCACCCCTGCAGAAAAAGGTGGCGAGACCAATCCTTGCAGAGAGGACGACTGCAAGAAAAATTACTTCAGCGATTCAGGATTTCTTCTCTCTGAGACTTGGCTCATGCAACTGCGGCAACTTCTTTGTCCGAATCAGAGATTTTAGCTTCGGTCTCGGAAAGCAGGCGGAAGCCGGACTCAATCCCCCCGAGCAGTTCCTCGAACTCATTCAGGGATTCATCGAGTTCATCCAGACGCGCCAGCAAGGCCTCCCCTAGGACACCACGCACAGTCTGCACTTCGGCTTCCTCGGGTGTTTCAACGGCTTCCTCCGCTACTTCCTCCAATCCATCCCCTATCGTAACGGTCTCAACTGTCCCAATGGCAAATTCGGTCGCAAGCACTGGAACGGCAAACGGCTGATTACTCTTTTTCGCGATTTCTGGAAGGGGCGCTGTCTCATAAGGGAAAACCACCTCTTCCTTCGGAGCAGTCGCAACCTCTGGCGCCACGGGTAACAATACTTCCGCCACCACCATCGCTGCCGGAGTGATCTCCACGACTTCCTCGTCGCACTGCTCTTCTTCTAAGAGAACTTTCGTTTCTGTTTCGATCACTTCTGTTTCCGTTTCGATTCCGAACACGACTTCCTCTTTGACGAAGGCCTGTGCTCGTTCCGCTTCCGCTACTTCGACAGATTCTTCCTGTTGGATTTCCACAGCGACTTCCGTCGCCTCTGCATTCTCTGTAGAATCGAGAACATCCTCCAGAGGTTCCGCTTTCGGAATGGGAGATGATCGCATCAACAGAGCAAGTCCAGCAGCCGCTTCTTGAAGCTCGTCGAGATATTCGCTCGATGGGGTCTTTTGCTTCTGGGCTGAATCCGTTTTGGTGCCAATTCGGAGAGTGACTTCATTCTCATCTCTCTCCCCATCCACCTCTTCAGGGAGATCATCCGACTGTCGCCAGTTCCCGGGTGAGTGATGCAGAGCTGACCCAGCATCCTGTTTGCCGGAAGTAATGCGTGCATACACCAACACTCCCGCCAGACAGAGCAGGCCACCGATGGCTAACAGGTAAATCCAGAATTCCATGATCAAGAATCTAGATCATCAAGAATTCCTGAATAGAATCAACCTTAAAATGTCATTTGAGACAAGTTTTACAAAAATTTAAAAACTTTATCTCCACTGTGAACCGAGATCGCTCCTTACGCTCTTCGGTAATTGACAGACTTCTGATTCCGTTTTCTCGTTTGCGTGCTCTCTTCTACGAGCGTCTGTCCGATGAACTCCCCTTTCTCGCAGGTGCGATCTTTTTTGCTGGCGGCCATTCTGTCCATTCTACCTCTCACCAATACCCATGCCTTCAATGGCGAACGAGTCACCGAAGGCGACCTGACGATCGAAATCGGCACGGTGGTCCGAGTGGACGCAGCGAGCGCAAAGGATGAGGCAGCAGAGTCTCTCTCGAAAACGGGCACTCCTGTCCAGGTGCCTGTCATTCTCTCCAACGCGGGCGATCAGCCCCTGTCCATTCATCTGCGAGCGAGTTCAGTCGCCGAAGATGTGATCATTCATCAACCCGAGCTTACAGCGGAGCTTCCCGCCAAGGGAAATATCACAATCACCTTTGCGTTCTCGCTGACGGAGAAAGCTGAGATTGGTCTGTATCCCTTTCACATTTTTGCGAATTCGACGACGAAATCGCCTTCAGTAGAGGCTCACGCAGTACAAATTTTTACGACAGAATCGCTCCTTCCACCCCGCGATTCATCTCGATTCCAAAAACAGGAGGCCGTCGCAGTTGTCCCGGAGATCGGAGCACTCGCTCTCACTTCACTGCACAATCAGCAGGTCAGCTATCAAATTTTTAATCAAGAAAAGCCCGTCACGCTTCCCATCGGATGGCAGGGTGCGGATCGGGAATCAGGGATGAGTCTTTCCCAGCGTTCTGTAGATCGCCCAGATCCACGCACGAGTCTGAATATGCACCCACCCTACCGAAAAGGAGTGGGCACGATGTTCGTCGAATACCGCCTCAGTCTTCCCCAAACAAGCTCGCTTCGATTTTCCTTTGACCAAGCGATCCGCGACAGCAAGCCTGATGAAGGAACGAGCGATGGAGTCACCTTCCGCGTACGAGTGGATGGACAGCTTCTCTTTGAGCGCCACTCCGACTCGAAGACTTGGCTTCATGGCGAAGTCGATCTTTCTCCGTTCGCCGGTCGCGAAATCGTGCTGAGTTTGGAATGTCATCCTGGACCGAAAAATAATACGAACTGCGACTCTGCCTACTGGGGTGCGCCTACCGTAAGCGCCGGGAATCCTCCCACAGAAGAGAGCGCGAAGTCGCGGACCGAGCGTGAAAATCGTGCCCGTCAGGTTCTGTCGGGTAGTCCGTCGTCTGATAAAGCCATCGTTTTTCCTCTGGGGCCGGAGCGACAGGCAGTCATCGTCCCCGGACCCAGGGGAATCATCGATGCTGTAATCGCTCTTTCGGCGAAGGGAAAAACGACTCTCATGGATGGATTCGAGATTGAATTGGATCAACAAAGTCTGCGCCAATGGCCCTCCTCTGCTCAAGTCGTGCACGTCGCGCCCCATCGCGACGGGAATGCGCTGCGAATCGATCACGACATCGTGACGCCCCAGGGGCACGTCACTTTACCAGTGAAGCTTTGGGCAGACGGCCCCGGCCTCCGGATTCAGATCCTCGATCCTGCCGACTCGCAATCGCGGATCACGCGACTTGCTCCCGGACTCTTCGAACATCAGGCTCAGCGCGTGTATTATGGACATGGATACTGCATCGTCCATCCGCAGAAGTTCACGGCTCGAGGCGGTGGACATGATCTGGCTGCCAGCCACGTCGGCATGGACTTTACGAACGGCCTTTCCCTACTGGTCGCCAGTGAAACGCCACCGGATGCGTTCGAGGTCGATCCTGAGCGCCATCGCTACGCACTCGTCTCTCATCCTGCATCGACCTACACCTTGCTACCAGGAGCCGACGGTGCTTTTGATTCTGCCATCGCATTTCGCTCCATCGATCCCCGAACCGCAGCTCCTGCTGTTGCGAAAAAGGCAGGTCGCTTCGTTTTCGATCTCTGGGGGGGAGATTACAGGGAAAATGCCGATCTCTTGGAGC
>JBDHQE010000160.1:0-8462 GCA_039806885.1 Verrucomicrobiales bacterium
GGCAGCGGTGCCTCGACTCACATCAAAAACCTGAATGAGGAGGGAAAACCCGCCATCCGGATCAGGCCTAAAGATTATGAGCAAAACAAGCGCTCTCGGCTTTGGCGTATTCAACTCGACAACTTCCGCATTTCTGGAAACGAGAGTAGCGGTGACGGCATTCTAGCCGAGGGGATTAATGAAATTTTCTTGCAAGGACTCTCCATCGATCATCACGGTGGCCACGGAATCGCGCTGATTTATTGCGTGGAAGATCCTCGGGTCGCCGATTCCATCCTCACCTATAACAAGAAGGCAGGACTTTATGTGGAAGGTTGCCATGACATCGTCGTCAATGCCAACCACTTCGAGGAGAACCAAGATGCTGTCGTCTGCACGGATTCTTTTAATCTCACCATGAATGGCAACAATATCGATGACCACCTTCGTCACGGAGTCGTCATCGAGAATACCTATGGCTCCGTTCTCTCAGGGAACATGATCGAAGAATGCGACGGTACAGCGATCGTGTTGGATCGAGACGCCTATGGCATTACTCTCTCGGCGAACGTGATCGCCCATGACATGGGAGGGGGGATCGATCTTCAGGATGCCCATGGTATCACTGTCTCAGCGAATACCTTCGTCCTGCTGCACCACTTCGGAGTGCGTGTATCAGAGAAGGCCAGCCGCATCACAATCTCTGCCAATAATTTTTGTAATAGCTACCTCGGAGAAGGACAACATCGACGTCCAGCAGAGGATCAAAACAATAATCCTGTGAAGATCGACATCGGTCACGGTGTCGTCTTAGAAAGTACGAAGCATGTGATCATCTCAGGGAATCAGTTCTCTGGTCTCGATGGTCCCGCCGTGCGTTCGTCCGGTCCCTGTGAGCAGATTTTGATCAACAGCAACATTGCCACCGATCTCAACCGACGGACGGAGAAGCCCAAAGTCCCCTTCCATTTGTCGCCTGAAACCAAGGCGGTAGTTTCGGAAAACATAAGCGACTGATATTCGTCCTTCCAAAAACCTAATTTCTCTGATCTACTTCATTTCATTAATACCCCAAGCTACTATGACGACACGACGCCACTTCCTCCGCACTGCCACCACCACTGCCATCGCCGCTCCCTGGATCGGCTGGAAAAGCACAGCTTCCGGCGCTCCTAGCGAGAACCTTCGCTTCGCTAACTTCGGCGCGGCGGGTCGTGCATGGGGGGATCTTACGGAGATGCTTCAGGTGCCCAACACCACCCTCGTTGCGGTCGCTGATGTTGATCTGGGCCGCTGCGATAAGGTGAGAAATGAGCACCCGAATGCAAAGATCTTCCAAGATTGGCGCGAATTGCTCGACAAGCTGCAGAATGAAATCGATGCAGTCGTTATCGGTACCCCCGATCACATGCACGCCCCCATCGCCATGTCAGCCATGCAACTCGGCAAGCATGTGTATTGCGAAAAGCCGCTCACTCGGACGATCTCGGAGGGGCGAGCGCTCCGCGCCTTTGCTGATGAGCACAAGCTGACGACGCAGATGGGGATTCAGGTTTCCTCCAGTTCTCCGAACCGCACGGCGGTGAAACTGCTCCGCGAGGGTATCGTCGGAAAAGTGAAAGAGGTTCACAGTTCGTGCCCTAAGTCCTGGGGATCTATGGATCCGCTGCCCGTCAGCGATGAAGCTCCGCCGGAGACTCTGAACTGGGATTATTGGCTGGGTGTTGGGCATGAGAGAAAGTTCGTTCCGCGCGAGTTTCACCCCAGCAACTGGCGCAAGCGTATCGGCTATGGGACGGGCACGCTCGGGGACATGGGTTGCCACATCTACCATCCTTGGTTCATGGGGCTGGGAGAGCCAGAAACACTCTCTGTGGCCTCGCTTGGCCCCGCTCCTGTCGATGGCGATAGTTGGCCTCTGGATGGGAAGATTCATCACCGAATGAAAGGGAATGCCCTGACCGACGGAGATTTTGATTTCTACTGGTACGACGGCGTGCAGCGCCCTCCGGCAGAAGTATTGGCCCTGCTCGGTCCCGAAGAGAAGGATTCTGAAGGCAAAACCATCCAAAAAGCTCCTTCGAGCGGTACTCTGGTAGTTGGCACCACAGGTGTTCTGGCCATTTTTCACGGTAGTGCCATGCCGGTAGTCTATCGCGACGGCAAGCGCTCCGACGAAGTGATCGAAGCCGTGGAAGCCGAGCACCATCACAAAAACTTCGCTGATGCGATTCGCGGAAATATCTCGAAGAAGCCTCGCGCCAACTTCGACTATGCCGTGCCGATGACGGAGACCGTATTGCTGGGAACTGTCGCCATGCGACTGCCTGGCGAGACTTTGAAATGGGATGCCAAGGCAGGCAAATTCGTCGGTTCCGATGCTGCGAATGCCATGATTCACGAGAGTTATCGCAAGGGCTGGGAGATTAAAGGACTGTAAGTGACGCGATTCCAGAACGTAAGAAACCTAGGGGTGCCTGCGAAGTTACAAGTCTAGGCGGATGAGAATTCGTCGTTCTTAGCACGGGTGATTGTTGATCCCGTCGACCTTGTTTCTCTTACATCTCACCAGATACTCGAATCCGTGCTTGCTTGAAGTCGATTCCTGTGCGATTCCGCATCATGGACACTCTGCCTGCTTCACCCCGTCGATCCTTTCTTGCGAAATCGAGCGCTGCCGTTGCCGCGATAGTCGCTTCTCTGAACGAACGATTTTCTTTAGCCGAAGAAGCAGCTAAAAAGGAAGGAGTCAGCGGAAAAATTCATCATTCGGTCAGCCGTTGGTGTTTCAAGAGCTTCTCTCTCGACGATCTTTGCACGGCGGTGAAAGAGTTCGGAGTCGAGGCGATCGACCTCCTCGATCCCAGCGACTTCGAGACGGTGCGGAAGCACGGCATGCACTGCCCCATGGTCAGCGCCCCCTCACGCGCCATCGAGGTGGACGGAAAGAAGAAAAACATTGGATCGATCCCTCACGGTCTCAATCGTCTCGAAAATCACGACATTCTTCTGGAGATCTATGAGCCACTACTAAAAGCCAGTGCTGACGCCGGCTTTCGCAATGTGATCTGCTTCTCAGGGAATCGCGATGGCATGGACGATGAGCAAGGACTCAAAAACTGCGTGATTGGAATCAAGCGACTTTTGCCACTCTGTGAGAAACATGGCATTACTCTGACGATGGAGCTGTTAAACTCCAAGCGAAATCACAAAGACTACATGTGCGATTTGTCCTCTTGGGGAGCGGAGCTCTGTCAGGCGGTCGGCTCAGAGAGTTTCAAACTGCTCTATGACATCTACCACATGCAGATCATGGAAGGCGACGTGATCGATACCATTCGCGAGCGGCATCAGTACTTCAGCCACTACCACACGGGCGGAGTTCCGGGACGAGGAGAAATCGACGATACACAGGAACTGCACTACCCCGCGATTATGCGAGCGATTGTCGAGACGGGATATCAGGGCTGGGTCGGCCAGGAATTTGTGCCCAAGCGCCCGGACAAGCTACAGTCACTCCGTCAGGCGATTGAAATCTGTACGGTTTGATCCGTTCACGGCAGCTTCCATTCTGCTCGATAGCGATCATATTCCGCCTTCGGAAGCAGGACATACAGAGGTCTCCTCTCGGGGATGATGCTTGCAATCAGTCGTCGCAGATTTTCCTCCGCCATCGTCGTACAGCCAAAAGTCGTAGCATTTCCACCATTTCTCCAGATGTGGAAAAAGATGGATGATCCTCCACCTGGCTGGATGCGTGGGTAGGCATTGTGTGCAATGAAGAGCTTGAGCGAGTGAGCGTAGTCGCCCTGCTTCATTTGTGCCTTTTTCTCTTCCGGCGATCTCGGCTCGTGATCGATTCGCATATATTGGTTATACAGCGAAGATTGTGGATCCTCGAACCACAGATCACGAGATGTCACCTGTACATAATTAAGAGACGGCGCTTTCTGAATGTCTGGTGCATAGCCCCAAGCACCGCCGAGATCGAAGACTCCTGCCGGAGCTCGGCGATCTCCCTCAGTCTTCATTCGTGCACCTTGGGGGACCGGGTTCAAGCCTCGTCCCCATACCAGTCCGTTTTTTCCCAGTCTCCCCTTCCACTGAAATCCTGTCGCCTGCCAAGCACCACCAGGCTGCCGTTCATAGAAAGCCAGATCGACCCAGGACGAATCCCAGCTAGCCGCCGTGCCGACGATCAACTGAGTTGACTGCCCTGGGAGTTCGAACGCCGATCCATTCAGAAGTAGGCCAAGAGAAAAAAGGAATAGAAAGAGAAAGCGCATCATCAGACTGAATAGTAACTGATTTTTGATATTATGAAAATATCGAATTTTTCTTGTAGCAATTCGATCATCGATCTAAAGCTCGACGCAGTGCGCGTCGCACGGATCTACTCACCTTTACTTCGAGGTACGTCTTTCTCTTGATCACTGGATTCTCCCCCTCCTATTGTGTTCGTCCAGCATAGGAGAGATGGTGGATGTGCTCGTCGATGTCCCGAGCTTTGGAGCGAAGTACTTCGTAGCAATTCAAACGCTCCGAAGCCTTCGCCGTCCTCACTCCTTCTGAAAGGTTAAGCCCGGATCGCCGTCTGGACTTCCCGCCATGAGGAAGTGAAGCGTCCCGTCGGGATTCAGATCGATGTCACCTACCATTTGCACGTCTTCATCTGCCAGCACCAGCAGACCATCCTTATCCAGTGACCATTCTCCGCTGAGAACTTTTTCAGATGCTCCTTCGTATTCCCAGGAAAATGTTCCGATGGCTGTTAGCGAGAGAGTGATCGTCTTTCCCTCTGCCGATTTAGCCTTCCAGATTCCCGCAAGTGCTTCTTTAGAGATAGGCGCTTTGTCAGCTTCCTCGGTCGGAGCCTCCTTCGTAGCTTCGGTTGCTGGTTTCTCCGCCAATTTCTCCGCCGTAGCCTCGGCATCAGAATCCTTTAGCAGAGATCGAAGCTGGGCGGCCACAGTATCGCGAGGTTGGATTTCGACGACCTGATCGAGCATTTCTGCTGCCTCCGTCAGATTTCCTCCGACCATGTAATGATAGGCGAGGAGTAAGCGAGAAGGAGCCGATCCGGGATTGGCGACGACGTAATCCTCCAGTCTGCGAAATTGGTTCGTGTATTGCTCCGGATCACCATAGAAGTCGATCATCGTCTCCCAGTTCCATCCAGGCCCGGAAGCTAGGACGGAGTGAAGAACCCCGGCTGCATCATCATATCGCCCGAGAGCGAAGAGGGTGAGGGCGCGGAATTCGTGAAAGACAGAATTTCCTGGCGTTTGGGAAATTGCATCGTCGATCGCAGTAGAGGCGGTCACATAGTCGCCTCTACGAAAGGCATCGCGTGCGCGATCCATGGCTGCCCTTGCTTTCTCTTCCGCCGTCTTTGCTTCATCTTCTGTACGGACCGTGTCAACATTCGAAGCGATCGTGGTAATCGGCTCCGAGTATCGAATGACAGTATTGTCAATGATGACGGGTGAGGTGGGGTAGGGATTGTAATAGCTGTAGTAACCGGTGTCATAGGCCAAGCGCCCGAGAGTCCAGCTTGCCAATCCCCACGGCACGAAGGATGACGATGTGTAGTAATACGGATTGTATCCAGGCGGGTATGAGAACAGCGGTCGGCGATAGTATGCGTAGCGGTCATGCCAGTGATGATTCCACCCATAGTTCCACGATCCGTGATACCAGGAGTTGGTATAACCACAGCTCCACCAAGGATCACTGCCCCAGTAGCGGGGAACTAGGGCGTAGTTCACCGAAGAGAGGAGCGTTGGATAAATGGGCACGTGACCATGATGAGCGGAATGATATGATCCGTGGTTGAAATTCCGCCATACGCCGTAGTTGCCCCAGTGACCGTTTCCGCCAGAGGAGGAATGTCCGTGATTTCCGTGTTGCGGACGGTAGAGGCCGCGACTACTCGCTGTCGTGATGAGGGGAGGACTGAGTCTGGCGGGAAGCGTCGCACGGGAAGCGGGACTTCCTTTGACGCCCGCTGAACTGATCGCAGGAGCGAGATGGGTACTGATCGGCCTCGAACCACGCAGGGGAGAGCGATGGGCAGACTGTGCCAACTGTGTACTCCGATCCACTATATGAGGACGAGCGGCTGCGACTTTTTGAGTCGGGCGCGGTGCAAGTGCAGTTGGACGAGCGATTTGTGACTTTGCGAGAGCATTGGGAATCTTCCCGGAGCTATTCGTCGTTCCATTGATGGGGCGATCGCTTGGAGTGGGTCTGCTCAATCCTCCATTCAATCCGGCAGCCAATCCTGGAGGCGTTACGGAGGGTCGCGGAGAAACTCGCGGAGAAGCATTGCCGCGCGATGGCTGTTTGCCGTCATTGTGGGCGGGATTCCCAGATAGGTGAGAATTTCCCGTCACCTGGCTGGAGGGTTTGGAGATTCCTAGATGTGGAGGGGGAACTTTCGGGGCAGAGCGACTTACCGCCGGAGGCAATGACTGTGTTCCGGCGTTGGAAAGATGGGGAGAGGGTGTCACACGGGCCGGAGCGGGCGGAGTCTTCACAGGAGGCTTAGGGACGAGCGAAGGGCCGCTCGGGCGCTGAGAGAGCGAAGATCCCGGGACTGAACGACTCGGATGAGGAGTGGAGGATGGACGGGGGGCTGAAGGAGAAGGCGAGGATCGCACCACGGGAGCACTGGGGCGCGTGAGACCCGATGGGGAGCGTGGTGGTGTAATCTGCCGTGTTGCGGGGGTGCTTGAGCGTGGCGGAGCGAAGGATTTTGGCACTGAGGGTGTAGGGCGTACTACAGGGGCACTTGGACGTGTAAGGCCTGAAGATGTCCGAGGTGCTGACATCCGAGGTGCCGACATCCGAGGGCTTGGCGTGCTCGGACGCGAGGAAGGCATGGACCGAGGAGTTGACATTCGGGGAGCCGCCATACTCGGACGAGAGGGGGCGGCCATTCGTCCCGAACGACCTGACGGAGTTCCGCCACGACGGTTGTTGTTCAGCCCGCCTGCTTGAGCTTCACTGTGAGATAAGCTGAGGAAGGCGACAGCCAGACAGGGAGCAGCCCATCCGACAATAGAAGAGCGAAGGAGATTCATCGTTGGGAAGAGTGGTGCGACGGGGAGACCCCCGTCCTTCTCTCATAGACGGATGAACTTCATTCATCATGCGACATTTTTTCAAAAAAGAGTCGCATTCGCAAATATT
Organism: Verrucomicrobiales bacterium; assembly: GCA_039806885.1. Taxonomy (GTDB): domain Bacteria; phylum Verrucomicrobiota; class Verrucomicrobiia; order Verrucomicrobiales; family DEV007; genus Arctic95D-9. The sequence goes on from JBDHQE010000160.1 coordinate 7,174, forward strand.
TCTGCAGGCGCAGCTCAGACTGGCTTAAGAACGTAGTTCACGCAGACTTCGACGGAATCCCAGGGTTCAAGGAGATCGTCTTTGACCACCAAAATTTCGTAATTTAACTCGCGAATTTTCTTCAGTACCTTTTCTCCGTGAGAACTAGAGCCAAGAGGGTCATTCACCTCGATCAACACGGTCGGACGATGGCGAAGCAGGGTAGCTCGCGCTCCGTCTAGGACGGCTAGTTCATGCCCCTCGACATCGCACTTGATGAAATCTACGCGGTTCACTTGATGCTCGGAGCAGAAATCGTCTAGCGAGCAAACCGGCACTTGTAGCGTGCGCCCAGTCGGACTGCTGGAGATGGATTGTTCCAGAGAAGCTTCATAATGATTCAGCGTGCCATCTTCCCAGACAGGAATTCGCATCTCCGCAAGGCCTGAGTGATCGGACAGAGCAATGCGAAAGACTCGGGTGTTCTTCAATCCGAGCAATTGGCAGTTATTTACGATCACTTCGAACATATCGAGCGTTGGCTCGAAGGAATACACTCGTCCTTCCGATCCGACTGATTCAGAGAGGAAACGGGTGAAAAGGCCAAAGTTTGCGCCGATGTCGAACACCGTATCTCCCGGTCGAGTTAAGAGTGCGATCGCAGCGAGATCTGGCTCATCGGTGAGGCGTGCCTGACGCAGCTTTCGAAAGTAGTGCGACTTCCTGAATCGTACCTGAATTGACTCGGGAAGAATGCTGATCGCTCGCATCAGTATGCTTTTCGGAGAAAGATTCATTGAGTCGCTTGTGGTACAGGCAAATAGCAGGTTCTGATGAGTGGTATTCATGACTCCCATCTTCCGATCTTCCTGTCTCACTCGAGCCAGGAGTGCGAAGAAAGGCGTGAATCACTCCTCCCGGTGAATCCGGACTATGTATTCGCCCGGTCGTTGGAGATCGAGGCGATCACGGGCGACCGCCTCGAGAAAAGTCTTATCCGTCTTCAGTAGACGGTGATTCGTCAGCAAGCGATCCACCTGCGCCTGCTTCGTATCCCTCACGGTTTCAAGTCGATGTAGCTCGGCAGTGAGTTTGTCACGTCGCCCCAGTTCCGGGCCAAACAATTTCGCTACTGCCAAGGCGAGTAGTGCGTAAATGACACACTCCATCACCCGTGACAGCGGACGCCAGACTCCTCCCCGTGGCTTCGCTTCATCGACGGGCATGTCGAAGTTAAAGTCAGCCTGATCGGGGAAGAGGGGATCGTTCATGTGAAGAACAAATCAAAAAAGGCCGAGACTCAGACGCGC
>JBDHQE010000007.1:0-42592 GCA_039806885.1 Verrucomicrobiales bacterium
GCCCCCTTTTATCGCACCGCCACTATCGGACAAAAAGTGCAGATCGAATGGGAGCTAAGAAATCTGCCCGAGCCTCTTCAAACGCAGGATATCAGAGAGATCGTCTCCTCTGGCCCCGTCCTCATCCGTGACGGACAATCCAAGGAGAGCCAGTCTAGTTTTTGGACTACCAAGCACCCTCGCAGTGCCCTAGGCATCGATCGTGATCAGAAGATGATCGTCCTCGTCGTAGTCGATGGGCGTTGGGATCAAAGTGTAGGTATTTCTCTACAAGATTTGACCGCCCTTTTGCTTCACATGGGAGCGTACAACGCTCTTAACTTTGACGGTGGAGGCTCATCTGCCTTGGCGGCGAAGGTGCGGGGGAAGGACAGGCTCTTGAACCATCCTTCCTCGGGTGGGATGGAACGTTTTGTTCCCACAGGAATGGGCGTATTTCTAACGAAAAATCTCCCATGAGAAATCACCTGACCCTGTAAATCCTAGTTACGAAACCTCGATAGAATTCATTCTTCATCAATAGAGTCCTTGGAAATCAAGAGAGAATCCACGACTCCCGCCTCTTCACGCAAGTACGTGAAGTGAGAAAGCTGGCCCTACTCTCTACTCAACCCAAGTCATAATTCATTCTCTCTCTCCCCATGCTTCTGCTTCCATTCTTTCTCCTACTGGTGACCTCACTCGGTATCGCAGCAGCAGCCGACAGCCCATCTCCGAAGTCTCCCAACGTCATCGTCATCATCAGCGATGACCAAGGCTGGCCCGACCTCGGCTGTATGGGGATCAAACCAATGGAGACTCCCACGCTAGACAAGCTGGCAGCCGAGGGTGTGCGAGCGACTCATTTCTACGTCGCATGGTCTGGTTGCACCGTATCTCGTGCTGCCTTGCTCACTGGACGTTATCCCTACCGCAACGGGATCATTCACGGCATACGGAACGACCTAGTCAACTACGGACACCACTACACCATGGATGAATACGAGTTTTCTCCCGAGATGTTGCTCGGCCTCGATACGAAGGAGAAAACGATGGGCGACTATCTAAAAGGTTCGGGCTATACCAATGCCGTCGTAGGAAAATGGGATATGGGCCAGGCTCGGCGCTTTCTGCCGCTACAGCGCGGATTCGATCAATTTTACGGACACGGGAACAACAATACCGACTATTACACCCACGAGCGCTATGGCGTCCCCTCCTTCTTTCGTGACAATGAACGCACGGAAGAGGATAAGGGCACCTATGCCACTGATGTTTTCGAACGAGAGGCTCTCAGCTTTGTTACTGCCAACGCCGGAAAGCGGCCCTTTTTTCTATACCTAGGCTTCAATGCACCCCACGGTGCCTCCACTTTCCCTGAAGACAACGGAGGCGTGAAGCCCGGCGTCCAAGCCCCCGAGGAAGTCGTCGCCAGATTTCGAGATAAGGCAAAATCCGAAGATCACGCTCACTATTACGCGGCTACCTATTGCATGGACCAATCCATAGGTCGCATCCTCGATACCCTCGACAAAGTGGGTGAGACCAACAATACATTGATCATTTTTCTCTCTGACAACGGAGGCACCAGTTATGGAGGAGGTAATGCACCGCTACGAGGCGGCAAATCCACCCTGTGGGAAGGTGGTGTCCGCGTTCCCTTCATCGCCCGTTGGCCCGGAAAAATCCCTGCTGGAGTCGTGACTGATGAGTTCATTACCTCTCTAGACATACTGCCTACAATCCTCGCTGCGACAGGCACTGCAGCTCCCAAGAACATCACTCTGGATGGCTACGATATGCTACCCACCCTACGCGGTGAGACGCCATCGCCACGCACCGAAATGTTCTGGTGGTCTGGCAATCGTAAAGCGGCACGGGTGCGGCAATACAAGTGGATTGACGACAAAGGAAGAAAAGAATCCACTGGACTCTATGATCTCGATGCGGATCCAGCAGAGAAACACGATATCTCCAAAGACCAGCCAGAGATTTTCAAAAAAGTCACCGCTCGCTTTGCCGAATGGCAGAAGGAAATGGAAGCCACTGAAGATCGCGGTCCCTTCCGAAATTTCTGATCCCAGTAAAGCTTTCAAACGACAGGTGCATTCCCATAAGAAATCACTAATTTCTGTAATTTTTATAAATCTTCAGATCTCACAATCAGCCCAGTCTACCTAGTAGAAGTGCGCTTTGAAACGGCAATTTCCACAACTTTGCACTTCGCACTTGGCAACTTCCCCGCACATTCCGAATCTATGAGGCTCACAGAAACTGATTTCTCTCACCTCCGACGCTGCTTGGAACTCGCTGAGGAAGCTCTCGTAGCAGGCGATGATCCTTTCGGCTCCGTGTTAGTATCAGCCACGGGGCGAGTGCTGCGTGAAGACCGCAATCGATGTCAAAGTAACAACCCTACCTATCATCCCGAAATCGAGCTAGTTCACTGGGCAGCAGAGCATCTCACTCCGGAAGAGAGAGCAGCGACGACCATGTACACCTCGGGTGAGCACTGTCCTATGTGCTCCGCCGCCCATGGATGGGCCGAGCTGGGACGCATCGTATACATCGCATCGGCTGAGCAATTTGGTGCTTGGCTACGAGAATTCGGAATCCCATCCGGGCCGGTGAACTGTCTACCGATCCAAAAGATCGCACCTCACATCGAAGTCATCGGCCCCGTCCCTGAACTTCTGGAATCCATTCGACAACTCCACCTCGCTCGCTTTGGAAAGAAGTAGCCCGTCTTTTCCACGGTCACAAAATGTCAAAATAACCTGTCCCTGTAAATCCTACGTGCGCCGCAGGCTATGGAGTGCGGCGTGAAGCGCCGCTTTTGCGGAGCCTAGGCGCTAGGGGAAACCGCGTTATTGGGTGAAGATACGACGTCACGTCGAGTGGCTAAATGATAAGAAATAATCTGTCGTAAAAAATAACTTGTCCCTGTAAATCGATGAATTTTTGTGGGAAGTCCAAAATAAAAAGGCCGGGGAGAACCCGGCCTTTTCACCTTGAGAGATTTTCCTCGCGTCTTCTTATCGGGCGGCATCCGCAGCAGCTTTGGCGGCTGCAGCCTTGGCGATAATCGCTTCAGAGATGTTTCGAGGACAGGGAGCATAGTGAGAAAACTCCATTGAGAACTGTCCACGACCAGAGGTCATCGTCCGAAGGTCGCCGATGTAACCGAACATCTCGCTCAGAGGAGCATCCGCCTTTACCCGAACGCCGGTCGGCGTGTTGTCCTGCGCCTTGATCATTCCGCGACGACGATTGAGGTCTCCGATCACGTCTCCGACATGGGCATCGGGTGTGAACACGTCCACCTTCATAATCGGCTCCATCAGTTGAGGCGCACATTTGGGGATCGTCTGACGATAGGCGCTCTTCGCCGCGATTTCGAAGGCGATGGAGGATGAGTCAACCGCGTGGAATCCACCATCGAGCAGAGTCACTTTGAAATCCATCATCGGATAACCAGCGAGGGTTCCTTTTTCCTTGGAGAGCTTGAAGCCCTTTTCAACGGCAGGCCAGTATTCTCGGGGGACGTTACCACCGACGACCTTGGATTCGAAGGTGTAGCCCGTTCCCATTTCGCCAGGCTCGATTGTATAGTCGATCTTGGCGTATTGACCGGAACCACCGGACTGCTTTTTGTGAGTGTAAGAGTCGGTCGTCGCTTTCGTAATCGTTTCGCGATAGGCGACCTGAGGCGCTCCGACTTCGACTTCGACTTTATAGGTCCGCTTCAGAATATCGACCTTAATGTCGAGGTGAAGCTCTCCCATTCCCTTGAGAATCGTTTCTCCGGTTTCGGTGTCAGTTTCCACATAGAAGGATGGATCCTCGCGCACCATCTTGGCGATGGCTTCGCCCAGCTTCTCACTCGCTGCTTTATCCTTGGGGGAAACGGCGATAGAGATGACCGGATCGGGGAAAACCATCGGTTCCAGAGTCGCCGGATCTTTGGGATCGCAGAGCGTGTGCCCTGTCTGGACGTTCTTCATTCCGACAAGAGCCACAATATCGCCCGCTTGAGCGCTATCGCGCTCAATCCGATCATCTGCGCTCATCTCGACGATCCGCCCAACACGCTCGGTTTTGCCGGTAAATGTATTCAGAATCGTATCACCCTTAGAGAGCTTTCCGGAATACACGCGAATAAAGGTCAGCGCTCCATACTGGTCGTCCATGATCTTGAACGCTAGGGCGCGGAGTGGTGCATCTGGTGTGACGATGGCGAACTTCCCTGTCTCGTTCCCTTCCAGATCGACTTCAGGCTGCGGCTTGACTTCGTCCGGTGCCGGAAGGAAGTCTACCACCCCGTTGAGGACGAGCTGCATTCCCTTGTTCTTGAATGCAGAGCCACAGTAGGCGGGGAAGAAATCCATCGCGATCGTTCCTTTGCGGATGCATCGCTTGAGTGTGTCGATATCTGGCTCCTTCCCTTCGAGATAGGCTTCCATCACCTCGTCATCCTGCTCGACCGCTGTCTCGATGAGTTCAGCGCGATATTTTTCCACGAGTTCCTTCATATCCTCGGGAACGTCTTCCAGATGGTAGGCTTCCGGCTGACCGGAGTCGTCCCAGATCCAAGCTTTGCGCGTCAGAAGTTCTACGACGCCTTTAAACTGATCTTCCGATCCGATTGGGAGCACCATGGGGAGAGGTTTGGCTCCGAGAATATTACGGATTTGATCGAGCACGCGAAAGAAGTTCGATCCAATGCGGTCGAGCTTATTGATAAAGATAAGCCGAGCGACTTCTGAGTCGTTGGCGTAGCGCCAGTTCGTCTCGGACTGTGGCTCGACTCCGCTCGTTCCACAGAAAACCCCTACGCCACCATCGAGAACCTTCAGCGAGCGGTATACTTCGATAGTGAAGTCGACGTGGCCGGGAGTATCGATGACATTCAGGCGATGGTCATTCCAAAAGCAACTTGTCGCGGCAGACTGAATCGTGATGCCGCGCTCGGCTTCTTGATCCATGAAGTCCATCGTCGCGGTGCCGTCGTGTGTGTCCCCCAGCTTGTGGATCTTGCCAGTAAGCTTGAGGATTCGTTCTGTAGTGGTGGTTTTACCAGCATCTACGTGTGCGAAGATGCCGATGTTTCGATACTTGGAGAGGTATGTCATCTGCCTGAATAGTAAGAGTACGCCAATTTTTGGAAGCCGGTAAAGTGGTTCATCGCGCTGCAATGGCAACCGGGAATTGATATTTTACCAGAGTTTGTTGTCGCTGCTTGGCTTCGTAGTACGACACAGATACCCTAGTTTAACGGATTTTCATGGATTTACTCCTCCCCTAGGAAAAATTCCGAGGGCAGGAAAAGGCTCATTGTGGGAGTGGGAAGTGGGAGTTGAGTTCGACGACGCGGCTGTGAATATCCTCGAGGCGAGCCGGATCGTTCCGGTGGGTGATCGCCTCATGAATGAGGTCGCCGATCTGGTCCATCTCCGCTTCCTTCATTCCGCGCGTGGTGACAGCGGGTGTTCCGATGCGAATTCCGCCACCTTTGAAGGGGCTTTCGGTATCGAAGGGGATCGTGTTTTTGTTCACTGTGATTCCCGCCTTATCGAGAGTTTCTTGAACGATCTTCCCATTCAGCCCGTTCGGGCGCAGGTCGATCAGGAAAAGGTGATTATCGGTGCCGCCGGAGATAATGCGGTAGCCATGCCCGGCCATGCGTGCAGCGAGGCGGGCAGCGTTTTTCGCGATCTGTTGCTGATAGGCTTGGAAGCTAGGCTGGAGAGCCTCGTGAAAGCAAACGGCCTTGGCTGCGATCACGTGCATCAGAGGACCGCCCTGGATCCCAGGAAAGGTGAGTGAGTCGATCTTCTTCGCGAGTTCTTCGTCATTGGTCAGGATTAGTCCACCACGCGGGCCTCTCAGACTCTTGTGCGTAGTCGTGGTTACGAAGTGTGCGTGCTCCATGGGGGAAGGATGGACCCCAGCGGCGACCAGTCCGGCGATGTGGGCCATATCGACGAAGAGCCAAGCTCCGACTGAGTCAGCGATCTCGCGCATGCGCTTGAAGTCGATGATGCGCGAGTAGGCCGAAGCTCCTGCCGTAATCATTTTGGGGCGGAACTCCAGAGCGACTTCAGCGAGAGCATCGTAATCGATCATTTCGGTCTCGTGGGAGACGCCGTAGTGTTTCACTTCATAGAGTTTCCCCGAGAAGTTGGCCGGGTGCCCGTGAGTGAGGTGGCCACCGTGGGAGAGATCCATCGTGAGAATACGATCTCCGGGCTGGAGGACGCTGAAATAAACCGCGCAGTTGGCCTGAGAACCGGAGTGGGGTTGTACATTGGCGTAATTCGCGTTGAAAATTCGTTTTGCTCGTTCGATTGCGAGAGATTCGGCTGTATCGACGTTCTCACATCCGCCATACCAGCGGCGTCCAGGGTAGCCTTCCGCGTATTTATTAGTGAGGCAGCTTCCCTGCGCCTCCTGGATCGCACGAGATGCGAAATTTTCTGAGGCGATCAGTTCGATATTGCCGCTCTGACGCTTTTCTTCCTCCTCGATCACTTCGTAGATCTCCGGATCGGTGATGGCGAGATGAGGCGCTCTCGTGGCGTAGCCGCAGGCGTTCATTTTCCCGACGCGCCGTCCGTGGCGACCATCGCCTTCGAAGGCTGCTCCTAGCCAAGCTTCGAGAATAGGGCCAACTTCTTCGTTCGGCGTGAACTCACCGGCGAGGCAGAGCACGTTCGTATTATTGTGGATGCGTGTTTTGGCCGCCACATGGGGATCGGTGACGACAGCCGCCTGGATGTCCGAAAAGCGATTCGCAGCGATCGCCATGCCGATTCCTGTCGTGCAGCAGAGGATCCCCAGATCGTGCTTCCCAGTGAGGACGGCCTCGGCGACGGTTCGGGCATAGTCGGGGTAATCGACCGGATCTTTCGAGTAGCAGCCGATGTCTTCGACCTCGTAGCCCTGTTCTTTGAGCCAGGCGAGGGCCGCTTCTTTGATGTCATATCCACCGTGATCGGTGCCGATGATGAGAGTGGGCTTATCCATTTTAAGAGGGAAGTGATGCGCTTGAAACTGTAAATTCAGCTGGATCGCTGAGATTGCTCACTAGCGCTGCTCTGGGGAAAAGTCAAAAAATGATCGCAGCCAGCAGGCAGTTCGCTCCTGTCGTAAGTTGCGGAAAATCGTCAATCGTATTCTACTTCAGACCATTGGATTCATGCCTGAGGATGAATTGGAGCACGGAAGGCATGGCTTCTTTGATGAGATTACGAGCGAAGCGATATTCATCCTGACTCCCGCCGATCGGATCGGGAACATCGACGTCCAGTCCAGCAGAGACCCAGTCACGCAGAATGAAGGTTTTTTTCCTGGCTTCCGGAAAATAATCTCGGATCGTCGTGACATGATGGGAGGACATGCCGAAGATATGGGTGGCTTCCGAAGCCATCTCAGCGGTAAAATATCGACTGCGGATCGATGAGATGTCGATACCCTCTTCCTTCATCACGAGAACGGAATTCCGACTGGGAGGTAGCCCATCTCCAGCGCCTAGGCCGGCTGATCCGACTACGACGTCGACCTTTCTCTGTTCGACCATAGCTCGCAGATACCCTTCCGCCATCGGGCTTCGACAGATATTCCCGGTGCAGATGAAGAGGACGCGAGGGGTCATAAAGAAAAGATAAAAGAGGGAGGAATGAGAGGAAAGATTCTGAAAGAGAACTCGGAACGACGCATTGTAAAGTGTTTCTCCTGAAAATCTGCCTTGAATAATGGCTGATTCATGTTACGCTAAAAGCTTAATTTCAAAACGATTGAAAAATTTTGATACGCGCAATCGATTCCAGAAGTCCCCGACAGACTTGAAAAAGAGTGTAGAGAAGAGTGTAAAAATGGGTGTTTCCCGCTGTGTTTTCTACCCTGTTCTGATCTGCGATACGACCCTACCTCGATACGGTGGCTTCCTCGAATGAATTTGGACGAATTTATTACACCAAATCGTGTGATTGCCGAGATGCACTCTCACGACCGAGATACCGCGATTCGTGAGTTACTGAATCGGCTTGTTGAGGATCGCGCTATTCCTCTTGCGATCCGTGAGGACGCGTTTGAGCTCTTTTTGATCAGAGAGGATGAGCGCAGTACGGGCATCGGGCGAGGTATCGCGATTCCGCACTGTTTTCTTTCTGGCATCGACCAGGTGGTGGGAGTCTTTGGGCGTTCTTCGGAGGGAATTGACTTTGATTCCATCGATCTCGGACTAGTGCATTACATCGTGTTATTTATTGTTCCGGAGGTTGAGCATTCACTCCATCTTCAGGTACTTTCTGAGATTGCGCGTTGCCTCAGTCAGCCTGAGATTCCCCAGCGACTTTCTTCGGCTGTCGATGACGGAGACCTGTTCCAGGTGCTTACAGAAGCCTCTCGACTCGTCGAGGCAGCGGTGGAGTGAGTTTGCGCGGGGATTTCCCCTGTTCTGTCTGCCCTATTTTTTCTATGCCTGAGCCATTTCCTGATTTGATCATCCTGCATCTTCGCGACGCTCTGTCTCGTCTGCCATTCGCCGTTGATTTGCCGACTAATTTTGTTCCCAAGGTCGATCCCACCCAGAACCGAGCCTTCGGGGACTATCAGACCAATACGGCGATGGTGTTGGCCAAGGTGCTGAAAAGGAATCCACGCGAGGTGGCTGCGGCGATCTGTGAAGCCTTCGACGGTGGCGAGATATTCGAGACTCCTGAGATCGCAGGCCCGGGATTCGTCAATTTTCGTCTCGCGACGGGAGTTCTGGAGAAGCGTGTGAGCGATCTGCTTGGCGACACGGAACGCTTGGGAGTTCCCCAGACGAATGCGCCGAAAACCATCGTCCTGGATTTTTCTGCTCCCAACGTCGCCAAGCCCATGCACGTCGGGCATATACGGAGCACGATTATCGGTGACGGGTTGGGGCGCATCGCGAAGTTTCTCGGTCATCGTGTGATCTCGGACAATCATATCGGCGACTGGGGCACTCAGTTCGGCATGATTCTCTGGGGGTGGAAGCATCATCTCGATGAAGCGGCGCTGACGGAAGATTCGGTAGAGGAGCTGCTGCGTATTTACCGTAAGGTCAATGCTCTGGCGAAGGAGGACGAAAACGTGCTGAACATCTGTCGTGAAGAGTTGGTGAAACTCCAGAGCGGTGATGCAGAAAACCTCGCAATCTGGGAGCATTGCGTCGAGGTGTCGAAGGAGGGACTACAGAAAGTTTACGATCTTCTGGATGTGCGCTTCGATCACTGGTACGGTGAGAGTTTCTACAATGATCGACTGCTACCTCTGGTCGAGGATTTGCTCGGGTCAGGTATTGCTGAAGTGAGTGAAGGAGCGGTCTGCGTCTTTTTCCGCGACAACGAGCATCTCGCCGACAAGCCTGCCATCATCCGAAAGCAGGATGGGGGATTTTTATATGCGACGACAGATCTGGCGACCATCGACTTTCGTGTGTCTGAGCTGAAAGCTGATGCGATCTGGTATGTCGTCGGGGCACCACAGCAACTTCACTTTGAACAGATTTTCTCCATTGCCCACCGACGCGGATGTCGCGCTGACCTTCGGCATATTGCCTTCGGTAGCATTCTGGGCAAGGATCGCAAGATGCTGAAAACTCGCTCGGGGGAGACCGTTCAGTTGGCTGACGTGTTGAAAGAGGCGGTGGATCGCGCTCGGGCGATCATCGAGGAAAAGAATCCCAGTCTGCCCGAAGAGGAAAAGGCGGAGATCGCTCATGCGGTGGGAATCGGTTCGGTCAAATATGCCGAACTCAGCCAGTTTCGCATGACGGATTACATCTTCGACTGGGACACCATGCTCAGTCTCAAAGGGAACACGGCACCCTATCTGATCAACGCTTATGTTCGGACTCGTGCCATTTTCCGCAAGCTCGGTGCGGAGTTTGATCAAAGCGGGGGAAATCTGACACTCGGGGAAGAGGCGGAGAAGACGCTCGCGCTGAAGCTCGCGCAATATGCCGAAGTGGTTCCAGTGATTTTAGAGGATTTTCGTCCGAACACTCTTTCTGCATACCTGTACGAAGTGGCCACTGCCTATCACCAGTTTTGGGAGGCCTGTCCCGTGCTAAAAACAGAGGGTGACACTCGGCACACGCGACTCGCACTATGCGAGCTGACGGGACGCGTGCTGCGTCATGGTCTGGGGCTGTTAGGAATCCGTGTGCCCGAGAGGATGTGATGGATCATACTCGGCTGAATCGATGAATGCGCACGCTGCTCCTGAATCTGTAAACGCCGATCGACTCTTGGGTGGAATCGAGGCGGGCGGGACGAAATATGTGTGTGCGGTCGCCTTCGATCCGGAGCATCCGATTCTGGAAGCTCGCTTTCCTACCGAGACTCCGGAGAAAACTGTGGCTCGAGCTGTCGCATTCTTTAGGGAAGCTGAAAAGATTCACGGTCCGCTGAGTAGTCTCGGGATCGGCACTTTCGGGCCGGCGCGGATCGATCCAGAGGCAGGGGATTACGGGACGATCCTCTCGACTCCGAAGGAGGGCTGGGCCGGGTTTCCTCTCGTTGGATCCCTGCGTCAGTCTCTGGGGGCGGCTTTGCCGATTGCCTTCGATACAGATGTGAATGCTGCGGCACTGGGCGAGGCGATGTATGGAGCGGCTCGAGGAGTCGGAAACGTCGCCTACGTTACCGTCGGCACGGGAATCGGAGGTGGACTCATCCAGCGCGGGCGCTTGCTCCACGGTCGCCTGCATCCCGAGATCGGACATTTCCTTGTTCCGGATCTCGATGCTGAATACGGAAAATCCACTCAGGTGTGCCCTTTTCACACGAGTTGCCTAGAGGGGCGAGCGAGCGGTCCAGCCATCGCAGCCCGTTGGAACTGTCCTGCCGAACTGCTTCCGTCCGATCATCCTGCCTGGGAGCTGGAGGCGCGGTATCTCGCACTCGGTTGCTTACAGATCACGGCTGCCTGGTCGCCGGATGTCATTCTGCTCGGTGGCGGAGTATCTCAGGGCAAAGGTCTGATCGAACGTGTACGCGACGAATTGTTGCGCTTGACGGGTGAGTATTGGGATCTACCGCAGATGGACGAATACCTGCGCTATCCCGCTCTCGATCAGCAGGCGGGAATTATCGGAGCGCTCGAACTGGCACGGAAAATCGGGAACGCGAAAGCTCTTTCTTGAATCGCTTGTCATTCGTTGAGAAACGAACAGGAGAACTCACGGTTAAACCGAATCGTGTATTTGAATGAAACTTATTTCTCCTGTCCTCTCCCTTGCCTTCGTCGGAATTCTGTCGCTTGCCGCGACTGTCGTTGGTTCATCTCTTTTTGCAGAAGAGGCTCAAGTGATTCCGATGGAAAAAAAGGTGATTGCCGACGGAAATACCCGCTGGCGACCAATCGATTCGACCTCGGAATCTGTGACGACTCCCACGAAATCAGATTCTTCCGTTCTTCATTGGCATGTCTCGGTTGATTACCATGCTGCCGATGGAACGACGTCGATCAAATGGCCACGAGTCGTTACAACATTGAGGGGTGCGGACGGAGACTGGTCGGGGTGGAATTTTCTCCATTTTTGGATTCGAGCGGATACCCCACGACCTGAGTTGCCGGAAAACCCTGTAGAATTCCGGATCCAGCAGACAGCGAGCAAAACGAATGCGTTCAAGCTGGTGCTGTCGGACTTAAAAAAGGGAGAGTGGTTCGAGGTCAGTATTCCGATCTCGATACTGTCTCACCCACACGAAATTCATGGACTTCAGTTCACGATGTTCGAAAAAAACTATCGCGACGGAGACCAAGTCGACTTTTATATCGATGAAATCACATTGGAGAAGTATTCGCACCCTGTTCTGCTGTCTCTTGCGGCTGAAAATCCGCTGAGCTATGACGACGCGCATTCGCTTGTCGCCGAATTCATTCTCTCGGGTGTGACAACGGATAAAAAGAAAAAGGTGACATTCGCCTTATTGCGGGAGGGAAAGGCCGTTGTTTCCGAGGACTTTACAGCTGTCGGCGGGAAAAACCGCGTCGTTCTACCTTTGGGGGCGAGTGGAACTCAAGTGGGAAATTATCAGCTCTCAGCGAAGATTGAGGGAGAGTCAGCCGTGAGCATCCCCATTCGTTTCGTTGCGTCTCCCTGGCGCTGATCGTTTCTATTAGAAGCACGGAAATCAGATTTTCATGAAAATTGTTCATTTTGTCATCGTCCATGTGCGACGAATCGTCCTATCGGTATTCTGTTTGAGTTTTCTGGCAGGCGTTGAAACTGTGCTGGCGAGTCCCTACCTCTACGATATGGGGACTCGTAACTCCGATGTTTGGGAGGGGTTCGAGAGGGTGACGCAAAACACGCTTTATTCTGAAGAATCTGGATTCGGATGGAAGAGCGAAGATGGCCTCAAAGCAACGAGAGATGTTCTACGCAAAGGGGAGGGCAAGGGGAAGAAGTCAGAAGATCCTCCGATTTTAACCAATGCGATCACTGAGGATCAAGTCATAGGAACGGAAGAGAACAGCTTTCTCGTGAAATTACCTGCAGGTGACTATCAGGTGCTGCTCATTTGCGGACGCACCAGTGGGTATCGCTCTCAGATTCTAGATTTTGATGTAAGGGTCGGATCCGAGACGCGACGAGTGCAGATCGAGGGAAGGAATTATTTCGTGCCCTTGGAGTTCACGACCCACCACGATGGGAAACAAGCGTTTGAGGTGAAATTCTCTCCGCGAAACTTGTTCCAAGTGAACGCGATTCTCCTCTGGCCGACTTCGGAACGGGTGCAGGTGAATGAAGAGATTCTGGAGCCTCTCAAGCAATGGATCTGCCTGATGTCACCGGATGAGTGGGCGAAATGGACGGAGATCAGTTCTCCTCTGGAGGAGCCACCGAGCTTGTCGGAGTCAGATCAGAGACGTGGATTTGTCACATACACTCGTCCGTACGTGGAGCCTATTTATCCCCATACAGCTCCGAAGGCCGATGAGCTGAATCCCGAGCTGCGTGCCTTCGCCTCTCCGGGTGAATACGAGCCACTGACCGTAGCGGTCTATCCGCTTCGAAATTTCGCTTCGATTCAGGTGCGTGTCAGCGATCTGGGACCGATTTCGACGAAGAATATCGATGTGCGTCACGTCCGTTACATGCGAGCGCGTCCGGAGCGGGAGAGGAGGTATCTCTGGAGTTGGGTTCCGGATGTGCTGGAGCACTTCGATTCGGTACCGCTCAAAAAGGCGCAGAGCGAGAGATTTTGGCTAACCGTACGGGTGCCGGAGAATACCCCTCCAGGAAATTATTCGGGGACCATAACTCTCTCTCGCGACGAGCAAGCAGAAATCGTCGTTCCAGTCAGTTTTCGCGTTCTTCCCATCCGGCTACAAGAGGATCCGTCAAAGATTTTTGGTATCTACTATCATCATTCTCTAGACCAGGTGCATCGAGCTCCAGAGGAAGTGTCGAAGGCCTATTACCGTCGCCGAGCCGAGTTGGAGACTCTGGACATGGTCAATCACGGGATTCGCAATGTGATTTGTCGTATTCCTTGCCCACCTGCCGATGCAGAGGGTAAATTTGAGATCGACTGGGCGTATATGGAGGATGTCATCGCTCTATGGAAAAAGCGTGATTTCGGCGGCCCCATCGTCGTGAAAGTGGATTCAGAAGCGGTTTATCAGAAGTACATGGGAAAATTTCCTGGGACTCATCTCATCGGAGTCCGCGATCCGGTACCGGAATTCGAGACCGAGATTACGGCGATGATCCGGGCGATCGAGGCCGGACGAAAGGAGAGGGGATTTCCAGAATTCATCTATTATCCCTATGATGAACCAAATGTGCATCCGGAGGCGATCGCTTACTTGGAGAAGGCCCTGCGCGGATGTAAAGCGGCAGGAGTTCGCACCTACGTGACGGGTGACTCCGGGCTGGATCAGTTCAAGTCGCTGCTCCCGCTCGTCGATGTTTGGTGTTCGCAGACATTCACGCCGAATCGCGAGACGGTTCTGGCGGACGGCAAAGCTCGTGGGGTGGAATATTGGTGCTATCCGAATCCTATCAGTGTCGCGAATGATCATACGCCGACCTCCGGTGCTCGCATGACATTCGGATTTGGATTTTGGCGTAGCGGATTTCGTGCTCTAGTCCCTTGGACTTATTCAGCCGACACCGCAGATCCTTTCAACTATCTGGATGGAGATATAATGGATATTCTGAATCGCCATGAACCAGATGGAACTCCGATTCCGGTCGCTCTGTGGGAGTGCTTTCGAGAGGGGTATGACGACTGTCGCTACATCTATACGCTGGAGCAAAAAATCGCTGAAGCAAAGAGAAGCGATCAGAAAGACGTGCGAATGCGAGCCGAAGAAGCCCAAGCGGAGCTCGATTATGTCTGGAATGAAATTCAGGTGCAGCCGAAATACAAATACACCGGACTGTGGCCATCGGGCAGCTATGACCTGTACCGCTGGATCATCGCTCGTCAGATCATTCGCTTGGACGAGGCTTTGAAGTGAGGCAGGTCAACGCGATCAACATCGCTGGTTCTCTTTATCAATTTTGGGGACCAATTTTAGGGACAGGGTACTCTTTTATTCGATGGAAGTTTGTAATGAGATTCTAAATTCTAGGATTGACCTCGCAAAATGACCTCGCGATAGTTATCGGCTCCATGCTGTAACTCATTATGCGTTCGGTAGTGAGGCCATCGCCAATTTGTATGCAAAATCTCCGTGGCTTCTTGAAGGGGCGCTACGGTGTACTCGCAGTCTCCGGGGGACGTGGTATGGTTTCGCATGAAAAGGCCCCTTGCTATGATTTATTCATTTTTCGGACTTCTTTTTTCTCTTCTCATTATGACCTCATCTTCTGTTGCCTCTGACCCTGCCCACTCGACTCATACTCTCTGGATAGGTACGGGTGGAGGGGAGGCGAAGGGGATTTATCGAGCTAACTTTGATAGTGCTACGGGTAAGCTAAGTGTGCCAGAACTCGCAGCTGAAGTCGACAAGCCCGGCTTCTTGGCCATCCGTTCGGACAAAAAGCGATTGTATTCTGTGAGCTCCGATGATGGTGGGTCTGTTCGATCTTTTTCTATTGCTGAGGATGGCACTCTGACAGCGATCAATCGTCAGCCCATCGGAGTGGGGACGGCTTCGCATCTCTCATTAGACAAGACGGGCCGCGTGCTCTTCACCGCACAATACGGCGCGGGTTCTGTTGCTGCCTTTCCCGTCAAGGAGGACGGCTCTATCGAACCGCGCAGTTCTCTGATCGAGCATCACGGGAGCGGCCCCGATAAGTCGCGTCAGGAAAAGCCTCATCCCCACTGGACGGGGGTAAGTCCCGATAATCGCTTCCTTTTTGTGCCAGACCTCGGTACTGACCAAGTGCAGATCTACCAAGTGGACGTCGAGCGCGCGACTATCTCGCCGCATGGCAACGGCACCGTGCCTCCGGGTTCGGGCCCGAGACACTTGAAGTTTAGTCCTGACGGCAGCCGCATCTATGTGGTAAACGAGATGGGTATGACGGTGACTGTCTTCGCGTATGATGCAGAAGTCGGCACGATGGAGGCCATCCAGACGATTGAGGCATTGCCCGAGTCGGAGTGGAAGATACCGAACAAAGGAGCTGAAATACGCATGCATCCCTCGGGACGCTTTCTCTATACCAGCAATCGAGGACACGATACGATCACGGTTTTTTCTGTCGATTCGATGACTGGAAAGCTCAGCTTTGTAGAGCGCGAACCCATCCGGGGTGCGTATCCGAGAAATTTCACGATAGATCCAGAGGGGCAATGGCTACTTGCTGCCGGCCGCGCGTCGAATACCATCGCGATCTTCCGCATCGATCTGGAGACGGGACGCTTGTATTTCACGACGGATGTGGTCAATACGCCCGCTCCCATTTGCCTAGAATTCTGAGCCGAGAAGCGAAACCTGGTGAGGGTGTGAGTCCTAGAATTTAGAATTCCGGTTTACAGTTTCATCGTGGTCGCATTTGTCTGGTTCGTGGAGAAAGACCACACAAATCCGCGTCACAAAAAAACCGTGCCTGCTTTCACAGGCACGGTTTAGAAGAATTTGTAGTGAATCCGCACGGAGCGGACAGAGCGTCTTAATTCAGAGCGTATTAATTGCTTGCTTCTTCGGGAGCCGTGACTAGGGCATCCACCCACTCGATGATGGCCATCGGAGCTGAATCGGATTGACGCTGACCGAGCTTGATGATGCGGCAGTATCCACCGTTACGGGTAGCACTGGCTGGCGCGATCGTTTCAAAGAGTGTTTTCACACTTCTTTGGGCCAGCTGATTGCTCCCGAGCAGAGAAATGGCACGGCGACGAGCGTGGAGGTCATTCCTCTTGCCCAGAGTGACTAGAGATTCGGCGAAGGGGCGAAGGGCTTTCGCCTTGGCGAGCGTCGTGGTGATGCGGCGACTTTGGATCAGGCTCATCGCCAGATTGCGCAGCAGAGCTTCGCGATGCGATTTAGTGCGCTGAAGCTTGGGAGTTGTTCGATTGTGTCTCATCGGAGTAGAAAGGATTATTCGTTGTGAGGTAGGTTTTGAAGAATCAGGGCCGTTACCGCAGAGCCTTCGAAGGAGCGGTCACCGGTCAAAAGCGAGGAAGCAAGCGATTGCTCGAGTAGGCTCGGATCGATCGTCATGCCGAGAGAAAGCCCCAGCTCGCCCAGCTTACCCTTGATTTCGTTGAGAGATTTCTTGCCGAAGTTCCGATATTTCAGCATTTCGGGTTCGGACTTCATCGCGAGCTGGCCGACGGTGCTGATGTTCGCATTGTTCAGGCAGTTCGCTGCGCGGACGGAGAGTTCGATCTCGTTCACGCTCATATTGAGCAGTTTCTTCAGTTCGAGATTCTCTTCCGTTTGCGTTTCCGGTCTGTCTTCGATCAGGATCGCGTTATCGTCGTAGTTCACGAAAACATCGAGGTGGTGGCGCAGGATTGCAGAGGCCTGGAGCAGGGCGTCGTGAGCTTCGATTCGCCCGTCAGTCCAGATCTCCAGAACGACTTTGTCATAGTCGGTGCGCTGCCCCACACGAGTATGGTCGACGGCGTATTTCACACGGCGCACAGGAGAAAAGATGGAGTCGATCGGGATGACTCCGATCGGCGTATCGGCCTGCTTGTTGTCTTCGGATGTGTTGAATCCGCGTCCGACACGCACTTCCATATCGATGCTGAACTTGATGGCACGATCCAGAGTGCAGATGTGCTGGTCCTTATTCACGATCTCATATTGAGAGATTTCCTGAATATCGGCGGCGGTGACGGCTCCGGCTCTGTCCACGGAGAGAGAAAGGGTCGCTGGACTACGGTCTTCGAAGTGCTTGAAGCGGATCTGCTTTAGGTTCAGGATGATCTCGGTGACATCTTCCACGACCCCGGGCAGAGAAGTGAACTCGTGAGGAGCACCGGAAATGCGAACGGAAGTGATAGCGGCTCCTTCCAGAGAGGACAGGAGAACGCGGCGCAGGCTGTTACCGACTGTGTGCCCGAACCCGGCTTCGAATGGCTCGGCTGTGAACTTGGCGTAGGTATCGGTAGCGGTTTCCTCCTCTTTGACGAGGCGGTTCGGAACTTCGAATGGAGCGAGAGTTTTAGACATGTAGTATTGGGGATAGCCGGGTTACCCTCTGACATGGTGCGTCTCTTTGTCATCGCAGGATAACAGAGTGTCAGGGACCAACGGCTGGATATTCAGCACCGGAAGGGCGGAATATGGGCGAATCCGGAGAAAAGTAAACCAATTTTTTGCCGAAGCACGCTCTTGCATCGCCTTCATTCTCGTACGGGATTAGGTCTGGAATGCCAGTTGACCACGTGGGCCAATGAATTTTTACTTTTGTGGTTGGTCCTTTAATTCCGACTCTGCACGATGAAGATTTCGCTTTTTCCCGCTTTCCTGCTCCTGAGTCTGACGATGTTCACTCTGCTGTCAGGCGCGGATCGACCGAATATCGTATTTTTCCTTGCCGATGATCAGTCGCAGACTTCGCTCGGCTGCTACGGTAATCCAGTGATTCAGACTCCTAATCTCGATGCCATCGCCGCTCGGGGACTGCGCTTTGACAATGCTTGCGCCAGTCAGCCGATCTGCTGGGTGAGTCGGACGACGATGCTTACAGGTCTGGTTGCCAGGAGCTATGGGACGCCAGAGAATCCAGATGTCACACGTCCGGATGCGGCGAAGGTGCTGGTCTCAGACCGACTGCGAGCCGCCGGATATCGCACGGGATTTTTCGGAAAATGGCATGCCAAAATGCCCGACGGCTACCAACCTAGAGACCATTTCGACGAATTCGAGATCGTAACTCGCACTCCCTACTACAAGGAGCAGCCGGACGGAACGGTGAAGCACGAGACGGACATCGTAATCGACGACGGGATCGCCTTTCTGGAGAAGCAGTCGAAGGATCAGCCTTTCGCGCTGAATCTCTGGTTCAATGCGTGCCATGCCGAAGACGGTGATCGACGCCCTGGAATCGGCTTTTACCCGTGGCCCCTCTCGCTGACAGGAATGTATGAGGATACAGAAATGGCACGTCCTGTGATCGACGATCCGAAAGTCTTCGATGGACTTCCGGAGTTCTATCGAATCTCCCTCTCCCGCGAGCGCTATTTCTGGGCACTGAATACCTCGGAAAAATATCAGATCAACGCCCGCGCTCGTGCTCGGATGACGACCGGCATCGATCAGGGGATCGGACGCTTCCTAGAGGCTCTGGACCGGCTCGGGCTCACGGACAACACCATCATCATCTATTCGGCGGACAATGGCTACCATTTCGGAAACCGTGGCCTCTCTGGGAAATGGTCGCACTGGGAGGAAGCCCTGCGCGTGCCACTGATCATCGCCGATCCTCGTGTGTCGGAGGAATCGCGAGGCAGGACGACATCCGCCCCTGTCCTCAATCTCGATCTGCCTTCTACTTTCCTCGACTGGGCCGAAGAAGTCGTGCCGGACGAGTTCCAAGGTCGCAGTCTACGCGAGATGGTGGCGCATCCGGATACGGAGTTCAAACCGGGGGACTGGCGTGAGGATGCGTTTCACGAGCACTTCGCGGTGCGTGATCGCATCCCCGCTTGGGAGGGTGTGAGGACAGAGCGCTATACCTACGCCCGTTATTTTGATCACGATTACGAATTCCTGCACGACCGAGTAACCGACCCGCAGGAGCTGGTCAATCTCGCAGGTGATCCGCAATACGCGGACACTCTGAAGGCCCTGAGAAGTCGCACGAGCGAATACGTCGCCCAATATGGCAGCGAGCTTCCTCCACTGCCGAATGGATTCCAGTCCTCGACGGACGCGCATCCTGCGGCTGCAGCGAATGTGAGTGAGCGTGTGGGACCAGATGGTTTTATCCCAATCTTCAACGGGAAGAACTTTGGTAGATGGGCCGGTGATAGTCGTTACTGGTCTGTGAAGCAGGGATCTATCGTCGGTCAGACAGACGGCACGCTGGATCGCACCCATTTTCTTACATGGAAAGGTGGCACCATTCAGAATTTCGAGTTGCTGGTGCAAGTAAAAATCTCTGCGACGGGAAACAGTGGGATTCAGTATCGCTCTGAGATGCGACCTGACATAGGACTGGATGCGATGTCGGGTTCGCAATGTGACATTGTGGCGAATGTGGCGGAATATAATGGAATGCTCTATGAAGAACGCGGTCGCCGCATTCTATCGCACACGGGGGAGAAGGTGATCGTCGATTCGACAGGACAGCCTTGGGTCGTCGGAAAGATGGAGGTGAAGAACTTCGCGCCAGAAGAGTGGCATGAATATCGCGTGCTGGTCGAGGGGAATCATCACAGGCACTGGATCGACGGGCATCCCACGGCAGATTTGATCGACTTCGACACGAAAGGGCGTTCTCTGGAGGGCGATCTCGGCTTCCAGATTCATCCCGGACCGTCGATGCGGGTCGAGATTAAAGACGTGCGGCTCAAGAATCTTCCCGACGATCTTCCTCTGCTGGAGGAAAAGGATTATCCCATCCCCGATGATGCCTACGGAGTCAAACCCCAGGCCAAGCTGCCGCCGGACTGGAAGCCGCCTATCTATGGAAAGCGTGGAGAGAATGGAGAGCGGACGGGAAAGTGATTTTCGTGGGCACAAGGGCTGCGAACCAAGGCAATGTGAGTGGTGTCGCGATTACCGAATGGCACGAGACTCGGTAAAAGTTTGATCACAAAAATCAGCTTATTCCTTGCCTTTCTTACCAGTCTTTGATTTCTTCTGACTTTTTGATTGCAGTGATTGTCTGCATCCGTCTTGATAGAAGCTTACCTATGGGGAAATTATGGGGAAATTTCTTGCTCCGCCTATTGCCAGCGAACGTCAGCCTGCGTCAGAAGTAGATCGTATCTATCGTTCTCAGCGACTCAGGGTTTTTCTCGGAATCTATGTCGGCTATGCCGCTTACTATTTAGTCCGCAAGAATCTCTCGTTGGCACTTCCTTATTTGAGTGAGGACTTCGGCTATACTAAAACGAGTCTTGGCTTTGCTCTTGCCTGTAACGGGATAGGATATGGGATATCGAAATTCGTGATGGGAGGGATCTCTGATCGCAGTGATGCGAGAAAGTTCCTTCCACTCGGTCTCATCCTGGCCTCTCTGGCCATTCTTGTCTCGGGCACTAAGAGCGGGGTCTCCAGCGTCTTCGTCATCGGGGTGTTGCAATTTTTGATCGGTTGGTTCGGAGGAATGGGTTGGCCGCCTTGTGGGCGTGTGATGACCCATTGGTTCTCAGCTGTAGAGCGAGGACGAAAGATGGCCATTTGGAATACAGCGCACAATCTCGGCGGAATGCTCATCGGCCCACTTTGTGCCTTTGCCACCGGCTACGTTGCCTTAATGGGCTTGCAGCACCCATGGATGTTCGGAATGTTCGGGATTCCCGCGCTCATTGCCATCGTGATCGCAATCGCTGTGTATTTTCTGATACGTGACAGTCCTCAATCTTGCGGCTTACCCTCGATTGAGGAACACACGGGCCACTATCCCCACGATTATTCTGAAGACTCAGAACGCATTCTCGGTACGAGGGAAATCTTCGTAAAATATGTTTTTTGTAACAAAATTCTCTGGATCGTCGCTCTGGCGAATGCCTTTGTTTATCTCGTCCGCTACGGTGTTCTCGACTGGGCACCCACCTATCTGCGAGAGGTGAAGCATTATGACATCAAAGAGGTAGGCTGGGCCTACTTCGCCTACGAGTTCGCCGCCATACCGGGCACGCTCGTCTGCGGATGGGTCAGTGATGTCCTTTTCAAGGGGAAACGCGCCATGACCACGATTATCTTTATGTTACTGGTCGCAGTATTCGTGATGATTTACTGGCAAAACGAATCAAGTAAGATGCTCGATATCATCTCCCTGATCGCGATTGGCTTCCTTATTTATGGTCCGGTCATGCTGATCGGCGTCCATGCACTGGATTTGGCTCCAAAAAATGCAGCCGGAGCCTCTGCAGGTTTCACAGGGTTCTTTGGCTACTTTATCGGGACTGCACTGCTTTCAAACTTCCTCATGGGCTACCTCGCGGATCAATATGGATGGGATGTAGGATTCCAACTTCTGATCGGTGCGTGTATCGTCTCGTCTGTGTTGATGCTCCTGACGATTCCCGATGAAAATAGAAAGGAGCGCTTGAGACTGGAAAGAATACACAGTGGGAGTGAATGAGCGGAACCGTGAGGACCTTCCTCGAATGGGTGAAGGCTGGAAGCGACGAAAAATTTCAGCGCGAAACTCCGAGAGGCTTGCACGATTGCCGATTTTTTGCTCAATAGGAGCGTTCCTCATGTCTTCCTCTTCTCCAGAATCTTCCGGTGATATCGATGAGTCGATTTATGGCACCCTCCCGGATGGGCGAAAGGTGCGAATTTGGACTCTTCGGAATCTGCTTGGCATGGAAGTTCAAGTAACGGAATACGGAGCGATTTTGGTTTCGGTGAAAGCGCCGGATCGCGATGGAAAACTGGCGGATCTCACGCTAGGCTACGATTCGCTCGACGGCTGGTTGGGGAACTCTGCCTACTTCGGAGCCAGCATCGGACGCTTCGGCAATCGGATCGCCGGAGGGAACTTTACTCTGGAGGGCAGAGAGTATCACCTAGCGATCAACAATGCACCCGGCGGACAAGCTTGTTCCCTGCATGGAGGAAAATCTGGATTTT
This sequence comes from Verrucomicrobiales bacterium, assembly GCA_039806885.1. Taxonomy (GTDB): domain Bacteria; phylum Verrucomicrobiota; class Verrucomicrobiia; order Verrucomicrobiales; family DEV007; genus Arctic95D-9. Next base: position 22,186 of record JBDHQE010000007.1, read on the forward strand.
CGATGAAACTTTGGCAGGGGCTGGCTTTTCGTAGAGAAGGAGTCCGCGGAGTCCGCCTGAGTTACGAAAGTCCCGATGGTGAAGAGGGATACCCAGGGTGTCTTTCAGCGGAAATTACTTACGCTCTGACCGATGAAAATGAACTGATCTGGGATGCGAGGGCAACGACAGATCAGCCTACTGTAGTGAATCTAGTGCATCACAGTTATTGGAATCTCAGTGGCGATCCGACGGTGGGGATCGCGGGACATGATTTGAAACTGGACGCTGACCACTTTCTCGCGATCAATGCGGGACTGATTCCGACGGGAGAAAAGAGGGCCGTCGCGGGAACTCCACTGGATTTCCGGACTCCACACAGGGTAGGGGAGCGGATTGATGAAGATTTCGAGGCTCTGCGCTTCGCTGGCGGGTACGATCAAGCCTTCTTGCTGTCAGGAGCGCGAGATCAGGATGGCCTGCTCTCGGCTGCTCACCTGCGCGATCCTGGGACTGGGCGAGTGATGACTCTGGCGACCGATCAGCCTGTAGTTCAGTTCTACAGCGGCAATTTCCTCGACGGCTCGGTGATGGGAAAGGGTGGCATTCGATATGCACATCGCGCCGGACTCTGTTTGGAAACCCAGACCTGGCCGGATGCGCCGAATCAGGCCGGAGCCCCTTCCGCCGTGCTGCGACCGGGGGAGCGCTATCATCACCGCATGGTTCACAGATTCTCTATAGAATAGGCGGGATCGGGTGATCCTTGGAAAAACTTATTGCACTTTAGTATCCCGACTTTCTTCTCCCTCATGACTCTCTTCACCTTTCTCTTTTTCACCGCCCTAGTCGGCGTTCTCACCTGGATTCTCACCCGCCGAGACAATCACAGCACTACGGCGGGATACTTTCTTGCGGGGCGGACTCTCACGGGCGGCTACATTGCTGGGTCGTTGCTATTGACGAATCTGTCCACCGAGCAATTAGTGGGTCTGAACGGTGCGGCTTTCAAAGACGGTATCTGTGTGATGGCCTGGGAAGTGCTGGCTGGAGTGGCACTCGTGATCATGGCGCTCTACTTCCTGCCTAAGTATCTACGCAGCGGGATCGCGACGATTCCAGAGTTTCTGGAAATGCGTTTCAACGGCACTACGCGGACGATCACCAGTGTGATCTTCATTCTGGCGTACGCGCTGATTCTCCTGCCCATCATCCTGTATTCTGGTGCGATGGGGATGATGGGAATACTGGACCTGCATTCGTTGACAGGGATTGAGAATGAGACCGTTCTGTTGTGGACGACAGTTTGGTTCATCGGAATTGTGGGTTCGATCTATGCGATCTTCGGCGGTCTGCGTAGCGTGGCGGTATCAGACACGCTGAACGGATTCGGACTGCTGGTCGGATCGGTGATGATCATCGTCTTCGCACTGGGGGCCATCGGCGGGGGGAATCCTCTGGAATCGCTGGCGATCCTGCGCGATGCCCATCCGGAGAAATTCAATTCGCTAGGCACTGCGGAGTCATCTGTCCCGTTCTCGACTCTGTTCACTGGAGTGATCCTGCTGAATCTTTTCTACTGGACGACGAATCAACAAATCATTCAGCGCACCTTCGCCGCATCGAGCTTGGCTGAGGGGCAGCGAGGCGTGCTGATCGCGGGTGTATTCAAGGTGCTGGCTCCTCTCGTGCTCGTACTGCCGGGCATTATTGCATTTCATCTGTATGCAGGACGCGAGGGATTCAAGCCGGATCAGGCCTATGGGACACTGGTTCATGATGTGCTCCCGAGTTCGCTGACGGGCTTTTTCGCAGCGGTGATGGCGGGAGCGATTCTCAGTTCGTTCAATTCGGCTCTGAATTCCACTGCGACGCTGTTTTCTCTGGGAGTGTATCGACATTGGTGTCCGAAGTCGGCCTCTGATGATGCTGCTGTGATTCGCAATGGGAAGATCGTGGGGACGATTATCGCGATTTTTTCGATGCTGGCCGCTCCGATGCTGGCCGGACAGGACAGCCTCTTTGGCTACCTGCAAAAAATGAATGTGCTGTATTTCATTCCGATCTTTGCGGTGGTTCTATCCGGTTTCCTCTTCCGACGCGGAGGGGCGAAGGCGGCGAATATCGCACTACTCGGAGGATGTACGATTCTTGTTCTCGGCTACTTTGTGCCACCATTTTCGACCTTGGCTTCGAAGATTAACGAGTTCCATTTCGCCGGTTTGGTTTTCGCTGTGCTTATGACCTATCAGTTCGTGATGAGTCGTGTGAATCCGCTTTCCCAGCCTTGGGAGCAGAAATACAGCGGCGACGTCGATCTCACTCCTTGGCGCTGGGCGAAGCCGCTCGGGATCGGGATCGTGCTCTTCGTCCTGACCCTTTACTTCAGCTTTGCAGATTTTTCCGTGCTGCGCTGAGGCGGTGTGGTCAAGGGAGGAGAACTTCGTCCAGCACGCGACCGTCGGTATTGGGGAATTCGAGTTTCATCAGTTTCGCTACGGTAGGTGCGACATCTACGTTATGGATTCGAGCTAGTTCGACTCCTTTGCGGATGCCAGCTCCGGAGATGATGAAAAACCCGTCTAGGTCCGGATCAGAGTTCAAGAATCCATGAGAACCCCTGTAGTTAATCGATGGAATTACGACTTGGTTCTCAAGCAGAGTGCTACGGATTGCGAAGCCGTCCTCGGCGTAGAGGATGAGATCGCCCATGCCGGGATTCTCTGAAGGGATCGGCATTCCAAGACGATGACCCTCGTCGCCGTCGATTACGAAAGAGATACCTTTCGTTTTTGAGAGCAGTTCTTTCACTTGTAGGAGCAGTTCGGCTCGCCGTGCTGGTTCTGTGATGTAAACGAAGCCCATTCCTCCTTGGCCCATCACATAGGCGGAGCACGCGTTGATGCTGGGGCCGAAGCCTTTGGCTAGACCTGCTTCTTTCAAAACGACGTTAGGCTGAACGAAATGAGCCACATGCTTGAAACCGTGGTCAGTGGTGACAATGATGGTCGTTTTTTCCCGAATCCCAGATCGGTCAACCGCTGCGATGACATCACCGACGAGGCGGTCGGCGTATTCTAGTGCGGAGAACCCTGCCTGAGTACGAGGACCGTATTGGTGATGAGTAGAGTCGGTGTTGAGAGTATGATAGAGGAGCAGATTAGGTCGATATGTCTCTAGTATGTGGATGGCAGCTCGTGTCCACATGGCATCTAGGAAAACGGCGCTCTTTCGCGAAGGCCCGGGCTGCATCCATTCAATTTCCTTTTCTGATGCGGCACCGGATGCGATCATATTTCTCACTACCGTGGAATCTCGCCTAGGGAGTTCGGCGAAGCTCCAGTCGATGGTGCTAGCATTGGTGATAGCGACCCAGTTGGATTCGGCGGTGCTTAGTCCAGCGGCGTGAGCTAGATCGTACAGAGTAGGAGCAAAAACCATTTGATCCTTAGGTGCCCATTGTTCGACGACAGGTGGCTTGCCTTCGCCCTGGCGGATGAGCAGACCATTGAAGAGCACTCCGTGCTTACGCGGTTCCACGCCGGTGATCAGAGTGGTGTGATTGATCCAAGTGAGGGAGGGATTACTCACCGTCATGGCTTTGGCAGTAGCGCCTTCCGCCGCGAGTCGTCTGAGATTTGGGAGCTGCATGGCAGGATCGTTCCACAGATCGGACGGAATACCGTCGATGGTGATGAAGACGACGTGGCGATCCTTGTCCACCGCAGGTAGGAAGGGTGTGAAGGCGAAGAGAAGTGCAAGAAGCAAGCCGATTTGTTGGGGCATGGAGGAAAGTATGGCAGGATTTGATCCATGCATGAAAGCAGAATCGTGTTATCTGTTTTAGAGGTGCCATAGACGCCGCCTCGCCTTCATACGCATCATGATTCGAAAGATCGTTCCCTATCCCGACCCAGTTCTGCGCCAATCCGGTGCTAAAATCGACGTGGTCGATGACGAGATTCGTCGCCTCGCTCGTGATATGCTAGAGACGATGTATGATGCACGAGGAATCGGCTTGGCTGCACAACAGGTTGGCATCCCGATACCTATCTGCGAGTGAACGGCGAAGAAAAAAGCACCGCCGACATCTGTCCTCTCATTTTCATCAATCCGGTTCTGGAGTTCTCCGGTCCACGAGTCGCAGAAAACGAGGGCTGTCTCTCCTTTCCCGATCTCCGTGGTGAGGTGACGCGCCCGGAAGAAGTTCGGGCGACGCTGACCACACTGGATGGAGAAACGCTCGTGATCGAGACTGACGGCCTTTTCTCACGAGCGATTCAGCACGAGACGGACCATCTGTTTGGTCGCCTCTTTATCGACCGTATGAGCAGTGCCCGGAAGCATGCGATCAAGGGCTACCTGCGCGATATGCGGGAGCGCTATGGCTGAATCGTAGATGAGGTCTCTCTCTTCTCGGGCGAGCATTCGCCTGCTTACAGCCAGCCTTTTTGCTTGAAGAACCAGTAGGGTAGCAGCGCAGAGAGTAACATCATGCAGATCGCATAGGGATAGCCCGCAGCCCATTCTAGCTCTGGCATCGCCTTGAAGTTCATCCCATAAATCGAGGCGACGAGAGTGGGCGGCAGGAAGACGACGGCGGCCACAGAGAAGATCTTAATGATATTATTCTGCTCGATCTCGATCATCCCGAGGGTGGCGTCGAGCAGCAGAGTGATTTTGGAGGAAAGGAATCCTGCGTGATCACCGATGGAATGAAGGTCGCGAGTGATCGTCTTGAGTCGGCTGCGTATGTCTTCCGAGGGAGAGGCCCGCACGACGTGCTGGGCATAGAATCCCATGGCGCGATCCAGAGTCATGAGAGAATCGCGGATATCGGAGAGCAGATCTCCGGTGCGTCCGATGATCTCCAGATACTCTCGATGCAGAGATCCACCCTGATGGCGTGGAGAATTCGATTGAAAAATACCTCGGGAGACCGGTTGCACCTGTCGTCCTGCTCGCTCGATAATATCTGCTAGGCGTTCGACTAGAGTCTCGATTAGACCGAGGAAAACCGTCTCCGCTGAGTCCCCGGAGATGGGTGTGCGAGTGGCTCGATTGACGAAAAGGCTGAAGGATTTCGGGTCGTGATAGCGAATCGTGATCAGGCGATCCGCTGTGAGAACGAAAGTCACTGGCCCCATCGTTGAGTGCTCTTCCTCCGTCGCCGCTGGTAGCTGGGCAGTCATGAAGAGGCCGCCATCCTCCTCATACAATCGGCTGGAAATCTCGATTTCCTCCATTTCCTCACGAGTCGGAAGAACGACTCCTATCGTTTTTTCCAGTTCCACTTCCTGTTCCCGACTGGGAGAAATTAGGTCAATCCAAACAGCGCTCGCGAGATCTTCCGTCTTGCGAAGGCGTCCGTTTTGAATCGAGTAGGCTTGGTTCATAAAGAGAAAATTTTACGTCATGGATGGCTCGCCGCCTCCGAAAAAGATCCACAGGAGAAGAGCTGCGCCGAGAACGAGTCGATACCAGGCGAATCCATTAAAGGTATGACCTTGGACGAATCGAATCAGCCAGCGCACGACGAGAAAGGCGGACGCAGCGGAAACCAGGGTGCCTAACAAAAGCATCCCCCAGTCTTCGTCCATGGCGCTCCCGTCACGGATCGATGTCAAGGTTTCTAAAACCCCAGCTCCCATGAGAGTAGGAACGCCTAGAAGAAAGGAAAACTCTGTGGCGATGGGGCGTGCTGCACCGACGGCCATGGCGGCGAGAATGCATGCTCCTGATCGCGATGTCCCGGGGAAAATGGCAGCGAGGAGTTGCGCGAGACCTACGACGATCACGACGGGCCAACTGATCTCATCCTGCCCTTGATGATTCTTTCGCCATCCCTCGACTCCGAAGATGACGAAGGCTCCGATCAGAGTGGCCCAGGCTACGGGTGCGACGGTTTGCGGCAGAGAGACGTTCAGCGCCTTCAGCAGCAGTCCTCCCATCATGGAAATAACGAAGGCCCCTATGAGCTTGAACAAGTAATCTCGCGTCTTCGGCTCGCGAAAATGGGTTACGAAGGATACGATCCGCTTCGCGAACACGGCGACCACAGCGAGAACGGCCCCGCTCTGGATCACGACAGAAAAAATGTCGGATTGATGAGGCAACCACCCCATATTCTGGGGAATCAGGAGGTGTCCCGTTGAGGAAATCGGGAGGAATTCAGTTACACCCTCGATCAGGCCGAGGATAACGATGGAGAGCCATGTGGGAAGGTCGGACATTCGAGCGATGAAAAGGGGGAGCGACAATTCATCGCTCGGAAGAGCCGAAATGCAAAAGGCAATCGATTCAGAATTCTGAAAATATCGACGTGCCGGGCCAGTTTCGATCTATCAGAATCACTCTGTGATACTCTTTCGAGGAAGGTAAATCAGGGAGTCGGTTTTTTCCAGCCGAGATGTTTCCGAAGAAAGGCAAATGTTCCCGTAGAGTGAATCGCGTGAGGGCCGGGAAACCACTCGATCTCGCACCGATCAGGGATTTTCAGCCTCGCTGCGTAGAGGGAGCGCACTTTCGCAAACTCGAAAGCGACCTCCTCATCCGGCGCGACTCCGTCGAAGTGACCACGCTCGACCATGAACGGGCGCGGGCAGATGAGAGCTGCCATCTCAGCATAGTTAAAGGTACCACCGAGATTCCATTCGAATATTTCATATTCTCCTTTGTTTGCGTAGCTGTATCGCAGTGCTTCCCGATCCGTAGCTGCGTTCTTCCAGACCCATTCATTGAAGTCTCCGGAGCAGATCGATAGGCAGTAGCGATCTACCAGCGGAGGAATGCGCATAGCGGCCTTTCCTCCGTAGCTCAAGCCGTAGAAAGCGATCCGGTCAGCTGCGACCCAGGGCTGCCCCGCCAGCCAAGCGGTGATCTGCTGATGCTGGGGCACGATGAGAGAAAACAGAGTCTTTCCGATGGATTGTGCTTTGAACTGCTGAAGGCGGAATAGATCGAAATACTTGTAGCCGTTTTGTGGAGCGAAGGTAATGAATCCCTCCTCTGCCAGTCGGGTTGCAAAGGCGGCATAGGCATTGAATTTGTGCTCTCCTATGGTGTCCTGCGGTGTACCCTCCAGTCCATGCTGACAGACCACGACGGGACGCTTTTCGCCAGATTTCAGATCTAGGTCCTTCGGGAGGGTCATGATGCCGTAGGCGATCACCTTTTCGCCGCCGCTTTCCATCACGTCCAGCACTACTTCGTAGCTGATCGTTTTCTCACCTTCCTGATAGGGGCGAGTTCGAGCGTTAGGGGGGAGAAGAGGTCGCTCAAAGTCGCCGATGACTTCGCTCCGAAACTTTTCCCGGTAGGGTTCGATGCTTTTACGAAAGGAGTCGAGAGAGTCGGTTTTTAGTTCGGAGAAGTATTGTTTGCGCTCGCCCGCTGCTTCGATCAACATCAGGCGATTGTGCAATACCAATTCGCGGATGCGGGCTTCGACTCGCAGTGGATCGGCATCGATCTGCTGAACTGGATGATCGGACTCTTTTGCGGCGGCTGTCAGAGGGATTTTCTCAGGGGCGAGCAGAGCGGTGAGACTTTCCCTGGAGAAAGGGCTAGGGCTTTTGACTAGGGTGGCTTCAGCGAAGGGAACGAGCGAGAGCAGGCGATCTCGTTCCGACTGGACATCGTCATCGGACGGCAGGGGAAGCTGTGCGGGCTTTCCTGGAATATCGGCTCGTGCCTCTGTCTTCAGAATCAAATCTTTGTCTGCACGATAGCCGTAGGCTGGAGAGCAGCCGTGCTCGATCACCAAGCGTCGAGGAGCGATCAAGCTGGCAAGTTCAGTGTCGTCGAATTCAGAGAGCAGTCCGAATATGTTCCGATCTGCAGGCTCGCGCCATAGAGTCTTGTGAGGTCCGAAGGCTCCGCTGATCAGGGTGCCGGAGATGCGCGAGTCGAGAGCCGCGGCAAACAGGGCGATGCGCCCGCCCTCCCCATGCCCGGCTACCAGCAGAGGGAGCTGGCGAGAGGCTGGGTCATCGTGCAATCGGTCGATGGCAGACTGCACCTTCAGCACTTCGTATCCTGCCATCGTCCGGCCCAGAATGAAAGCGGCGCGGTGAACCCACTCGCGTTGGCTGAGTTGATACTCGTTTAATCCACGTGGCACTAAGCGGAGAACGAGAACGCGGCAGCCGGATTCTGCGAGCAGGCGAGCAGCAGTCGGGAGACTCCCGTCCTGATCGGCCTCGGGAATGAGGATGACATTAGCATGTGCTGCCCCGATTGGCTCCAGTAGTTCTCCGTCGCCATGGACTTCTCCGAAAGCTCGCCACCGCGCTTGGTGGAAGGAAAACTGGCCTGTCGGCTGAGATTTCCCTGCCCGTAGCTGTTCCATGCGCTCGCCCGAATGGGCTGCGGGACGAGCGTCGCGATCTAGGCCTAGCATCTCGAACAGACGCTGGCGCATGGGGGCTACCGAGGCACTGTAGGCCTGTGGCGAGGAAAGGTCACGCTTCCAGTAAGAGGGGCGGCTTGCCACAGCACGGTCGATTTCTCGGTCGAGAAAGCGGTCGTTCGATTCGACGAGCATGCGCGAAAGGTCGCCAGTTTCCTCCAGGCGAGCGGTTCCCGCGAGAGGCTCTTGAATCGAGGGGGCCTTCAGGATCGGCCATCCAGGTTTCTTCTCCTGCGCCTGAATCGAGACGAGCGAAATGAGAGCGACTAGAGAGGGTAGAATCTTGGACGTAACAGGGTAGGATGACATGGCGTGGTATCTTGAAGGATCAGCGTGAGATAAACAAAGCGAGCGTTGCTCTCAGAGTCCTAGACCATACTTCAGAAGGGCCTCTGACTCCTGCCAGATCGAGGGACTCTTTCCGCCCAACATCACGGCCACGACTGTTTTCCCTCCATAGGAAGCCGAGGAGATCAGGCATTTTCCCGCCGCATTCGTTGTGCCCGTTTTTAAGCCAGTGCAGTATGGAAAGCTCTTCAGAACCAGATTCGTATTGGTCAGCATCCGCACTGAACCATTCGCCATACGGAAGGGATAGCTTTGCATCCGACAAATCTCTCGGATTCTCGGATTTCTGAGTGCCGCCAAGCCTAGCGTCGCGAGATCGCGAGCCGTCGAATACTGGCCGGCAGGGGAGGGGAGGCCGTTTGAATTGGTAAAGTAGGAGTTACTCATCCCGAGCTGTCGAGCTCGGGCGTTGAGATTGGCGACGAATGCGGCTTCGCTGCCGGAGTGATCCCGACCCAGAGCGCGAGCGATGTCGTTACAGCTTCGGATCAAGACGGCGTGGAGTAACTCGTCACGGGTATAAACTTCGCCGGGTTTGATTCCCATGATCGTTGGCTCAGCCCATGTGTCAGCTTCTGCGATGGTGACGGGAGCGCCTAGATTCCCTCGCTCCGTTACCAGTAAGGCCAAGAGCAGCTTCTGTGTGCTCGCAGAGGGGAGGTGGGTATCGGCATTCTTCTCGAACAGGACGCGTCCGGTGCCATCGACTAGGATCGCCGCTTTCGCCGTGACACGAAGCCCCGCGCTGTTCTCCGTGGAGACCGGAGTGGGAGGAAGGGCGGTGACGGAGCCGAAGCCTGGCGTGGGAGACGGAACGCCGTAGGATGTAGCCCCTCCGGGATTCGTTACCGTGTCGATGGGATTCGGGTATCCGTAGGTTGTCGGATTCGCAGGTGCCGAGGCTGTCGGAGCCGCAGGAACCGGGGTCTGATAGGAGACTGGCTCTGACTGACATGCGGTCAGCAGAAAAAGACCTACTGCGGGGAGTGCAGGGAAAAGCGAAGTCACGACATGACGAAACGCCCGAATGGAACGGGAAAAGATCATGAGATTCGAGGATACTAGCAGAAATTGATCAGATTTGCATCCGGATTACTTCGCTTCTTTAGGACTTTCGCTCGCTCCACTGAGTGCGGCTTCCAGATCTGGCGAGGCTTTCATACCCAAATCGATTGCGGCGTAGTAATGGCGTCGGGCCAGTTCAATGCGAGGTGGCTTTTCTTCCAGATAGCTTAGGGCCAGATTGTAATGAGCTGTAGGAAGTGACGGGTTTAGCTCGACGGCACGCTCGAGTTCGATGATCGAAGTTCCGATCCATCCGTAATCACGAGCAACAGCAGCCAGGATCACCCGAGTCTCTGCCTGATCGGGGTCTTCGTGGAGCGCTCGTGTGAGGCTGGAGAGAGCGAGGGCGAGACTTCCTTTCTCATATTGGATCAGCCCCAGCGTCTGCCAGTTTCGCGCGATGTGCGGATTGATTTCCGTGGACTTCTGCAGATGCGCCGAGGCGTCCGTCAGATCGCCCATTTGATATTCCACGACTCCCAGATTCGCATAGACCAGTGCGTTTTCAGGAGCCTGTTTCATCATCGTCGTATAGAGATCCTTCGCCTTGTCCCACTTCCCCTCCGCCACCGCCAGAGCAGCCTCCTTTGCGGCGGCAGCGAGTTCTCTCGGTAGCTCGACTGGCTCCTGCACTCGTCCCACTTTCATGTCTCCCGGAGCATTGGAAGCGGGTGAATTTTCGTCGGAGAAATTCGATTCCTTGGATTCAGAATCAGCTGCTACTCCTGTAGCGCTGCCTTTGGGAGACAGGCGAAAGCCGAGCTTCTTCACTCGATTCAGCGCTTCCTGACCGGGTGAGTTTGGGGCCGCAGGCTGAGCGCCTTCAGCGTTGGTGTCAGATTTGTCCGACTTGCTTTCTGTCTGAACGGTCGGCACCACATCCTGCCCTCGCAGCATGGGGGCCACTCTGGGAATCAGTAGCAGGAAGGCGAATAGGCTCAGGAGGGGACTTCTCATAGAGGTGTTTGAAAGAAAGAACGGCCAGAGTAAAGAAAAATAAAGAAAAAGCAGAAATTCGGTTGCACGAAGTAAAATTCATTCAATGTTCTCCAATACAGTGTTCAAGATGAAATTAACCGTACGTCAGCAACAGGTTTTGGACTTTATTCGTTCAGAGCATCGTCAAACCGGGATCATGCCTTCGACCCGTGAGATTCAACATCACTTCGGCTTCTCCAGTCAGACCGCAGCCGTAGCTCACTTACGCGCCTTGGAAAAGAAAGGGGCCATTTCGAGACGACAGCAGGATGGTGGGCGAAGGAAAGCGCGTTGTCTCTACTTTGCAGGATCAGAGGATCGACAGCCACTGCTCGATATTCCGGTGTACGGATCCATTCCCGCTGGATACGGAGACGACACTACCCCTGTAGCGGACGGTACTCTGACGGTGGATGCGCGATCCCTCGGGGTGAGTGATAAGGTGAAAACCTATGCGCTGAAAGTGCGCGGAGAGTCGATGATCGGCGCTCACATTCTGAGCGGAGATCACGTCATTCTCGAATACCGCGAGCCTAGGAATCACGATATCGTCGCTGCCTTGATTGATGGCGAGACCACGCTCAAGCGATATGTGGTAAACGGAAATCGCCCCTATCTGAAAGCAGAAAATCCCAACTTCCCCGATCTGATTCCGGCTCAGGAACTCGTGATTCAGGGAGTGATGGTCGGTCTGATTCGAGGACGCTGAGACGGCTGGTCTGGAGGTCGTCTCGTCGGATATTCTCGGATTTCTGTGAAGAGGAAAATGGGACGAGAGAGATTGACTCCGCCCTCCCCAAGGAAACGGTGAAAGTAGACGTAAAAAGGAGACGGTGAACTAAAAGCGGGGATGGGAAGCACTAGTACTTCTGTAGCAAGTCGAGAAGTTTCCGATCTAGAGCATGGCCATGAAAGTCCTCAGACGCGATGTCTTTGCGATCGCTGTCTAGAATACCGAATGGGCCTCGGAAGTTCCATAGTGCCCAGCCCCATTCGGCTCGCTGCCAGTTCTTCAAATTGTCTTCCGCCCAGCGCATCACTACGTCATGGGGAGTTTTGTTATAGCAGCCCCATTCGCCGACGACGATTCCAACTCCGCGTGCTTCCGCCGCTTTCCACGGTTCGATCATTTCCGTCCAGAGCCATTCGCCGTCCTGTTTCACTGCTCCCGCTAGATTCACTCCGTCCCATCGCAGCGAGCCGGGAGCGCTTCCGTAACGCTGATCGCAACTCACGGACGCCTTCGATGGGCTACCGGACAGAGTGATCCGCCGCACCTCCAGCCAGTCTCCGTCTGTTACCCTGAGTGTTACCTGTTTCGTCCCTGCTGGAATAGAAGCGGTGTAGTCACGGTCGTATAAGTTTTGCCACGTTTTCCATTGCTCTTGATAGATCGCCTTTTCCCACTCGCCCTGGCCTCCAGCGCATACGAAGTCCTTTTCCAATACCACGTTGTCATCTGCTGTGATTTGGAATTGCGCTTTGGTGGAAACAATGCCGATGCGGACCGTGATTTCGGTGTCGGTGGGGAAAGGGCCGTCGATTACCAAGGGCTTTGCCAAATTCTTTTTCCACGGACCGTGCAGTAGACCGTTTGATCCGACATATCTCGGCCATTCCGGGTAGGGAAAGGAGGTGCTATTCACCCAAGTCGCACCATAATGGCTGATCTCGGAAGGAGTGTATCCTCGCGTGGCTGCTGCCACCTTTAGATCAGCGAATTCAGGTACCGGCTGTTGCCCCCACTTGAGTCCATCACAGATGATGAGTCGATCTGGATCGACTGCGCGAATCGCATCTATCAACCGTCGCATCACGCCCACAAACTTTTGGTGATGAATGTCTGCCGGTTCATTGAGCAGATTGAAACTCAGTCGTTCATTGGGAATTCCTCGATAGCGTTTGGCGAAGGTGGCCCAGTGTAGTGCGCAGACTCTCTGGGCTTCGGGATCGGTCCAGAGATCACGGGCTTCTGCCGGGCGGGCGACTGTATAGCCGGGAGCACGGTGAAAGTTCAGGCAGACATGGATATCATATTTCTCTCCCCATTGCACTGCCTGGTCGATCTGACGGAGCGACTCTTCATCGAACTTCTCCCAGTTTCCGTCCTGAATCCATCCGCGATAATCCATGGGCAAGCGCACGAAGTTGAAGCCCAGTTCGTGAATCCATCGAAAGTCCTCCTCGTGAAACGATTCGCGCTTTCCCTTCCAGATGAATTTCTCTAGTAGATTGAAACCTCGCCATCGGGGCAGTTTGTCGTGAGTGGCATTGGGGAGTTCGGCGCTTCCTAGAGAAAGGGTGAGTAAGAGCAGCAGAGGCAGGATGCGTAGAGTCTTCATGTGAGGAATCGCAGAAATCACTCACATGATACCGATCTGTAGCGTGGGAAATCCAGCGAAAATCGAGACTGATGAGGTCGTGATCGCGGAGCGACGACACATTGATTTGGAGGAAAGAACTCAGGATAGTGAGAGTCTTATGGTCTTTCTCATGAAGCGATTCCTCTGCTTATTCGTATTCCTCTCTTTCAGCCACGTAGTGATCGCTGACGAATCTCTGCCGAAGACTCTGATGACACAGCGTGGGCGATTGCTAGCGAGCGAAGATTTCACTAGCCCTCTGACTCCAGCGACTGGAACCCCTAGCGGTTTCGCCAGTGGATTTACAGGATGGCGTTTTAACAAGAGTCTCAAGGGCACCTCCGGAAACCAACGTGAAGCGCGAGGCGAGGCTTGGACGGTAAGGCGCGAAGCGCGGAGAGAGTGGAGCGGGCTCCTCGATCGACAAGCGACAAAGTATTGGCGTTCAAGGCGCCGCCTGCCACAGGTCCGCCCTTTGGACCCCACGACGAAGTCGCAAGCTTATCAGGGCCTTTTTCTAGGCGGCCCGCTCGCGAGGGTTTCCGGAGGTGCCCTTAAACCAGAAAAGCTCTCATCGCTTGATGTAGCAGTGAAAAAAGCGATGGAAGACGGCACCATTCTCGGTGCTACTCTGTGGGTGGAGCGCAAGGGCGAATCCTATCATCGCGCTTGGGGACAGCGGACTGCGCAGCCCCCGATAGAAGCGATGACGGAGGATACTCTCTTCGACGTGGCATCGATTACCAAGGTTATGGTTACGACGAGTTCTGCGATGCTGTGTGTCGAGCGGGGGCTGATCGGTGAGGATGATCTGGTATCAAAGCATCTGCCGGAGTTTACTGGCGAAGGTCGAGAAAAGGTGACGCTGAGGCATCTGCTCCTGCACAGTTCGGGGCTTCCTGTGAATTTGAATCCCACACTGCCTCCTTTCAACAATCCTGCAGATGCTCTGGCTCAAGCCTGTCGCACGAAGCTTCTGTTCGAGCCTGGTTCCGCATTCTCCTACAGCAGCGCGGGTACGATGGTATTGGGTGCCGTGATCGAGCGTGTGACAGGTCGGAAGCTGGATCAATTCTCGACGACAGAGATTTTCGCTCCCCTCCGAATGACTGATACGGTATTCCGTCCGGAAGGGGAATGTCTAAAGAGAGTCGCTCCGACGAGTTCGCCCGCCCGAGGGCTGGTGGATGATACTGTGGCTCGCGTCATCGGGGGCGTGGCGGCTCATGCGTCCTTGTTCACCACGACCTCTGATATGGCTCGATTTGCGCGAATGATGTTGAATTTCGGCGAACTGAACGGCGTGCGGATATTTCAGCCTGAGACCGTGAAACTCATGACCAGTGTGCAGAGTCCGCCTGGACTCACCAGCCCCGCTGCCAGGAATCTCCCGGTGCGGAGGGGCTTGGGTTGGGATATCGATACGCCCTATCGCACAGCTCCGCACGAGTATACACTGGCACGAGGTGCTTTATTCCCGATTGGGAGCTACGGTCACACAGGCTGGACAGGGCAGATGCTGTGGATCGATCCTTTTTCTCAGACTTTCGTGATCTTCCTGTGCAATCGTTATGTTGGCGGCGGGATTGATACGCATCATCGCGTCCAACAGTTACATCATCGCATATCTACCCTAGCGGCAGAGGCGGTCATCGGCTTCGATTTTGAGAATGTCGTCGATGCCTTACCTGGCAATTCGGAACGGGAGTCAGGAAATTCAGAGTCATAGGCCGACGCCACTAGGGCACAGTCTCACAGACCGTCGCCCGATCCCATCCGCCAAATTGAAAAGCCTGTCCCTTATAATCACAAACGGCTTCAGTTTGGATGAATTGTTAGACATCATCATACGGAAGCTCATCTGGATCAACGCCAATGTAATCCGGCTCGGGCATGATCTGAAGGCGCACGGCCATGATTTGGGACTGACCCTGCAACAGGGCCTTGGCCACACGATGCATCCCATCCAAAATCCGCCCATCTGGTGAAAGAATGATCGGGTAGATAAGGTCTGCGTCCTCCACAAGCCGCATATGGTCTATCAAATCGCGACAAGTCGGGGGTGGATCTTCAGTGCTGTACCAATAGGGCTCGTCGACTTCCCGGATGGCGGAAAGATCTATGGTGCAAGGCTGTATATCTTTTGCAAGGCAAATCAAGCGATGAACATCCCAAGCTAGTAAGCCGTCTTTGCTTTCACGAAAGTGGTATTGCTTACGCATGTGAAATGATGCCGAAATTGAAAATAGCCTGTCTCTTACAAATAGGAGCACATTCAAAGCCAACGCATTGCTACGCTCTTTCCTATTCGCCTTGGGACATACTATAGTTCAGTTTCATCAAGGGGAATGATCTTCATCAAACTCCGTTGAAGGCCAATTTTCAGGGTCTGGCTTCCGTGGATAGGAATGACAAGTCGCTCTATTCTACCGTCTTTCGTATAAATGTGATGACTACCATTCACTCGAACTAACCGCCAGCCCTTCTGTTCTACGAGCTTGGCAAAATGCTTTCCCGTGACTGATTTCATACGGCGACTTCTAGCACCTTGTCGCTCTTCGTGAGTTCATCAGGTTCAGCCGCCAAGAGCCAACCTTTAATCGCTTCCCGTAAATTCTCCTCAAGCTCAGCTAAAGATTCGCCCTGAGAAAAGCAGCCCGGAAGAGCGGGCACTTCAGCCCAGTAACCGCCCTCTTCCGCTTCATGCACGATTGCCTTCAACTTCATGGGAAGATTGTAGCCTGCGCCGATTAGAGGCGCAATCCAAAGATTCGGGGAGGTAGTCCTCCGAACTGATATGAAGCTGGCGAAAGCTTAGTCGAACGCCCTCAAGCCTTTCGACTGTGGCTTACAGCATCAAAGCGAAGGTAGAAGCACGATTTCTTTGGTGAGGAAGGCAAGCTGATCGTGCGGGGAGGCAGAGGCGGACAAGATCACATGGTGCCGCTGGTGCAGGGGAGAGTCGGGGCTTTTCGTCCGACTGACTTTCTCGATGGGAGCGGCCTACGTCCTCGTTGGTCTTTGACCTAACCCGACCCCAGCCAGTAATTCCTTCCTCTTCTCGCATTGACGTCGTGGCTCAATCAGATTGACCGAGCGAGTTTTTAGGCTTGATTTCGAATTGACTCAACAGACTGTAGCGATGGAAAGAAGAGAATTTCTCAAAACGACCGGGCTTCATGGCTCGGTAATCGCAGCGGCTCCCGCGTTGCTGGCACAAGAAAACAAGCCTACCCACGTATCGAAAATCAAGATCGCTCAAGTCGGCATCTGTCACGAGCACGCGAACCGGATGGATACCTTGAGAAAGCTGTCCGACGATTACGAGGTAGTGGGAGTGGTGGATGATCGCCACTCCACAGCGGCGAGATACGGAGGGAGCAACTTGAAGCCGTACCAGGGGCTGAAGTGGATGAGTCTGGACGAGCTGTTCGAGCTGCCGGGGCTACAAGCCGTCATGATCGAGACAGCCAACGGCGATCTGGTGCCAACGGCCATCCAGTGCATGGAGCAAGGCTTGGCTATCGCGATGGATAAGCCAGGCGGGGAGGATATCGCCCTATTCAAGAAGCTCCTAGAGGGATGTGAGGAACGCTCCCTTCCCTTTCAGATCGGTTACATGTTGCGAACGAATCCCGCAATCCAGTTTTGCCAAGAAGCAGTGCGAAAAGGGTGGCTTGGAAACATTTTCGAGATTCAGGCTGGGATGAGCCATAGCTACGGCGGAGAGAGCTATCAGCGCTATCTGAGCGCCTATCATGGTGGTATCATGTTCAATCTGGGCTGCCACCATGTCGATTGGATCGTGTCCATGATGGGAAGACCGGAAAAGGTGATTTCCCTGCTGGGATCGACTGCTAGGGCTGCCAAGGGGGCAAAAAACAACAGCATGGCCGTTTTGCAATACCCACACGCCCACGCTGCCATCTACGCCTGCGATTTGGAAACCGACGGCATCCGCAATCGGCGGTTGAAAATCACTGGTGATCAGGGCACCATCGAACTCTCCCCACTGGAGCGCTTCGACGGCCAGCCCTTGTCGCTACAATTGAGGCTCAAGGAAGCCAACGAAAGGTACGAAAAGGGAACCCATGTCGTGGATTTCGCGATTGAGGGAGATCGTTATGAGGGGCAGTTGCGAGAATTTGCTCGTGTGATCCGGGGAGAAATCGAGAATCCTTACACCTACGCTCACGATGCTCTCGTGCAAGAGGTTCACCTAGCGGCCTCTGGGTATCTAGAGTGGCAGTGATCCGGCGGAATCAAATTTCTCCAGAAGGGGACCCTCGACCGCTTGTGCATTGTGCAATGTGCAATGCTCCCCCCAAAGCCTATTCACTCAAGCCACCAGTTTCCTCATCTCATTCGTGTCCATTTGCCATCGCTTCGCTCTGCCCTACGGGCTGCCTTCGGCAGGCTGTCTTACTTCGTGTCATTCGTGTTCATTAGTGGTTCCGCACCGAAGCCTATCAGTCTCCCTTCCTCCTTCCCTCTCCTTCCCACTTTTTTCACGCGAGAGGAGCCTGGAGCGAAATTTGATCGTTGCCGCAGCGGGTTCAGAAGTATAACCTCACTTCCAGATGAGTTCGAAGGACAAAAAAACGGAAACGCACGCAGTTTTTGGCAGTGCCGGAATGGCAGCGTCAGGAATGATCCGGACAAAACGAAAGAAGCGCAAGACTCCGGAGCTAAGCGATGAGGAAGTAGTCGAGTCACGGCCCGCCGCTGAAAAGGACGGGGGAGAGATCGCTCCGCTCGAGGCTATTTCGGAGATCGCTCCGAGCATTCCGACTGCTTCCAGTGATACAGATTCATCCGTCGCAGCGGATACTCCTGTTGTCGATTCCGAGGAGGACTCGGCGGAGCTAGTCCTCTCATCTGAATCACCTTCCGCATCGACTGAATCGACTGAATCGACTGAATCGACTGAATCGACTGAATCGTTTGTCGCCGAAAGCATCGCGGAGCCAGAAGTAGGAGAATCGGAGTTACCCGAGGACGAGACTACGGAACCGAGAGTAGAGGAGGCTGGCACCGCGACACTGGACGCACAAAATCCAGAATCCGAGTCACTCACATCGGCTGATGAATCTCCACTCCCGACTGACGAAGTCGTACCAGAGCCTACTCCCGAATCCGTCGTGAAATCTCTGCGTGCTGCGGTGATCGGGCACACGAATGCCGGGGGATACGGTCATGGACTGGATATTCTTTTTCAAAATCTTCCGGGAGTTCGGTTCGTCGGGATCGCCGACAGCGATCCGGAAGGGCTGGATGCGGCTCAGCTCCGCACAGGTGCAGAGAGGGCTTATGCGGATTATCATGAGATGCTGGCGACGGAGCAGCCGGATCTCGTGGCGATCGGTCCACGAGAGACGGGTGAGCGCTACGCCATGGTGAAAGCTGCCCTAGAGGCCGGTGCTCATGTGTGCTGGGAGCGGCCCATCGCACGGACGCTGCGGGAAGCGGATGAACTGCTCTCCTTAGCGGCGGAAAAGGGGCTGAAGCTAGCCGTGCTTCATCCGATGCGCTGTGATCCGCACGTTCGTCAGTTCCTAGAGGAGCGAGAGAAGCTCATCGGTGATCTACTGGAGATCAAGGTCTTTGGAATGATGGACGCTCGAGCTGGCGGCGAGGATTTGTTGGTGCTGGGCACGCATCTCTTCGATCTGGTCCGGCTCTTCGCTGGAGAAATTAGCCACTGCTCTGCGACGATCACGAAAGATGGCCTGTCTGTCATTGCAGATGATTTTCACCTTTCTGAGAAAGAAGACCTAGGTCCACTGCTGGGCGATTCTATCCATGCCGAATTTTATACAGAATCCGGAGTTCACGTCTCCTACGTCTCTGATCGACGACTGCATTATCTATACGGTCCCTGGGGATTGGAGTTCATCGGCACGCTCGGGATCATGCGGCTTTTTGCAGGGCAGCCTCCGACACTTTCACTGCTGATCGAGGATAATCCTGCCTCGCCGGAAAGAAGTGCTTACTGGGAGACTTGGCCAAAAGCGGAGGGGGATTATCATGCCTCGGTCGATGGCCTTTCCGGGAATGACGCCGCCAATCGCCTCGTCGTTCACGACTGGCTGGCGGCGATTGCGGAAGATAGGGCTCCGATTTGCTCCGGAGAGAATGCGATGAAAGCTCTCGAAGTTGTCCATAGCGTCTGGTGGGCAGGAGCGACGATGAAACGTGCCTACTTCCCACTGACCAATCGACTGCATCCACTGGAGGGGAGTGAGTGATCGTCCAGAGCATGAGTTCGATCCGCCCCAGATTGACACAGCACGTGATGCCATGATACGACGGATGATCCGATTTCGCTGATGCAAGGCGAATTCCCCCTCGCCTATGCAAAGGCCTAGACCTGGACTCTACTTCATCTTCGCCACTCTGGCGCTAGATGTATTCGGGATCGGGCTGGTGGTGCCGATTCTCCCGAAGTTGGTTGAGCAGATCGCTGGAGGCGGTTTTGAGCATGCATCCTATGTGTTCGGCTGGCTAGTGGGGGTCTATTCGCTGATGCAGCTCCTGTTCGCTCCCTTGCTAGGGAATCTATCGGATCGATTCGGGCGGCGATCTGTCATTCTGTTTTCACTCTTCGGATCGGGACTGGATTATTTTCTACTCGCTTGGGCACCTTCACTGGTCTGGCTCTTCGTCGGGCGTGTTATTTCGGGCATCAGCGGAGCCAATTTCTCTGCCGCTGCCGCGTACATCGCCGACATCAGCCCGCCGGAAAAGCGAGCGGCGAATTTCGGCATCATCGGCGCGGCTGCGGGGATAGGATTCGTGTTCGGTCCAGCACTGGGAGGATGGCTCGGACACTATGGCCTGCGCCTCCCATTTATTGCGGCAGGATGTCTCACTCTCCTGAACTGGCTCTACGGCTTTCTTATCCTTCCAGAGTCCTTGAACCCGAAAAATCAGCGAGCATTCAGTCTTCGTCGATCGAATCCAGTCGGGGCTCTGCTCTCTTTGCGGCGTCACCCTCTCGTGCTCGGTCTATCACTCTGTTATTTCCTCAACAGTCTGGCCCAGCAGGTCTATCCGGCGATTTGGGTGCTTTATACGGATTATCGCTTCGGATGGGGGCCGCGCCAGACGGGGCTATCGCTCGCACTAGTCGGCCTGATGGCAGTGATCGTGCAGGGCGGATTGACCCGGCGTATCATTCCCTATCTAGGGGAACGTCGTTCTGTAATTATTGGATTCTCGATCATGGCGGTGGCTCTGGTCGGTTACGGACTCGTCCCTTGGG